>JAFADX010000005.1 GCA_023424475.1 Pseudomonadota bacterium
CTGCTGCGGTGCCTGCCAGCCGGGTGGCGGATACCCGCCCTGGGCAGGCGGCTGCCATCCCTGGGCCGGAGGCGGCTGCCACTGCGGCTGGCCCGGCGGAGGCTGCCATTGCGGCGCCGGGCCGGCCTGCCAGCCCTGGCCCGGCGGCGGCGCGGCCTGCCATTGCGGGGTGCCGCCACCGCCGAGCGGATCGGGCCCGAAGCGATTCGGCCCCGCCGTGCCGGGCAGGAAGCCGAGCTCGATCAAGCTCCAGATCGGCCCGATGAGGGGAATGAGGGCGATCAGCACCCACCAGCCCGACTTGTCCCGGTCGTGCCACCGCTTCGCCTGCCCTGCCAGGCCGCCGATGGTGTTCACCAGCAGCGCGATGATGCTGAACGGCCCGATGCCGTAGGTGGCAAACGAGACGCCGCCCGCCGGCGCCGCGTCATCGGCGACGATGGTGACGAAGCCGAGGGAGACGTCGATCACCGTCGCGACGATGCTGATCAGCAGGATCGGCAGGACGTAGCCCAGCCACCAGGTCGCCCGCCTGATCCTGCCCCCGAAGCTGAACCACTGCCCGATCGTCATGCGTCCGCTCCCGTTGACGAACTGTTTCACAGCACCATGCCCGGCCGCCCCGGCGCAAGTCCGCGGAACCTTGCCCGCACACGATTCGTTGCATAACGTCGCATTGTCGAAACAGGGCGGCCTGCGCAGGAGCGCCCATTCTGCCGGGAGGCCCGTATCGCATGTTCCGCCGCAAACTGACCGCCCTCTTCGCACTGCTCGGGGCCGCCGCGGTTTCGGCCTGTGCCCCGCAGACGGTCTACGTCCCGCAGCCGACCTATGTCGCGCCGGCGCCGGTAGCCTGCGACACGCGCTTCCGGGTGGTGAACAACTCCTCCCTCACCGTCATGCAGCTCTTCTTCAGCCATGCGAGCATCAGCAACTGGGGCGTCGACCAGCTCGGTTCGAACGTGCTGCCGCCCGGGCGCTTCGTGAACTACTCGGCCAACAACGCGGGCCAGTACGACTTCCGCATCGTCTGGCAGAACGGCCGTGCCGCGGAACTGCGCCGCGTCGATATCTGCCGCGCCAGCCGCATCGTCGTGACGAATTCGGGCCTCTACGCCCGGTAACCGGCTCGCCGCGGCGCGGGCATCGCGATAGCCTCCCTGGCGTCACCCCACGCCAAGGAGGCTTTTTTCATGGCCGAGGACCGCCTGGGAATCCTGGAGCAGCGGCGCATCGAGGCCGCCTTCGCCAAGGGCATCTACGAGGAGATGAAGGCCGACCTGGGCGAGGCCCGGGCGAAGGACATCCTCTCCCGCGCCATCGTGAAGCTCGCGAAGCAGGGCGCCGCGGAGATGGCGAAGGAGGCGCCGGGCGGCGAGCCGTCGCTGGCCCATTTCATCGCCCTGCAGCCGCTCTGGACCAAGGGCGACGCCCTGCGCATCGAAACGCTGCGCAAGGACGAGACCCACTACGACTTCAACGTCACCCGCTGCCGCTATGCCGAGATGTACCGCGAGATGGGCCTCGCCGAGCTCGGCGCCGTGCTGTCCTGCAATCGCGATGGCGCCTTCTGCGAAGGCTACCACCCGAAGCTGAAGCTCGAGCGTACGCAGACCATCATGGGTGGCGCCAGCCATTGCAACTTCCGCTACCGCATGGAGGACTGACCACGCATGGGCGGCACCAAAGCCAAACGCAGGTGAACCGGGCATCGTCTCCGGCGGCGCGGTCATCGCCATGGGTGCGGCCCGCCGGGCCGGTTCCGCAGGCACCATCGCCGCGGCCGGCCCGTGCGCGGAGGTCGCGCACAGCCCCTCGGCCCTGCCCGCACGATCCGGCCCGGCGGACATGATCGCCGATCCCCCCGGCCGGAACCGCATCCGGCGCCGCGACCGAGGCCGCGCCCCGCATTGATGCGCGGCCCGCTTCGGGCCACGCTGCGCGGGCCCCGGAAGGACCGACGCCATGATCCACCGCCGCCATCTCGTCGCGGCCGCCGCCGCGGCGCTGGCCGGGCCCGCCCTTGCCCAGGCCCGCTGGCCGGACCGGCCGGTGCGCCTGATCCTGCCGGATGCGCCCGGCAGCGGGAACGACACCACTGCGCGGCTGATCGGGCCGTTGCTGGAGGCACGGCTCGGCCAGCCCTTCGTGCCCGACAACCGCGGCGGCGCCGGCGGGCGCATCGGCGTCGAGGCCGCCTTCCGCGCCGCGCCGGATGGCTACAGCTTCCTGCTCGGCAATGCCGGGTCGAACGGCATCAACGCGGCGATCTACCGCGACCTGCCCTATGACCTGACCGATGCCTTCGATCCCGTCGCGCTGCTGGTGGTCGGGCCGAACGCGCTGGTGGTGAACAGCCGCGTGCTGCCGGTCGGCAATGTGGCCGGGCTGATCGCCGCCATCAGGGCGACGCCGGGGGAGCTGAACTATGCCTCGGGCGGCGTCGGTTCCTCGGCGCACATGTCGATGGAGCTGTTCAGGAACCAGGCGGGCCTCGACATCCAGCACGTGCCCTATCGCGGCACGCCGGCACTCGCCCAGGCGGTGATCTCGGGCGAGGCGCCGGTCGCCTTCGTCAACCTCGTGAACATCATGCCCTACATCCAGCGGGGCGAGGTCAGGCTGCTCGCCGTCACCACGCTGCAGCGACACCCCGACCTGCCGGACACTCCGACCGTGAGCGAGAGCGGCCTGCAGGGCTTCGAGACGGTGGCCTGGAACGGCATCCTCGCACCCAAGGGCACGCCCATGTCGATCCGCCGGCAGCTATGGGACGCGCTGAACGCGCTGAAGTCCAACGCCATGCTGCTCGACCGCGTGCGGCTGCTCGGCGGCACCTTCGTGGTCTCCACCCCGGCCGAGTTCCAGGCGCGCATCGAGAGCGACATCGCCAAGTGGAAGCGCCTGGCCGCCGCCGCCAACATCCAGGCCCAGTGAGCATGCGAATCACCGCGATCGAATTCCTCGGCGTCAACGTCACGCCCAAGACGAACTGGTCCTTCATCCTGGTGCGCACCGAGGACGGGCGCACCGGAACCGGGGAATGCACCCTGGCGAACCAGGAGGCGCTGCTCGAGGCCGAGACCGCGCGCCTCGCCGCCAACCTCCCCGGCGAGGACGCGCTCGCCCGCAACCGCATCGCGCGGCTCATCCCCCATGCGCCTGGCGGGCTCGTCGCGCATGCCGTGCTCTCGGCCTTCGAGCAGGCGCTGTGGGACCTGGCGGGCCAGGCGGCGGGGCGGCCGATCCACGCGCTGCTCGGCGGCAGGCTGCGCGACGCGGTGCCGCTCTATGCCAACATCAATCGCGGCGCCGATCCGCGCACGCCCGAAGGCTTCGCCGCCGCCGCCCGCCGCGCGGCGGCCGAGGGCTTCCGCGCCGTGAAGCTCGCGCCCTTCGAGCCGCTGGTCTGGGAAGATGCCGCGGATGCCGCGCAGCGCGGCGCCTATGCCCAGGGCCTCGCGCGCATCGCCGCAGTCCGCGACGCCGTGGGGCCGGGCATCGACATCATGGTCGATGCCCATTGGCGCTTCTCCCCGGGCGGTGCCGCGCGGCTGGTGCAGGATGTCGCGCCCTTCGGCCTGTTCTGGCTGGAATGCCCGGTCTCGGAGGCGAACCACGCCGCCATCCGGCGCCTGCGCGCCATGGCCAACGACCGCGGCATGCGCCTTGCGGGCGCCGAGACGCTCGCCGGCCTCGGCGCCTATCGCGCCATCATCGAGGCGGGCTGCTATGACGTGCTGATGCCCGACATCAAATACGCCGGGGGCCATGAGGAGATCCGGCGCATCGCCGCCCTGGCCCAGACCGCCGGCATCGGGATCGCGCCACACAACCCCACGGGCCCGGTCTGCCACGCGCATTCGGTGCACCTCTGCGCCACCCTCCCGAACCTGCTGCCGCTCGAGGTGCAGTTCGGCGAGACGGAGCGCTTCTTCACCCTGGTCACCGGGCACGATCTCCGCTTCGACCGCGGCAGCGCGGCGCTTCCCGACGCGCCCGGCCTCGGCGATGCGCTGGACGAGGCCGGCGCGCGGCTGACGCCCTGGCAGCCCATGCCGAGACCCTGGCTGGACCCGAGGCTCGGCTGATGCCCATCTGGGTTGCGGCGACACTCCTCGCCGGCCTCTTCCAGACCTGGCGCACCGCCCTGCAGCAGAAGCTGCGCGGGCAGCTT
This sequence comes from Pseudomonadota bacterium, assembly GCA_023424475.1. GTDB lineage: Bacteria > Pseudomonadota > Alphaproteobacteria > Acetobacterales > Acetobacteraceae > Neoroseomonas. The sequence goes on from JAFADX010000005.1 coordinate 4,178, forward strand.
TCGGTCAATGCCGCGGCGGTGGTGCGCTACCTCTACGGCGTGCCGGTCGGGATGCTGCTGGTCACGCTCTACCTCACCCTCATCGGCGGGCACCTTTCCACCATCACCGGCACCTACCTGGTCTACTGCGCTCTCGGCGGCTTCGGGCAGATCATAGGCACCAATCTGCTCATCATGTCCTTCGGGCATCGCGGCTTCGCGGTCGGCACCGCCTATTCCAAGACCGAAGCCGTGCAGGCCGCCTTCATCGCGCTGATCTTCCTCGGTGAGTCCTTCCCGGCGCTCGCCTGGGCGGGCATCGCCGTCTCGGTGTCGGGGACGCTCTACCTGTCGCTCGCCGGGCGCGTGAAATCGCTGCGCGAGGCGTTGGCCGCGACGGTGCAGCCTTCGGCCATCTACGGCCTTGGCGCGGGGCTCGCCTTCGCGCTCTGCGCGCTTGCCATCCGGGCCGCGACGAAGGCGCTCGACGGGCCGGACCCGACGCTGCGGGCGCTCGAGACCCTCGTCGTCATCAACACGCTGCAGACGCTCATGCAGGGAGGCTGGCTGCTGGCGCGCGAGCCGGGCTCGATCCCGCAGCTCTTCAGCACCTGGCGGTCCTCGGCGCAGGTGGGCGCGCTCTCGGCCATGGGATCGGCCTGCTGGTTCACGGGCTTCGCCTATGCGCCCGTCGCGCTGGTGCGCGCGGTGGGGCAGATCGAGATCCTGTTCACCCTGCTGTTCAGCCGGTTCTTCCTGAACGAACGGATGAGGCGCAGCGACGTGATCGGGGCACTGACCGTGGTGGCGGGCGTGGTGCTGGTGCTGTTGGGGCGGTAGCGGGGGGAGGAACTTCTCCCTTGGCTCCCCCTTTGTCGAACTGCCGGTCCTGGCTGAGAGGTACGAGCCGAAGGCAGCGCCACCTGCGGCGCTGTCCACCCCGCCGGCGTGCCGCATGACCACAACGGCCGGTTCGATGCCCGGGGAGGCGCCCGGGTCGCCGGGGAGGCGAGATCACGATCAGCGCCCGGGCTGCCTCGAGCACTTCCTCCCGGTCTCCGTCCATGAGGATATGTGGTGGGGGCCACGCCCGCGCCCATGGTCAGGACATGCGGACGGGAATGAACCGCGGTCGGCGTGAGCGCGGCCCGCCATATGCTCAGCGCAGCGGTATGCTCAGCGCAGCGGCGGAGCGTAGAGGATGCCGCCATCCGTGTAGAGCCGGTTGATCCCCCGATCGACACCGAGCGGCGTCGAGGGTCCGAGATTGCGCTCGAAGATCTCGCCATAGTTGCCGAGTGCCTCGATGATGCGCAGGCCGAAGTCGTTGCTGATGCCGAGCGTCTCGCCGAGCGCGCCCTCGACGCCCAGCAGTCGCCGCACCTGCGGGTCGCGGCTGTTCAGTTGCTCCCGGACATTGGCCCTGGTGATGCCGAGTTCCTCGGCATTGATGAGCGTGAAGACCGCCCAGCCGACGATGTCGTGGAAGCGGTCGTCGCCGTGGCGCACCGAGACGGTCAGCGGCTCCTTGGACAGGCGCTCCGGCAGGACGATGTGGTCGCGGGGGTTCTGCAGCGTGGTGCGCTGCGCGTAGAGGATGGTCGAATCGTAGGTGATCGCGTCGCAGCGGCCGGCATCGTAGGCGCGGGTCAGCTCGACGCGCGATTCGATGACCAGTGGCGTGAACCGCAGGTTCCGCGCCCTGAACCAGTCGGTGAGGTTGAGTTCGGTGGTGGTGCCGGGCGGCACGCAGATCGTCGCGCCGTCGAGCTTCGTGGCGCTGTCGATGCCGAGCGAGCGGCGCACCATGATGCCCTGGCCGTCATAGAATATGATGGCCGGGAAGTTGAAGCCGAGCTGCGAGTCGCGCTGCATCGTCCAGGTCGTGCTGTTGGTCGCGACGTCGATCTCGCCCGATTGCAGCGCCGGGAAGCGCGCCTGGGTCGAGAGGGGCACGATGGTGATCTTGCTCGGGTCGCCGAGGATCATGATGGCGATGGCGCGGCAGAGATCGACGTTGAAGCCCTGCCATTCGCCGCGCGAATCGGGTGCACCGAAGCCGGGGTTGCTCGGCCCCTGCACGCCGCAGCGCAGCGTGCCGCGCTGGCGGACCGCCTCGGTCGTGTTCGCCTGCGGCTGCGCCTGCGCGAAGGCGTGGCCGGCGCCCAGCACGACGGCCAGCACCGCGGCGGGTCCGAGGATCGCGGCAATGCGCCGCATCGGGGTCTTCCGCTTCGTCTGCATCTCGATGCCTCCTTGCCTTTCCCAGTTGTATCGGCGTCACAGGACGCCCTTGCTTTCATCGCCGCGAAGCTCCGCCATCAGGACCGGATCGTCGTAGCGTCGCAGCGTGAAGAGATCAGCGTAGCCCGTCCGCGGCTTGCCCTGCATCCAGGCGGCGCAGAGTGCGCCCGTGGCGGTCGCGGCCATGGTGCCGAAGCCCGACAGCGCACCCGCCATGAAGGCACCAGGCGTGCGCATGGGTCCGATCAACGGCCAGTTCTCGGGCGTCATGGGGTAGTAGCCCCCATAGTGGCGCGCGCCGCGCGGCAGCCGGCCGATATAGGCAGCGAGCGCGGGGTTGAGGCGGCTCGCCCCGCGCAGCACCACGTCGGGGAAGTTGGCATCGACCGGCGGAGGCTCGGCATGCGGGTCGGAGGAGGTCCGGTTATAGGCCCAGCCCAGCTTCAGCCAGGTGCCGTTGTCGCCGCCTTCCGGCCGGCAGTGGATCGCGCCGGGCATCGGCCGGGTGAGCGGCGCCGTCTCCGGATCGGAGGCGAGGATCTCGCGCTCCTCCTCCGTCCAGGACAGTGTCTGGCCGTCCAGGTCGATGGAAAAGGGCATGGCGCGCGGGATGGCGCGCTCGCGGTCCTCGAAGGCGATCTTCTGCTGGAAGACGGTCTGCAGCGGCACCGTCTCGCCCAGCATGGCCGCGACCTCGGCGAAGAAGGGGCCGGCCGCGTTGACGATGCGGTCCGCGCGCAGCGTCGCCGGTCCATTCACGCCGTCCAGCCGCAGCGTGAAGGGCGCTGCGCCCTCGATGCCGGCAAGGCGCGCGCGCAGCAGCCGCCCACCGGCGGCGCGGATCTGCTCCAGCATCCACGCCCCCATCTGCTGACCGCTGATGTCACCCGCGCGCCGGATATGGAGCACCGTTGCGATGTCATGCGCATAGGACGGGAAATGCGTGCGGATAAGGATGCGGTCCATCAGCACATCCACGCCATCGGGCGCCGACCGCCAGTCCGCCGAGGTCGCCGGGGCGTATCCGGTGCCGCCGCCCTTGTGGAAGCGGATGCGCGCCGCCGCGCGCTCGCCATAGCCGCGCTCCAGCTCGGCGAAGAGGTCCTCGGGGTTCTCGCGCCGGGTGACGAGCGCGTAGCCCCTGCGGGTCATACGCAGGCGGTTGTCGCTCGCCCGGGCGATCTCCTCCATCAGGTCGATGGCGTCGTCGGTGAAGGCACGCATCACCGGATGAGGCCACCAGTTCCGGTAGTTCTCCCCCGACTGCGCGGAGGTGAGCGCCATGGGGTCGCCCTGCTCGATCAGCACCACGCGGCCGACGCCGTGGCGTGACGTCAGGTAGTGGGCCACCGCGATGCCGACGATGCCTGCGCCGATGATGGCGACGTCCGTGCTGCCCTGCGCGATGCCCATCGGCTCCGTCTTTCCGGGATTCCTGACGATTGGATACAATCCTAATTGTATTGCATAAGCTTCGGCAAGCTCCATAATCGTGTTGCGGAAGGCGGGGCTTCGCATGTCGGGCGGCGCGGATGTGGTCGTGGTCGGGGGTGGCGCGATCGGGTGCAGCGTCGCGTGCTTCCTGCGCATGCGGCAGAACCCGCCGCGGGTCACCGTGATCGAACGCGATCCGACCTATGCGCTGGCCTCCACGCCACGCGCTTCGGGCGGTGTCAGGCGGCTCTTCTCCGGCCCCGAGAACGTCCGGCTTTCGAACTTCTCCATCCCTTTCTACGAACGCTTCGCGCAGGACATGGCCGTGGACGGCATTCCGGCCGACATCAGCTTCCGCAAGGGCGGCTATCTCTTCATCGTGGATGAGCGCGGCACGCGACTTCTGGAGGAGAATGCCGCCGTGCAGCGCTCGCTGGGGGTGCGGCTCGACATGCTGGACCGCACGGCGCTGAAGGACCGCTTCCCCTCGATGTACGTGGACGACCTCGCGTTGGCGGTGCACTCCCTCGACGATGCCTGGCTGGATCCGCACAGTGTCCAGCAAGGGTTCCGCCGGAAGGCACGCGACCTGGGCGCCGTGTTCCTGACGGAGGACGTCTCGGCCATCGAGCGGGACGGTCCGCACCCCCGTCGCGTCCGCTTCGTGTCGGGCGGTGCCGTGGCAGCGGATTTCGTCGTCAATGCCGCGGGAGCCTGGGCGGATCAGGTCTGCGCGATGGTCGGGATGCGCAGCCCCATCCGCCCGATGCGCCGCTTCGAGCACTACTTCGAATGCGAGACTGCGATCGAGCCGCTACCCTACCTCAAGGACCTCGACCGGCTCGCATTCCGCCCCGAAGGCCGTGGCTATACCGGCGGCAAGCCCGACGGCGACGCGCCGCGAGGCTTCAACTTCGAGGTCGATCACGGCTATTTCGAGCGCGTGGTCTGGCCGGCCCTCGCGCATCGCTTCCCGGCTTTCGAGCGGACGCGGGAGAAGAGCGTGATGGCCGGTCTCTACGACCAGAACGAGCTCGACGGGAACGCCATCGTCGGCCCGTGGCCGGAATGCCCGGGCTTCCTGATGGCCGCGGGCTTCTCGGGCCATGGACTCATGCACGCACCCGGCGTCGGCCGCGCCATCGCGGAACTGATCATCGATGGCGGATACCGGGCGATCGACCTCACCCGGCTCGGCTGGGACCGGGTGGCGCGCAACGAGCCCTACCGCGAGCGCGGCATCCTCTAGGAGACCACCGCATGACGCACGCCGTGACGGACTCCGGGGCCAGGAAGCTTCCGCCCGCGGGACTGGCGGCCGAAACGCTGGCCGAGGCGCTGCGGCGCGACATCACCGAGGGGCGCCTCGTGCCCGGCGCGCCGCTGCGGCAGGAGGAGCTTGCGGCGCGCTTCGGCACGAGCCGGATTCCGGTGCGCGAGGCGCTGCGCGCGCTGCAGGCCGAGGGCCTGGTCAGCTACTCCCCCAACCGCGGCGCGACGGTCACCATCGTCACGGACGCCGAGATCCAGGAGATGCTCGAAGTCCGCATCGCGCTCGAATGCCACGCGCTGCGCCTTGCCGTGCCGAACACGGCCGATGCCGACATCGCGGCTGCACGCGGCATCCTCGCGGCATACGACGTGGCGCCCGACCCGGTGAACTGGTCGGCGATGAACTGGGCTTTCCACTGGGCGCTGTACCTGCCCTGCGAGTGCCGCCGGCTGCTCGACGCCATCGAGCGCAACTTCAAGCATTTCAGCACTGCCGCGCGGCGGAAGATCTCCACGCTGACCGGCAAGGAACGCCCGCAGCGCGAACACCACCGCCTTCTCGGCCTGGTGCAGAAGGGCCGCACCGAGGAGGCGGTCGCGCTTCTGATGGAGCATATCCGCGGCACCCAGCGTTCGATTCGGGCCGCGGCCCGCGTGAAGTAGGGCGCGCCTTTCAGGTGCGCCTCAGGCTTCGGCCGGCGGTGCCTCGCCGGAAAACGCGCCGCGGCACCAGGCTACGAAGGCCTGTACCGTCGTCCGGCGCATCGCCGCCTCGGTCGTGACGAGATAGTAGGCCAGTCCATCCTCGATGCTGATCGGCGCCGGCATGGTCAGCCGGCCTTCGGCCAGGGCCTTTCGCACATGGATACTGCGCGCGATCGCGATGCCCTGTCCGGCCTCCGCGGCGGCGAGTGCGAGTGCCGTCTCGCCGAACCGTGGGCCGTGTTCCGCCAGCGCCGGATCCACGCCCGCCGCCCGCAACCACTGCACCCAGTGCGGCCGCTCGGCATAGTGCAGGAGGACCTGCGCCCGCAGGAAGTCCTCGAGGGTCATGGTCTGTGCGGCCGTGGCGACGGCAGGCGCACAGACGGGAACAAGCGGTCCCCGACAGAGCGGGACCGCGATGCCGTCCGTCCAGGTCCCGGTGCCGAGCCGGATCGCCACGTCCACATCCGAACGCTCGAGGCTCGTCGTGTAGCGGTGGCTGTCGAGCCGCAGGCTCACCCAGGGATGGCCGCGGACGAAGACGCCGACCTGCGGCGCCAGTACCCGCAACGCGAAGGTGCGGGAGGCCGTGACGGCGATCGTCGTCCGATGCTTCGGCTGGCCCAGGCGATGGAGCCCCGTCGCGAGTTCGCCCAGTCCACGGTCGACATAGTCGGCGAGCAGGTCGCCTGCTTCCGTCAGCACGAGGCCGCGCGGCCCGCGGCGGAAGAGCTGCTCGTGCAGCTGCTCCTCAAGCGCCCTGATCCGACGGCTGACGGCGCTCTGGGTCATGCCCAGTTCCGCCGCCGCGCGCACCATGTTCCTGTGGCGCGCGGCGGCATCGAACACGGCGAGCGCACCGAGCGGCAGGTTCCGCAGTGACCAGATATGATCCCCGTTCATACCGGGTGAGCCTAAAGCGAGCATTCTATCCGTGCCAAGTCGGCGTGACGCTGCCGTCCCACGCCGGGACAGGACGCTCCGAGCATGACCCACGCATCGCCCATCGCCGCCGCCTTCCATCACTCCGTGCACGTGCCGGCGATCCGGCAGCGACCGGAGGACGGCGGTGCTGCAGTGAGCAGCGGTTCCATGCCGGAAGACCGGGCCGTCCACATGCGTGAGGAGCTCGAACGGTGGGTGCCCATGTTGCGGGCAGCGGGCGCGCAGCCGACATGAGCGGCTTCACGCCCCTCGACGATCCGGCGGCGCTGCCGTCGGCCTATCTCCGGGCGGCGGCACCGCCGCCCGAAGCGCCGCCCCTCGCCGGCGCTGCGACCGCGGAGGTCGCCATCGTCGGCGGCGGCTTCTCCGGCCTCAGCGCCGCGCTCCATCTCGCCGAGCGCGGCGTGTCCGTCATCCTGCTGGAAGCGCGCGATCTCGCCACCGGCGGTTCGGGCCGCGCCTTCGGCCAGGTCGTTCCCTACGCCAAGCATGGCGAGGCCCACATCCTCCGCCACTTCGGGAATGCTGCCGGGACACGGCTGATCGAGGCTCTGGGCCGCGGCCCGGACCTGGTGTGGGAGCTGATCGACCGCCACGGCATCGCCTGCGACGACCGCCGCAGCGGCCTGATCTTCGCCGCCCACGCGGCGTCCGCGGAAGGCGGCCTGCGCGACCGCGCGGCGTTCTGGCAGGCCCGCGGTGCGCCGGTCGAGATGCTCGACGCCGGGCAATGCGCGGCGCTGATCGGCAGCCATCGCTATGCAACGGCGATGATCGACCGGCGCGGCGGCCACATCAACCCGCTCGCCTACGCGTTTGGCCTTGCGCATGCCGCCGCCCGCGCCGGGGTCCGGCTGCATGCGCAGAGCCGCGTGACGTCGCTGGCGCAGGACGGCGGAGGCTGGCGGCTCCTGACGGATGCAGGTGCCGTGCGCGCGGGCCGGATCGTCATCTGCGCCGGCGCCTATGCCGACGATCTGTGGCCCGGGCTGCGGCAGACCGTCATCCCGATCCGCGCGCACCAGCTGGTCACCGTGCCGCTCTCCGCCAATCTGCGCGCGACCATCCTGCCTGGCGGCCAATCCCTGACCGACACGCGCCGCCTCTATTCCGGCATACGCCTGCTGGCGGACGGGCGGCTGCATCTCAGCGTGGACGGCGCCGGCTTCGGCCGCAGCGGCGAGACCTACGCCGACAAGGCAGCGCAGCGTGCGCGCGGCCTTTTCCCGCAACTCGGCGAGATCGCATTCGAGGAGGGCTGGACCGGCTGGGTGGACATGTCCGCCGACCAGTATCCGCATCTCCATCGCCTGGCCGAAGGCGCCTGGGCCGTGATCGGCTTGTCGGGCCGCGGCATCGCCTTCGGCACGCTGCTCGGCCGGGAGGTGGCGCGACGCCTGCTCGACGGCGACAAGGCCGAGACCTTCATGCCAGTCACGCCGCTGAAGCGGATCGCGGTACGTCCCTTCGCCGCCCCCCTCGTCGGTGCGCTGATGTCCTGGTACCGCGTCCGCGACCGCATCGAACTCGGAGGTGCCGGCTGATGCGCCTGGCCATCCGGCGGATTGGTGCATCCGACCCGCCGTCGCGGGCCATGCCGGCCGGCCGTGGCGACCCGGCCGTCTGCGACGGCGCCGATGAGATGCGGCGCCTCGCGCCCGGCATCGCCGCGCCCGCGGGGACTGGTCGGCACGCAATCATCACCACCGGCCCCGGCGGCGGCGACTGTGCCCGCACGCGCGCTCCATCGCGCCATGGCATCGCCGAGGACCACGCCCCTCGGTGCGGCAGGCGCACGCGGCCGCCGTGCCATCTACATGCGTGGCGACATCGTCGTCCGGCGGTCCCGGATCGCCTGCCAGACCTTCGCAGGCGTCGCTGGCATGTCGAGCGCCTCGATCCCGAGCGGCGCCAGCGCGTCGAGCACCGCGTTCGTCACCGTTTGCGGCGCGCCGATGCAGCCCGCCTGTCCCGATCCCTTCACACCGAGACGGTTCGACCGCGTCGGCACCTCGAGACAGACGACGTCCAGCGACGGCAGGTCCTGCGCGCGCGGCAGGCAGTAATCCATCAGCGAAGCGGTCAGCATCTGGCCACTCTCGGGATCGAAGGCCACTTCCTCGAACAGCGCCTGGCCGATCCCCTGCGCCAGGCCTCCCTGCACCTGGCCGATGGTGAGCATCGGATTGACCAGGCGGCCGTAGTCGTCGACGGCGGTGTAGCGTTCCAGCCGCACCGTGCCGGTCTCCGGGTCGATCTCGACCTCCGCGACCTGGCAGCCGTTGGGGAAGGTGACGAGATCGAGGTCGCTGTCCACCTCGGCGTCGATCGGCGTGCCCGTATCCCGCGCCGCGCGCGCGACGTCCATCAGCCCGATGCCGCGCGCATCGCCGGCCACGCTGAAGCGGCCTTCCGCGAAGCCCAGCTCCGTCGCCGCGCATTGCAGGAGCTGCGCGGCGACCGGCCGCGCCTTCGCGAGCACGGCGTCGATGGCACGCACCAGCGCCTCCCCGCCCATGTGCAGGGAGCGCGCGCCGCCGTGCCCATGGCCGCGCGCGACCGTGCGCGTATCCGCCTGCACCAGCCGGAAGGCTTCCGCCGGCAGGCCGAGCAGATCGGCAGCCACCTGCGGAAAGCTCGTCTCGTGTCCCTGGCCGTTGGACTGCGTGCCGACGGCGAGCGCCACACGGTCATCCGCCTCGAACCGGACCGCCGCCCATTCGCCGGGCTGGCCGCGCGAGGTCTCGAGGAAACAGGCGAGCCCCAGGCCCCGCAGCATTCCGCGCGCCTCGGATGCCGCCCGCCGCATCGCGAAGCCCGCGACATCCGCGGCGTCGAGCACCCGGTCGATCCCTGTCCCGAAGGCGCCGCCGTCGATGGTCATGCCCATTGCCGTCCGGTGCGGGAAACCGGCAATCACGTTCCGCCGGCGCAGTTCCACCGGGCTGATGCCCATGCGATGCGCCGCGAGGTCCACCAGGCGTTCGATGATGTAGTTCGCCTCCGGCTTGCCCGCGCCGCGATAGGCGTCGATCGGCACGGTGTTGGTGAAGGCGCCGCGCGTCTCCATGACAATCGCCGGGATGTCGTAGACACCGCCCATGGCGGTGCCTGGCGCGTTCGTCGAACTGCCCGGCCCGCCCCCCGAGAGGTAGGCGCCCAGGTTGGCGACGGTTTCGACCTGCAACGCCAGGAAGCGCCCCTCGGCATCCAGCCCGAGCCGGGCGCGCGTGCGGTTGTCGCGCCCCTGCACCGTGCCGAGGAAATCCTCCATCCGCTCCGACGCCCAGCGCACGGGCCGGCCGAGCCGGCGCGCGGCGAAGAGCAGCAGCACGTATTCCGGGAACAGGAAGTTCTTCGGCCCGAAGCCGCCGCCCACATCGGGCGCGACCAGCTGGATCCGATCCGGCGGCATCCGGAAGACATGCTCGGCCAGCTGGCCACGGATGCCGTGCACCGCCTGGCCGCTCAGTTCCAGCAGGAAGCTGCCGGTCGCCGCGTCGTGCCGGCCGATCGCGGTGCGCGTTTCCAGCGGCGCCGCGGCGACACGGTTGTTCACGAGGTCCAGCGTCACCACCGTCGCGGCCTGGGCAAGCGCCGCCCGCACGGCCTCCGCATCGCCCTTGCGGAAATGGAAGGCCAGGTTGCCCGGGGCCTGCGGCCAGATCTGCGGCGCCCCGGCCGCGAGCGCGGCCGCGCCATCGGTCACCGCGTCCAGCGTCTCGTACTCCACCTGGACAGCCTCGGCAGCGTCGCGTGCCTGGTGAACGGTCTCCGCCACCACGAAGGCCACGGGGTCCCCGACATGGCGCACCACGCCATTGGCGAGCGCCGGGCGCGGCGGGACGATCAGCGGCCCGACCGTCGCGACCTTCGCCACGCAGGGCAGCGGGCCGATACCCTCCGCCTTCAGGTCGTCCGCCGTATAGATGGCGAGGACGCCCGGCGCCGCCCGGGCGGCCTCGGTATCCACGGACAGGATCCGTGCATGGGCATGCGGCGATCGCACGACATGGCCGTGCAGCGCCCCCGGCACCGCGATGTCGTCCACATAGCGCCCCGCGCCGCGCAGGAAGCGCTCATCCTCGACCCTGCGGCGCGAGGTGCCGCGCTCCGCCGTCATGCGCCCTCCGCCAAGGCCAGCAGCTTCGCATGGGCCGCGTCGGGGACCTCGATCCCCTCGCGCGCGGCCCGGGCACGGCGGCGGCGGCGCTCATCCCCCGGCAGGCGCTGCGCGCCGGCCTCCCGCAGCATCGCCACGAGCGATGCGATGCGGCCCGGCACGTCGCCGCCCGGCCCGCGCGCCGGGTCGATCAGCAGCAGGAACTGGCCCGCACGCGACGTCTGCGCCCCGGGGAATTTCGGCGACTCGTCCTGGAAACCGAAGCATCCGCCGGTGAGCGCCGCGGCCAGCACCTCGACCATGAAGGCGATCCCCGCGCCCTTGTGCCCGCCGAAGGGCAGCAGCGCGCCGCCGTCGAGAATGGCCGCGGGATCCGTGGCCGGCTCGCCCGCGGCATCGATCCCGACGCCATCCGGCACCGGCCGGCCTTCCAGCCGGGCCTTCAGCACCTCGCCCTGGGCGCGCTGGCTCGAGGCCTGGTCCCACACCACCGGCGGACCGTCGCCGCACGGGCAGGCGAAGGCCATCGGGTTGGTGCCGAGCATCTTTCGCCGCCCGCCCCAGACGGCGACGCGGCTGCGCGTGTTCACGACTGTCAGCGCGATCAGGCCCTGCTCGGCGAAGGGTTCCACATCCGGCCAGAGCGCCGCGAAATGATGCGAGTCATGGATGCAGACCGCGGCGAGACCCTGCCGCCGCGCCGTTGCCACCGCCGCCTCGCGCGCCGCCTCCAGCGCGACCTGCGCGAAGCCGTTGCGGGCATCGACCGCGACGATCGCCGGAGCCGGCTGCGTCACCACGGGCATGGCGGCCCCATCGACCCAGCCGCTCCTCAGCGTCCCGATATAGCCGTCCATGCGCAAGAGGCCGTGGCTCGCCGCACCGTCACGTTCGGCGGCCGCCACCACGGCCGCGACGAGCGTCGCGTTCCGGGTGCTCATGCCGTGGCGCTCGAACGCCCGGGCGATCAATGCAGCCAGCGCCGCTTCCGACAGGATCATGCAGCAACCTCCGGCTTCCAGCACAAACGGACATGCTTCGCCTGCGGTGAGGCGGCCGTTCTTCCGGCGAGCATATTCCCGCGTCCTGGCGACCAGGGCCAGCCGCATTCCGCCTTGGTGGCCTGCCCGTCCGTCACGCCGGCCGGCGTCCCGGCGGAGGCCGCAGACACGGAGCATCCGCAGCACAGCGTCGCGGAATGCGGGTGCCGTGGCTGCCGATGGCATTCCCCGCATGGTCGTCTCGATATGCTGCCGACGCCGGACCTCCCTGGTCATCGAGCCGGCACGCCCGAAGCCGGAGGCAGGCAGCCGTTGTCGCCGTTCCGGTCAGCACATCGGGGCCATCGCCGCACGGCGGAGCACGCCGGTCAGCGCGGCACCATCATTGCGCCGCCGCCGCTGCTGCAGGCCCATAGACCGGCGTCAGCCAGTGCCGGTATCGCGCATGCAGCCCCCGTGCGACCTCGAAATACAGCGCCTGAAGAGCCTTCGTGATCGTCCCGGGAGTGCCGTCGCCGATCTCGTAGTGGTCGATCGAGACGATCGGCTGCACTTCGTGCCCGCTGCCGCAGAACAGGGCCTCGTCACAGACATAGAGCTCGCTGCGGTCGATGTCCCGCTCCGCCACCGGCACGCCCATCTCGTCGCGCAAAAGCGTGATCAGCGTGTCGCGCGTGATGCTCTCCAGGATGTCGGCGGTGACCGGCGGCGTGACCACCGTGCCCTTGCGCACCATCATGAAGCAGGAACCCGGGCTTTCGGAGACCTTGCCCGCCATGTTGAGCATCACGGGCGTGTCGAAGCCGTTGAGCGAAGCCTCGACCTGGGCGAGCCGGCCATTGTGGTAGTTCGCCGCCGACTTCACCCGGGACGGCGCCGCGACGTCAGGGTTGCGGCGCCATGTGCTGACGCAGCTGCGGATGCCGGAGAAGAGCGAGGGCTTGCTCGGCCGCCGGAGGGCCAGGATGAAGACGCCGGTGCGGATATCGTCCGGACGAAAGGCATGGGCCTCCCCTTCGCCGAAGTAGACGACCGGCCGGAAATGCACGCTGTCGCGCCAGCCGTGCCGGCGTATCAGGTCGATGCAGCCTGCCGTGATCTCCGCATCGCTGAACGGGATCGCCATGCGCATGACGCGGGCGGACTGCCGCAGCCGCTGCATGTGGTCCTCATGGCGGAAGAGATAGAGTTCGCCCCGCTCGTCGCTCCAGTAGGCGCGCTCGCCTTCGAAGATGCTTGCCCCCCGCAGCATCGCGTCGGTGGCGACGTGGATCCTCGCTTCCGCCCAGGGGACGATCGCGCCATCCATCCACACGAAGTCCGCACCTTGCGCCATGGGCTGCCGTCTCCTGAAACCGTGGCGAGCGTCGCCAGGTCAGGATCATCCGTGGATGCGTGAAGCGGAACTGACTTCTGATGCGTCAGACTATGACTCCGGGGCATAGCGGTCCCGCCGTTTGCGGGAAAGGCCGGACGGCCAAGCCTGGCGCTTCGGCGGGGCTGCGGGGGCGCATGAGCCGCCCCAAAGCGGTTCGCGAAGCCGGAGATGGGTCAATCAAAGCGCTTCAGCCTGAAAGGCTTGGTGTCGAGGTTGCTGGGCGTGGCGGTGAGCAGGTCCGTCACCAGCCGGCCGGTCGTCGCGGCCCAGGACAGACCCATGTGGCCATGCCCGAAGGCATAGACGACGTTCTCCGCGCGTGAGGCACGATCGATGATCGGCAGCGAGTCCGGAAGCGCGGGGCGGTGCCCCATCCAGAATTCGGCGCCATCGTCACGAAGTCCCGGCAGCAGGCCGCGAGCGACCCTCAGCAACTGCCGCGCCCTCTCCCAGTCCGGCGGCGCGTCGAGGCTCGCGAGTTCCACCGTGCCGGCGAGACGCAACGCCTGCCCCATCGGCAGCAGCGCGAAGCCGCGCGCGACATGCGACATGCTGTGGCGTGGCAGGACGCCCGGATCGGGCAGCATCACGTGATAGCCGCGCTCGCTTTCGAGCGGCACGCGGTCGCCGAGCAGGGCGGCCAGGCGGCCCGACCAGGCGCCGGCCGCGATGACGACCTGCTCCGCCGCGACGGCCCCGCCGCCGGCGAGCGTCACGGCGGTGACCCGGGCGCCATCGCGGAGGAAACCAGTGACACTGCCGGTGACGACCTCTCCGCCGGCTTCGCGGAAGCATGCGTCGAAGGCGCGCATCAGGGCGAGCGGCTCCGTGACCGAGCGCCGGTCCGGCGAGGCGACCGCGAAGCCGATGCTCTCCGCGAGGGTCGGCTCGAGCGCGTGAAGGGCGTCCCGCTCCAGCAATTCGTGGCGCAGCCCCGCCTTGACGCGGAGATCCCAGCGCCAGCCTTCCGCCTCGAATTCCGCGCGCGAGCCATAGAGGCGCAGATGCGGCCCCGGCCGCACCAGGTCCTGCGCGCCGGCCATTTCCAGCAGCGGATGATAGTCGAGACGGATACGGTCGCAGAGCGCCGCCATCGCGGCCGAGATCGCCGCCACGCGATCCGGGCGGCCGGCGCGGAGGAAGCGGATCAGCCAGGGTGTCAGGCGTGGGAGGTACCGCCAGCGGATCGCCAGCGGCCCGAGCGGATCGAGAAGCCAGCGCGGCACCTTGGCGAGCGTGCCGGGACCCGAGATCGGCACGACCTCGCCGACGGCGAACTGCCCGGCATTGCCGTAGGAAGCCGCGCGCTTCGGATCGCCCGGATCGACGATGGTCACGGACAGGCCGCGGCGTTGCAGTTGCAGCGCCGAGCACAAGCCGACGAAGCCGCCTCCGACGACGACGACGGGTGCCGTCATGCCTTCGGACCGTCGTCCGGGATCGGCACGCCCTCGACGATCCGGCGATAGCCGAAGCGGGACAGGTCGATCGAGCGGAACCCGCCGTCCAGGATCATCTCCTTCACCGCTCGGCCGACGGCCGGCGCGTGCTGCAGCCCGTGGCCGGAGAAGCCGGCACAGAGAAGGAAGTTCGGCACCTTGTCATACCAGTCGATGACCGGGTTCCCGTCGAGCCGGTTCATGTCGTAGTGACCGACCCAGCCCCCGCGCGGCTTGATGGTCTCGAAGGCCGGGCACTGCTCCGCGAGCTGGGGCCAGACGAAGTCCTCGAACATCTCGTGCTGCAGGTCCCAGTTGAACCCGCCTGCCTCGTCGAACCTGGTGAAGCCCGAGAGATAGACGCCGGAATGGCACCGCACCGAGAGGCCGGAAAGGTGCCGCATGGCCGGGAATGGCCCGACCGGATCCTGCGTGAGGAAATGGAACTGCTGCCGGCGCATCGGCTCGATCGACACCTTCATGCCGACCATGGCGCAGATCTCGGCCGCCCAGCAGTTCGCGGCGTTGACCGCGATCCCGACCGGCAGCGCGCCGCCGGATGCGAGGTGCGCCGCGACCACCCGGCCGCCGGCCACGTCCAGACCCACGACGCGATCCTTCAGATAGGCGATGCCGAGCCCCTCGGCCGCGCGGCGATACCCCATCAGCGCCGCGTTCGGGTCGATCTGGCCATCGGCGGGCGACAGGGCGCCGGCCTCGACATTCACGAAGCGGAAGGACGGGTAGCGCCGGCGGAGCTCGGCCGCACCCAGCACCGCCACCTCGACGCCGAGCCCCTGCTGCATGCGGGCATTGGCCTCCAGCGACGCAATCGCCGCCGCGCCCTGCACCATGAACAGATAGCCCAGGCGCTGGAAATTCGGATCGAAGGTGACGTTGCCGCCGGTCACGTGCCGATCGAAGGCCGAATAGACCTCGTCGCCATAGAGCGACATCTGCACGTTCTCGGGGATCGCATGCTGGAGCCGGATGCCGCCCACCGCGCGCGGCGTCGCGGCGAATTCATATGTGGGGTCGGGCTCCACGACCGTGACATCCGCCGCTGCGCCCGCGCGGGCAAGGTTGTAGGCGATGGCGGACCCCATGATGCCGCCGCCGATGATCACGATCCGGCGCATGCGGATTTCTCCTTCAGGGCTCGCCGGTGGTCCCGGTGGCCGCATCGGGCAGGCGGAACAGCGTGTGGCTGCGCAGGAACTCGCGCGTGCGTTCCTCGCGCGGTGCGAGCAGGACCTCCTGCGGCGTGCCTTGCTCGTGGATCTTGCCGCCTTCGAGGAAGATGACGCGGTCCGCGACATTGTAGGCGAAGCCGAGTTCATGCGTGACGACCAGCATGGTCATGCCTTCGTCGCTGAGGCGGCGCATGCTGAGCAGCACCTCTCCCACCAACTCCGGGTCGAGCGCCGATGTCGCCTCGTCGAACAGCATCATGGAAGGTTCCATCGCCAGGGCGCGGGCGATGGCGACGCGCTGCTGCTGCCCACCCGACAGGCGCGCGGGATACTCCTCCGCCTTCTCCAGAATGCCAACGCGCCGGAGGTTATCGTGGGCGATGCGGCGCGCCTCGGCCTCGGACAGTCCGCGCAGCTTCATCGGCCCGATCATCACATTGCCTTCGACCGTCATGTGCGGGAACAGGTTGAACTGCTGGAAGACCATGCCGACGCGGGCACGCAGCGCGTTCAGCTCGCGGCCGGCATAAGCCATGACGCCCGGCTTGCGCGTCTCCCGCCCGACCGGCCGGCCCTCGACGAAGATCCGGCCTTCGCTCGGCATCTCGAGGAAGTTGACGCAGCGCAGCAGCGTGCTCTTGCCGGATCCGCTGGCGCCTATGATGACAACCGTCTCCCCCTTGCGGACGGAGAGATCGATGCCCTTCAGGACATGCAGCGGGCCGAAGCGCTTGTGCAGGTTCTCGACGCGCAGGACCTCATCCATGTCGCCGCAGCTTCCTCTCGACCAGGCTCGACGCGGCGCTGACCAGCGCCAGGACGATGATGAAGAAGACACCAACCGCAGTATAGCTCTCGATCGGCCGGAACTCCTGGTCGCTCAGGAGCTTGGCGGAGTACAGCACCTCGCCATAGGCGATGGTCGAGGCGATGGCGGTCGTCTTCACCACCTCCATCACCTGGCTGGTCAGGGGCGGCGTGACGATCCGCAGCGCCTGGGGCAGCACGACATGGCGCATCTGGCCGAGATAGCCGAAGCCGATGGCGCGCGCAGCCTCCCACTGGCCCTTCTCGATCGACTGGATGCCGCTGCGGAAGATCTCGGTCATGTAGGCCCCGGCATAAAGCGAGACCGCGGTGGCAGCGGCCGCGAAGGCGCCGGGCTGTGCACCGATCAGGACCGGCAGGGTGAAGTAGCACCAGAAGATGAGCACCAGCACGGGAATGTTGCGGAAGAATTCGACATAGCAGGTGCCGATCAGGCGCAGCGCGAAGAAGCGGGACAGCCTGGCCGCGGCGAAGACGAGGCCGAGCGCCATGCCCGCCAGCACGCAGGCGATGGCGAGCAGGAAGGTTCCCATGATGCCGCGCAGGATGAAGTCGCGCTGGTCGAGCAGGAACGCGAAGTCCCAGTCGTGCCCCATCCCGGGCTACTCCGGCACCGCGAAGCGTCGCTCCGCGAGGCGGACCAGCCGGCTCGCCGAGAAGATGACGACGAAGAAGAAGAGCGCGACGACCGTGAAGGTCTCGATCGGGCGGAAGGTCTCGGAAGACGTGCGCTGCGCCATCTGCACCACCTCCGCATAGGAGATGACGGCGGCGAGCGAGGTCGTCTTGAACAGCTCCGACACACGGGTGAAGAAGACCGGCACCATGCGGCGGACGGCCTGGGGCAGCACGATGTAGCGCAGCGTCGTTCCTGCTCCCATGCCGAGCGCCTTCGCCGCTTGCCACTGGCCCGCGTTGATGGACTGGATGCCGCCGCGGAACACCTCGCTCATATACGCGCCGGTCTGCAGGCCGAGGGCGAGCGATACCGCCGCGAAGGCCGTGAGATCGACACTGACGAGCAGTGGAAAGGCAAAGAAGAACCAGTAGATCAGCACGATGGCGGGTGAGGTGCGGAACAGGTCGGTGAAGAGCACCGCGAGCCAGGACAGCGCCGGAACACGGGCGAGGCGCAGCAGCGCCACCGCGAGGCCGAGCGGGATGGCGACCAGCAGCGCCATCCCCGCCAGGCGAAAGGTGCCCTTGGCGCCTTCGATCAGCAGATCACGGTGGCGAAAGACGGCGCCGAAGTCCCACTCGTACCCCATCTCCGCGCTTCGGTTCCGCCGGCTACCAGGCCTCCCGCTGGATGGCGGTGGCGCGCCCGGCCTCGAGCCCACGGAACGCCATGAACTCGTCGTAGATGCCCTGCGTGATGCCGCTATTGTAATAGTAGGCGAGGACGGTCGTGAGGTAGTTCGCCCAGCGGTTGTCCTGTTCCTTGCGCACGCCGGCGCCGGCCGGCACGGCCACGACCGGGCGCGGGATCAGGTTCTTCCCCCGACGCAGGCGGGCGATGGCGAGATCGACGGTCGGCCCTGTGGTGAAGGCGGCGTCGATACGGTTGGACTGCCAGGAGGCGAGCAGCTCGCCGGTCGTCGGGTAGCGCTGGATGTTCGCGCGGGGGGAGAGGCGCGTCAGCGTCTGGTCGGTCGAGGAACCGAGCGCCACGCCGCAGCGTGCCGACGGATCGTTGAGTTGCGCCCAGGTCGTCGGTGCGAAGTCGTCCTTCACCAGGGCCGCGATGGGATACCAGAGCACCGGCGTCGGCACGAAGTTGATGGCCAGCGCCCGCTCGGGCGTCGGGTCCAGGATGAACATGGTGTCGATCTGGTTGGCCTGCAGCGCGGCGACGGCATTGCCCCAGGTGGTTTCCACGAGATCGAGCTGCACGTTCATCGCCTTGGCGATCTCCTCGCCGAGCCGGGGCCCGATGCCGCGCCATACGGCGTCGCCGACGCGCACCGCACCCGGCGCGGTGCTGTTGGAGGTGTCGCGGAAGTACCAAGGCTCCGAGAGCGCCGCGCCGACACGCAGCCGTCGCGTCTGCATGATCTGGTCCCAGGTGGAACCCGCCGGCTGGGCACGCGCGGCGCGCATGCCGAGCAAGGCACTGCCGGCAGCGGCAAGGGCGGGGAACACCCGGCGGGTGATGATCGGATTCATCCTTCGCGCCTCCACGATCTGCATCCCGCGGCCGCTGCCGCATGGTTGTGATGGAGCGGGAGAGGACAACGCCATCGCGCCGCCGTGCGCCCGCTCGGTGAAGCTGTTGCTGTCTCCCTGAACGGACGGTAGCCGCACGCGGACGGCCCCGCCTATCCCCATTCTGGCATCCATCCGATGGAGCCGTTGTAGCCGGATCAGGCGCCGGTGATGCGGCCTCGGAGCAAGGCAAGGAGAAACCGTCGTTTGAGCGGCGCTGCGCCATGCGCGGTATGACCCACAATCATACTGCTGGTGACCAGAAGTCAGTTCCAGGCCCATTGCACGGCAGCGACGGAGCAGTCCGCACGGGCAGCTGGAGCTCTTTTCGATCAGACGGCACCGGCCCGCAGAAACAACAGGATGGAGACGTTGCCGTGAGCCAGGGCGAACGGGAACGGCTCTAGGGTTCAGCCGATGCCTCGCGCTCCGGCGGCGCTATCGCAGGTGGCTCGCGCCCTTCAGGGCCTTCGGACCGACAGAGCGAAGCGCGTCGGGGCCAGGAGGCGCAGCCTCTCAGCGATGGAAGCGCCATGCAGCCCGCGCAAATAGACGGCGCTCACGCCATGGCTCCGCGGATCGTCAAAACCGGCGTGCAGGAGGTCCGCGGTCAGGCGCCGGCGTGTCAGCCCGCTACCGTAGGGCACGCGCGCCAGGATATTCCTGTGTACGGCGCCATCCGCCGATGCCGGCGGCTCGCTGCCGAGTAGTGCCGCGACCCTGCGCAGCACCTTGCCGCGCAGCCCTTCCCGCACCCAGTCGCCGTCGACCACCAGCAACCGCGCACCGGGCTTCATGACCTTGAACCATGCCGCGAAGGCGGCCATCGGGTCCGTCAGGGTCCAGACCAGATGGCGTGTGACTGCGCCATCGAACTGTGCCTCCGGCAGGCCCGCCAGGGTCTCGGCGTCGGTCAGCCGGCCCTGCCATGGCAATCCGCGGAGCTTCGCGTGCGCGCGGCCCATCATGGATTCGGAGAAGTCTATTCCGGTCACGCTGGCGCCAAGGCCGACCAATGCACGGCTCACCTCCCCCGTGCCGCAGGCGAGGTCGAGCACCTGGCGCCCGTCCAGCGGCCCGAGCCCCGCCGTGATCAGGCCCTGCCAGGCAGCCATGTCGGCATCGCCGATCCTGTGGCCCGGCGAGCTGTCAAAGCCTGCGGCCCGGCCGGACCAGTAGTCGCGGATCTCTTCCTTCAGGTCGTAGTTCGCGCTCACGGCAGGGCCGCGTCGATCATCAGCGTGCCGCGCCGCGAGGTCTCGGCAACGAGATCCACGCCATAGGTCCGGCCGCAGACGGGGTCCGCGAAGACCTCGGCCGGCGGCCCATCCGCGACCACCGCGCCATGGTCCATCAGCAGCACGCGGTCGGCATGGCGCGCGGCCAAGGACAGGTCGTGCAGCGCCACCACGGCGATATGCCCATCGGCGGCCGCGATCGCGCGCAGCAGGGCCAGCGCCTCGAGCTGGTGGCGCAGGTCGAGCGCGCTGGTCGGCTCGTCGAGGAGCAGCACGGGCGCCGGCTGCACCAGCCCCTGCGCCAGCGCGACGAGCTGCTGCTGGCCGCCGCTGAGGTCGCAGATCATCCTCTGCGCCAGATGGGCGACCCGCGTCCGGGCCAGGATGGCCTCGACCCGCGCGGCCACGGCCGCCCCGCCGCCGGCTGCGCCGGCCGTGCGCGCGGCGACCAGCACGGCGTCGAACACCGTCAGCCGTGCCGCGGCCGCATAGACCTGGGGAACGTAGCGCACGAAGCGGGTCCGCTCCGCGAGCTTCATCCCCTCGATCGCCCGGCCGTCGAGCAGGATGCGGCCGGCCTCCGGCCGCTTCAGCCCGGCGACGCTGCGCAGCAGCGTCGACTTGCCCGACGCGTTCGGCCCGAGCAGCGCCGTGACGGTGCCGGGCCGCAGCGCCGGCACGCTGACGCCGCGCAGCACCGGGTGCCGCCCATAGGCGACGCGCAGCCCTTCGATGGCGAGGCCGGTCACCGGGCCGGGCTCCTGCGGGCCATGACGAGGGAGAAGAAGAAGGGCACGCCCACCAGCGCCGTGATGATGCCGATCGGATAGATGATCCCCGGCGAGAGCGCCTTCGAGACGATGGAGGTCGCCGAGAGCATCGCCGCGCCCGACAGCATCGCCATCGGCGCGAACCAGCGCTGGTCCTCGCCCACCAGCAGCCGCGCCACATGCGGGCCGACCAGGCCCACGAAGCCGACCACGCCGACGAAGGACACCGCGGTCGCCGAGAGCAGGGCGACGATCACCAGCACCTCGAGCCGCAGCCGGCGCGGATCGACGCCGAGGCTCGCCGCCCGGTCGTCCCCGAAGCGCATCGCCGTCAGCGCCCAGCGCCGCCGCCACAGCAGCAGCCCGGCCATCGCGAGCACGCCCGCCGCGATGCCGATCTTCCCGAGGCTCGCGCGCTGCAGCGAGCCCATCATCCAGAAGACGATCTGCACGAGCTGCGTTTCCGACGCGCGGTACTGCAGCAGGGCGAGCAGCGCGTTGAAGGTGAACATCAGCGCGATGCCGAAGAGGATCATCGTCTCGGAGGTCGCGCCGCGCGCGAGGGTGAAGACATGCACCAGCATCGCGGCACCGAAGGCGAAGGCGAAGGCATTGACCGTGACAAGCATCGGCCCCGCCGCCGGCAGCACCGAGAGCCCGGTGACGATCGCGACCGAGGCGCCCACCCCTGCGGCCGAGGACAACCCGAGCGTGAAGGGGTCGGCGAGCGGGTTGTCGAGGATGGTCTGCATCTCCGCGCCTGCCAGCCCCAGCATGCCGCCCACCACGACGGCGAGCAGCGCGACCGGCAGCCGGATGTCCCACGCGATCACCGCCAGGCGCGGCGAAGCCGCCGCGGGGTCGAGCAGTGCCGCGAAGATGTCGCGATACGACAGCGCCCCCGGCCCGGTGCCGAGGTCGACCAGGAAGAGCAGCGCCACCGCGATCCCGGCGGCGGCAAGCAGCGCGCTGCGGCGCAGCGCGATCCGGCCCGCGCCGCGGCTTGCCTCGCCCGCCGGCACGAGAACCGGCGAGGCCGCGCTCATGCGAGCTGCGCCCAGAACACGCCGGTCAGCGGAATGGGCGAGAAGCGTTCGTGATAGGCGCGCCAGGTCGCGTCGGGATCCAGCCCCTCGAAAGTGGTCGGATAGAGCCACTTCGCGAAGACCTGCAGCGCCACGAGGTGGGCCGGGCTCGTGTAGAACTGGTGGTAGATCGAATAGAAGCGCTTCGACTTCACCGCGCGCAGTGAGGGCCAGCCGGGCCGTTCCGCCAGGGCCCGCAGGGCAGCCTGGACGCGCTCCGGCGTCGCCTCGTAGCCGAAGGGCACGCCGCGGGATCCCGGCGTGCTCTCGGACCAGTCGGCGCCGGTGCCGATGATGACCTCGGGGTCCTCGGTGAAGATCGTCTCGGGGTTCACCGTGCCGCCCAGGCCCGGAAAGCGTCCCGACCCCCAGTTGATGCCTCCGGCCTCCTGCAGCGTCACGCCGAGATTGGCGTTGCCGAAGGTCATGCAGCAGGTGTTCGGATCGAAGCCGCCGGCGCGCTCGATGAAGACGGTGGTGCGGCGGGCGGGCGGCAGGTTCCACACGCGCGAGGAGACGCGCCGCGTCTCCCGCAGGTAGAAATCGTTGAAGGCGCGCGCCTCGGCGTCGAGGCCGAGCAGGCGGCCGAGCACCTCGATGCTCGGCACCGTGTTCTGCGAGGCCTGCTCGCGGAAGTCCACCACGGCGGTGGCGATGCCGGCGCGGGCGAGCTTGTCGTAGGTGCCCGTCGCTTCCATGCGCTGGTGCGCCGAGAGCGGGAAGACAACCAGGTCCGGATCGAGGGCGATCGCCTGCTCGGTGCTGAAATCCGCGTTCACGGCGGAGGAGAAGCGGGTGATCCGCTCCGCCTGCGGGAAGGCCGCGCGGTATTTCCGCCAGGAGCCGGGATCGTACAGGATCATGTCATCGGCCCAGCCCGCGATGCGCTCGAAGGGCGCGCGCGGAACCAGGGTGCTGAAGCCGTACATCAGCCGGCCCTCGCCGAGGATCACCTTCCGCGCCGGCGCGCGCAGGGTGACGGTGCGCCCCGCGAGGTCGGCCGCGGTAATGGCTTCGGCCCCGAGGGAGGGACGCGGGAGGGCAGCAAGCCCGCCCAGCGCCAGGCCAGACAGGAGCAGACGCCGCCGAGTCGGCCGAGCGCGGTACTGCGGCATGCGGTTTTTCCTCGTGAGGTCCACCGAAGGGCCAGGGGTGGCACGACAAATTGCAAGGGATTCGCATTATCAGCCGCGGTTTGGCGCGGTCAAGTCGGCTCGCCGGTCCTCTTGGCCCTGTCGGCCGGCTCACGACACCGGAAGGCGCAACCTGCCGACGGCTGCCGGGCGGCCTCGAGCGCGGATTGCATCACGGCACCTGCAGGTCGGGCAGGTGATACCGGTCCTCCGGATCGTTCCATCCCTTGAAGCGTGGCGCCCTCTTTTCGGCAAAGGCGGCCCGGCTCTCCATGAGATCGCTCTTTGCGCCATGCTCATGCAGCGCCGCCGCGAGATCCCGTTGCGCTTTGGTTGGCGCCGGTCGCATGCGGCGCATCATGTGCACGGTGTTGACACGAGAGGCCGGCGGCAATGTCAGGAGATGGTTCGCCATCTCAATGGCTGTCGGCACAACCTGTTCCGGTTCGGTCAACCGGTTGAGAAAGCCCAGCTGATGGAAGCGTTCCGCCGTGAAGCGGAAGCCCAGCGCCATCTCCATCGCCACCGGGAATGGCAGGTTGGCCAGGTGGCCATGGTTGTAGCCCCCGAGCAGCCAGCGCTTCGCTTCCGACACCTCGAAGATGGCGGTCGTGGCGGCAACGCGGAGATCGGTCCGCTCGACCAGCATAAAGCCTCCGCCCATCGCGAAACCATTGACGGCCGCGATGACGGGCTTCTCAAGCGCGCCGGTGGCGAAGGGGTCCTCGATGTCGAGCTTCCTCCCGCCAGGGGTCTTGTCCGCCAGTGTCTCCTTCATGTCCTCGCCGGCGCAGAATGCGCGGCCCGTGCCGGTCAGTACTGCGACCTCGAGGTCCGGATCGCAGCGGAACGAGGTCCAGGTCTCCGCCAGCGCGGTCCGCAGCTCCTGGTTGAGCGCGTTGAGGCGCTCTGGCCTGTTCATGCGCACCACGAGGACTTGGCCGTGACGTTCGGTTTCGACAACCGCCATGATCGATCCCTCCGGGTTTGCGCTCAACATCCAGCCTGGATCGGCTTTGTCCAGTCCGGGCTCGCCGCCGGCAGGCAGGGAGCCTCGCGCCACGGCGCAGACTGGAAGACCCAGGTCCTGGGATCGTTCGGGTCCTGCTCCCACCGCTCCGCGAGGCCCGGCCGCAGGCCGGCCGGCTTCGAGGGATCCGACAGGTCCCACAGCACCATCGCCTCGAACACCGGGTAGCCGGGGAAGCGCATGCCCGTCGTGGTGGGCACGTCGGACGCCGTCATGGCAATGCGGAGGGTGCGCGGCTCTGGGCCTGCACGCTGCCGGCCGCGGCCATGAAGGCCGCGCCCAAGGCAAAGGCGGATAGCCGCCGGAACCTGCTCGTTCTGTGGTCTTCCCATCGTGGGAGCGGCGTGGCGGCTGCGATCCCGGCAGGTGTCGGCAGGAACAGCGCCCCGGCCGCCATGCGGCGACCGGCCGGTGCACACCGGGGCCGCGCCGGGCGACCGCAACAGGTCTGTCACGCGTCCTTCATCGTGGAGTCTCGGCCCGCTGCTACTGCGCCGCGGCAGGGAGACCCTGAAGCCATGCTGCAAATCGATGCTCTGACGCGCCGCTTCGGCGCGAGGACAGCCGTGGACGGTGTCAGCCTCGCGATTCCCGCGGGGCAGATGGTGGGCGTGATCGGCCGCTCGGGCGCGGGCAAGTCGACGCTGCTGCGCATGCTGAACCGGCTGACCGAGCCCTCCGAGGGCCGGGTCCGCTTCGACGGGACCGACGTGACGGGCCTGAAGGGCCGCGCGCTGCGCGACTGGCGCATGCGCTGCGCCATGATCTTCCAGCAGTTCAACCTGGTGCAGCGGCTCGACGTGCTGACCAATGTGCTGGTCGGCCGCCTGAACCGCCGGCCGGTCGTGTCCTCGCTGCTGCGCATGTTCACGGCCGATGAGCGCGCCATGGCGCTCGCCGCGCTCGATCGCTTCGACCTCGCCGACACCGCCCTGCAGCGCGCCGACACGCTCTCGGGCGGGCAGCAGCAACGGGTGGCCATCGCGCGCGCCCTGCTGCAGGACCCGCGGATCATCCTCGCCGACGAGCCGATCGCGAGCCTCGATCCGCGCAACGCCCGCATCGTCATGGAGTCGCTGCGCGCGGTGAACCGCGAGGGCATCACCGTCCTCGTCAACCTGCACGACCTCGATACCGCGCGCGACTACTGCGACCGCATCGTCGCGCTGAATGCCGGCCGGCTCGTCTTCGACGGTCCGCCCGCAGCGCTCACCGCCGCCCGCATCCGCGAGGTCTACGGCGTGAGCGAGGAGGAATTCGCCGTCGAGGCCGCCGCCGCCGTCGGCGCGATGCCGCAGCGCATCGCCGCCCTCGTCTGAACCACCCGCAAGGAGAACCGTCATGATCACCCGCCGCACCCTCGCCGGCCTCACGGCCGGCACGCTGCTCGCGCCCGGCATCGCCGCCGCGCAGCAACAGGCGATGCGCCGCACGGCCGACGCCGCCACCGCCATGCCGGCGGCCGGCCGCCGCCCCTGGGCGGAACAGGTGCCGCAACTGCGCATCGGCCTGCTCGGCGGCGAGAACGAGTCCGACCGCCTCGGCCGCTTCGGCGCCTATCGCGATCTGCTGGAGGAAACCTTCAAGGTCCCGACGCGCCTCTTCCCCGCCACCGACTATGCGGGCGTCCTGCAGGCCTTCTCGGCCGCGCAGATCGAGATGGCGAGCCTCGGCGCCTCCGGCTACGCCGGCGCCTGGCTCGACACCCATGGCGGCGTCCAGCCGCTGGTGGTGCCGGAGGAGAACGACGGCTCGATCGCCTATGTCTCGGTGATGGTGGTGCGTGCCGACAGCGGCATCACCACGCTCGAGCAGATGCGCGGCAAGTCGCTCGCCTGGGCCGATCCGAACTCGACCTCCGGCTACCTCATCCCGCGCTTCGCGCTGCGCCGCGCCGGCATCGGCGTGGAGAGCGGCCAGTATTTCTCCCGCACCGGCTTCGCCGGTGGGCATGAACAGGGCGTCGTCGCCGTGCTGCAGCGCCAGTACGACGGCGCGATGACCTGGGCCTCGGGCCAGGGCGACCCGGCGCAGGGATTCTCGCGCGGCAACCTGCGCGCGATGGTCGACAAGGGCATGCTCAAGATGTCCGACCTGCGCATCATCTGGACCTCCGACCCGATCCCGAACGGTCCGCTCGCCGTGCGCACCGCCCTGCCGGCGGCGTTCAAGGAGGACATGACGCGCTTCCACCTCGCCCTGCCGAAGTCCCATCCGGACATCTATCAGCAGATCGAGCGCGGCGGCGGCATGGGCTACCGCGAAGTCACCCACCGGACCTTCGAGATGATCGTCGAACTGCGGCGCGAGGAAGCCGCGGCACGCCGCCGGCGCTCGTGAGCGCAGCCTTCGGCACCGGCCTCCCCGCGGTCACCCGCGGGGAGGATGCCTATCTTGCCGCCCGCCGGGCGAAGCGCCGGCAGGCGCTGCTCGGCGGCGCGATCCTGCTCGCCGGCCTGCTCGCCGCCGCCTGGGTCAGCGAGGCCTCGCCCGCGACCCTCTGGGCCGGCCTGCCGCGCATCGGCGAATACTTCCATCGAATCCTGCCCGATCTGCGCTGGCACGCCCTGTTCGCCGATTCCGAGACGGAAGGCTCGCTCGCCTTCTGGCTCTACCGCCTGCCCGAATGGTCCCGGCTGATCTTCGAGACGGCGAACATGGCCGCGCTGGCGACGCTGATGGGCTCGGCGGCCGCGCTGCTGCTGGCCTTCCCCGCCGCGCGCAACATCGCGCCATCGCCGCTCGCCTACCACCTGGCACGCCGCGCGCTCGAGGCGATGCGCACCGTGCCGGAGATCGTCTACGCCCTGATCTTCGTCTGGGCCTTCGGCGTCGGGCCGCTTGCCGGCATCCTCGCCATCGCGCTGCATTCGGCCGGCGCCAACGGCAAGCTGTTCGCCGAGGTGATCGAGAATGCCGACCTCAAGGCCTGGGACGGCGTGCAGAGCGCCGGCGGATCCTGGCTGCACGGCTGCCGCTTCGCCGTGCTGCCGCAGGTCCTGCCGAACCTCATCTCCTACCTGCTGCTGCGCTTCGAGGTGAATATCCGCTCCGCCAGCGTCATCGGCTTCGTCGGCGCCGGCGGCATCGGCGAGGAACTCTACAAGGTGATCTCCTTCAACTACTATGAGGAGATCAGCGCCATCGTGCTGCTGATCATCCTGACCGTCTCCAGCGTCGACCTGGTCTCCGAACGCCTGCGCCATGCCGCGATCGGGCGCCTGGAGGCGGCGCGATGAACATGGCCCCGAACGTCGCGATGTGGCGGGAGCGCATGCCTGCCGCCTTCGGTGCGACGCCGGCGCGGCGCGCGATGCGCGTGCTGGGCTGGGCGCTGTTCCTGGCCTGGCTCGCGGGCGCGCTGTGGTGGTTCGGCTTCAGCCCGCAGCGGCTGTGGAACGGCCTTTCGGGCCTCGCGACCATCCTGCGGCTGATGGTCCCGCCCTCGCCCGGCGAACTCTGGGCGGATATCCTGAAGGGCATGGCCGAGAGCGTGGCGATGGCCTTCCTCGGCACCTTCTTCGCCGCGCTCGTCGCGGTGCCGATCGGCTTCCTCGGCGCCCGCAACATCGTCACCAGCATGCTGTTCCGCTTCTCGCTGAGGCGCGTGCTCGACGGCTTCCGCGGCGTGGACCAGCTCATCTGGGCGCTGGCCTATGTCCGCGCTGTGGGGCTCGGGCCGCTCGCCGGCGTGCTTGCCATCTTCACCGCCGACGTCGCCGTGCTGGCGAAGCTCTATGCCGAGGCGATCGAGAATGCCGAGAGGAAGCAGGCCGAGGGCGTGGTTGCCGCGGGCGGCGGGCGCCTCGCCGCCATCCGCTTCGGCGTGCTGCCGCAGGTGGCCCCGGTCATGCTCGCCCAGGCGCTCTACTTCTTCGAGAGCAACACGCGCTCCGCCGCCATCCTCGGCGTCGTCGGCGCCGGCGGCATCGGGCTGCAGATCGCCGAGCGCATCCGCGTCCGCCACTGGGACGAAGTCGCCTTCATCATCATCCTGATGATCGTCACCGTGGCCATCATCGACACCGTCTCCGGCCGGATCCGCCGCCGCCTCATCGGCACGCGCGGCTGAGCCCTGTTGCGGGGCGGGGCGCCGCCCCGCATCCTCCCTTCTCCGGCAAGAGGGAGGCGACGATGAGGAAGGGCTACAAGGCGCTGCTGGCCGAGGCCGAGGCCGTCATCGACACGGTCCCCGTGGAACAGGCGCTGAGCCTGCACGGCGATCCCGGCGTGGTCTTCGTCGACCTGCGCGACCCGCGCGAGATCCAGCGCGAAGGCCGCATCCCCGGATCCTTCTCCTGCCCGCGCGGGATGCTGGAATTCTGGATCGACCCGGAAAGCCCCTATGCCAAGCCGGTCTTCGCCGAGGACAAGCGCTTCCTGTTCTACTGCGCGAGCGGCTGGCGATCCGCCCTGGCGGCAAGGACGGCGCAGGAGATGGGGCTGGAGAGGGTCGCCCATGTCGGGGGCGGGTTCACGGCCTGGAAGAAGGATGGCGGCGCGGTGGAACTGCCTGAGCCGAAGAAGGGGTGAGCGGGGAGGGGCGCCGCCGGCCCCATGGGCGCCCCGGCGCCGAATGGGGCAATACTCCTGCCCGCCGCCCAAGGAACACGCAACATCGGCGCAGCAGGCCGGGCGGCCCGGCCCTGCCGGGTAGCGCGCGACGCTCAGTCGTCCCGGTCGCGCTGCGCCGCCTGGGACTGCGCGGCCAGGGCGCGGGCCATCTGGCTCAGCGCCTCCTGATGCTTGTCGTTGTCGATCATCGCGAAGTTGCGCGCGAGTTCGAGGAACATGCGCTGTCGCGGGGAGACCGGCTGCGCCTCCGACCCGTCCCCAAGTCCCTCGAAGAAATAGGAAATCGGCACGTCCAGCACCTGCGCGATCTCGAACAGCCGGCCGGCGGAGATCCGGTTCAGCCCGCGTTCGTATTTGTGCGCCTGCTGGTAGGTCACGCCGATCATGCGCGCCAGCTGCTGCTGCGACAGACCAAGCGTCGTTCGCCGCTCTCGGATCCGAGCGCCGACGTGATGATCGACGACGCTCGCGCGCTGCGTGGCGCTCTCATCGTCGTGGGTCGGGTCGCCCGAGGGCGACTGGGAGGGGGATGGCAGTCTCATGGCGGCGCCCTAAAGCCTACACCGTGACGCTGTAACTTAATACTGGATTTTCTACTTATGCGAGCATCACGCGAACGTGATGTGCGCCGATCAACCCTAGTCCTTCGGCCGGACCTCGCGCAACTTCGCCAGTTCCCGCCTCAACGATTCGATCTCCTGACGCATCGCCTCGACCTCGGGGAGGGCCGCCGGCCCGCCTTCCTCCCGGCGGCCGAAGGGCGCGAACAGGCTCATGGCCCGTTCCATCATGGCCATGTTCTGCTTCCCGAGTTCCTCGAGGTTACCGAAATTCGACGGAAAGGGCATGAAGCCGCCCATGGTCTGTTCCATCGTGCGGCGCATCTGTTCCTGCTGCCGCGCGAAGGAGGACATGGCGAATTCGAGGTAGCGGGGCACCAGCCCCTGCAGGTTGTCGCCGTAGTAGCCGATGAGCTGGCGGAGGAAGGCGGTCGGCAGCAGGTTCTGCCCGCCCTTGCTCTCTTCCTCCACGATGATCTGCGTGAGCACCGAGCGCGTGATGTCGTCCCCGGTCTTTGCGTCGTAGACGACGAAATCCCGCCCGTCGCGGACCATCTTCGCAAGGTCATCGAGCGTGACGTAGGACGAGGCCTCGGTATTGTAGAGACGCCGGTTCGCGTACTTCTTCACGACCACGGGCGGCAAGGAGGCCTCGCCCGCCTGCGCGCCGGTGGTCGCCGTGCTGCCCGCCATGGGTTCTCCGTTCACTGAACCGTCTCTGCTTCTCAGCTTAGCACGCATCTTGCGTTGCAGCGAAAGGCACAATCGGCACGTTCCGTCGCCGGCCCGCGCACGGTATGGTCCGCCGCGGCGAGGAGCCCCGATGGAACGACCAGAGGATCTCGACAGCCTCGCGGAGGACTGGATCACGCTGTGGCAGAGCGAGATCGCCGGATTGGCGGCCGATCCCGAACTGGCCGAGCAATGGGCCGCCTGGGCAGCGCTCGGGGCGGCGTGGATGCGTGCGGCCACCGCCATGGCGCCGCCCTACCGGGGCGGCGGGCGTGACGTTCCCCCTGCGCCGCCGGGGCCCCCGCCCGCTTCCGCTCCATCTGGGCCTGGCGGGGATGCGGGCGCTCGCCGCGACGGCGAGCCTGCCGGGGATGGCATGGCCCGGCGCCTGGCCGAGCTCGAACGCCGGCTGGCCGATCTCGAAGGCGGGCCAGGCGGAGCGGGACCGGATCCTGGCCGCCCTCGCCGGCGGCGGCCACGCAACTGAGGCGCTGCGCGACGCCGTCCTGAAGCGCCTGCTTCGTGCCGACCGCGCGCTGATCGCCGGCATGGCGGCCTATCGCCGCCACCCTTTTGCGCGCGAGGCCGCCGATCCGCCCGCCATCTGGACCGAGGGCGGCTCCCGCCTGCTGGACTTCGGTGGCGAGGGTCCCACGGTCCTGTTCGTCCCCTCCCTGGTGAACCGGGCCTATGTGCTGGACCTGGTGCCGGACCGCTCGCTGATGCGCTGGCTGCCCGGGCAGGGCTTCCGCACTCTGCTGCTCGACTGGGGCTGGCCCGGGGAGGCCGAGCGGCTCTTCACCCTGACCGACTACGTCGCCGGCCGCCTCGAGCGCGCCCTGGCGGCCGCCCCGGGCCCGGTGGTGCTGGCGGGCTACTGCATGGGCGGCCTGCTCGCCCTGGCCGCGGCGCTGCGCCGCCCCGACCGCGTCCGCGCCCTCGCCCTGCTCGCGACGCCCTGGGACTTCCACGCCGGCCCCGACGGGCCGCGGCGGGCCCGCACCGCCGCGGCGCTGCTGCCGGGGCTGGAGACGCTGATGGACCCGACCGGCGCGCTGCCGGTCGATGCCATCCAGTCGCTCTTCGCCATGCTCGACCCCTTCGGCGTCGGGCAGAAGTTCCGCGCCTTCGCGCGGCTCGACCCGGCCTCGGAGCGCGCCCGCCTCTTCGTCGCGCTCGAGGACTGGCTGAACGACGGCGTGCCGCTGCCCGCGCCGGTGGCGCGGCAGTGCCTGGCCGGCTGGTACGGCCGGAACGAGCCGGGGCGCCTCGCCTGGCGCATCGCCGGCCAGGTGATGGACCCCGCCGCCTGGGCCGGCCCGGGCTTCGTCGCCATCCCCGAACGCGACCGCATCGTGCCCCCGGCCTCGGCCGCGGCGGCGGCGGCGCGCCTGCCCTCGGCCGTGGTGCATGTAGCCGCGGGGGGCCATATCGGCATGGTGGCCGGAGCCGGTGCGGAATCGGCGCTCTGGCGCCCCTTCGCGACATGGCTCGGACGCTTGTAGCCACCCCCCGCCCGGGCGCATGCTGCGCCGCAATGCCTTTCAGGGAGAATACCCGGTCATGACCGAAATCGTCATCGCCTCCGCCGCCCGCACGCCGGTCGGCTCCTTCAACGGGGCCTTCGCTTCCGTCCCGGCGCATGTGCTCGGCACCGCCGCGATCAAGGCCGCGATGGAGCGGGCGAAGGTTGGGGGCGCGGAGGTGGACGAGGTCATCATGGGCCAGATCCTGACCGCCGCCTCGGGCCAGAACCCGGCCCGCCAGGCCTCCGTGAATGCCGGCATCCCGGTCGAGCACACCGCCTTCGGCATCAACCAGCTCTGCGGCTCCGGCCTGCGCGCGGTCGCCCTCGCGGCCCAGCAGATCGCCTCGGGCGACGCGACGATCATGGTCGCGGGCGGGCAGGAGAGCATGACCCAGGCGCCGCACGCCCAGCAGCTTCGCGCCGGGCAGAAGATGGGCGACCTCGCGCTGATCGACACCATGCTGCGCGACGGGCTGATGGATGCCTTCCACGGCTACCACATGGGCAACACGGCCGAGAATGTTGCCCAGAAGTTCCAGATCACCCGCGCCGAACAGGACGAGTTCGCCTTCAACTCCCAGCGCAAGGCGGGCGAGGCGATGAAGGCCGGCCGCTTCAAGGACGAGATCGTCCCGGTCACCGTGAAGGGCCGCAAGGGCGATGTCGTCGTCAGCGACGACGAATACCCGAAGCCCGAGACCACGATGGAAGTGCTCGCCAGGCTGCGCGCCGCCTTTTCGAAGGACGGCACGGTCACGGCCGGCAATGCCTCGGGCATCAACGACGGCGCCGCCGCGGTGGTGGTGATGACGGCGGCCGAGGCCGCGAAGCGCGGCATTACGCCGATGGCGCGCATCGTGTCCTGGGCGACCGCCGGCGTCGATCCCTCGATCATGGGCACGGGGCCGATCCCGGCCTCGCGCAAGGCGCTGAAGAAGGCCGGCTGGTCGGTCGACGACCTCGACCTGATCGAGGCGAACGAGGCCTTCGCCGCCCAGGCGCTGGCGGTGAACAAGGACCTCGGCTGGGATACCTCGAAGGTCAACGTGAACGGCGGGGCGATCGCCCTCGGCCACCCGATCGGCGCCTCGGGCGCGCGGGTCCTGACCACGCTGCTGTTCGAGATGCAGAAGCGTGACGCGAAGAAGGGCCTCGCGACGCTGTGCATCGGGGGCGGCATGGGCGTCGCCATGTGCCTCGAGCGGTGAAGGACGGACCGGAAGGGGCACTGGCCCCTTCCGCCGGGGCGGCGCCCGGCGCGGCCGCGGTCACGCCAACAGGCTGACGATGCTTTCGTGCGGCACGACACCCGGCGGGGTGCGGGAGATGTGCAGGGCGCGATAGCCGGCGGCGGCCGCGAGCCGCTCCCAGTCACCGTCGTCCAGCACGCGCAGGAAGAAGGGCGGGCTCTGCCAGGGTTCTTCGTCCGGCAGGACCACCCAGGACAGGCAGACCAGGCCCCGGCGCGCCGCCGCCGGCACCTCCCGCACCAGGAAGAGCGCTCCGTCGCCGAGCGGAACCTTCATATGCTGGACCCAGCGCCCCTCGGCGACCGCGCGGGTGTCGAGGTCGGCATGCAGCAGCGCCAGCCCGCCCGGGCGCAGCACGCGGCGGAACTCGGCCAGGGCCGCGATCTCCTCCGCTTCCTCGTCGAAGTAGCCGAAGGAGTTCCAGAGGTTCAGCAGGAGGTCGAAGGCGCCCCCGGCGACCGGCAGGCGCCGCATGTCCGCGGCCGCGCGGGGCGTGGGGCCGGCGCGGCGGAGAAGGCTTTCCTGCAGGTCCATGCCGACGACGGCATGGCCCCGTTCGGCCAGCGCCCGCGCATGCCGCCCGCTGCCGCAGGGGAGATCGAGGATGCGCAGCGGCCCCTCGCCGAAATGCGCGCCGGCGATGCGCAGCACGGCATCCACCTCGCGCTGCGTGCGCCCCGCCTCGCCGGTGCCGTCCTGGCCCGGGAAGCGGGCCGCGATCGCCTCATAGGCCGGCCCGAAATAGCCGCGGCCACGCTCGCCCCACCATTCCGGCCCGGGCTCCGCCACGGCGATGAATTCGGCATCCGCGCAGGTCCAGAGATGCCGTGCTGCCTCGACCGCCACCTGGCGGAAGGGCTCCCGGATCGCCCCCCGCAGCACCCTGTGATCGCCAGCCATCATCCGGATCCCCGGTATCGGTTCCCAAAGGCCCTCCAGCCTTCGGCGGGGTAGGTCCGGGAGGGGCGGTGCCCCTCCCGTCCGGGCTTCAGAACAGCAGCCCCTTCCTCAGCATCCCGTGCACCCCCTTCTCCCCGTTCACCGTCTGGGTGACGCGGAAATCCACCGCCAGCGAGCAGAACTGGTACGCATCGGCGTCGGACAGGTTCGTGCGCGAGCAAATGAAGGCGATCATCTCGCGCAGCGCCTGCTTCATGGCGAGGTCGAGATCCTCGTTCATGCCCATGGTGATGAAGTGGGTCTTCGTCTCGGCGCGCGGGAAGCGCAGTGCCGGGTCGCGGGGACCGCCGCCCTTGACGACCGAGAGGCGGAAATGGCCGGTCAGGCAGATCTCGAGCGCATTGATGCAGACCTCGCCATCGCCCTGCACGCCATGCCCGTCGCCCGCCGAGAAGAGCGCCCCCTCGTTGAAGACCGGCAGGTAGAGGGTGGTCCCCTCGGTCAGTTCCTTGTTGTCGAGGTTGCCGCCGATCGCGCGCGGCTCCTTGGTGTTGAGCATTCCCCAGTCGCGCGGCGGGGCGACGCCCATCACCCCGAAGAAGGGCGCGAGGGCGAGTTCGAGCCCATCCTCCGACGGCCCGAAGGGCAGCCGGCAGGACTTCTTCGCGCGGTCCACCGGGATGTGGAGGGTGCGGCGGTAGGGAAAGTCCTCCGGCAGCGTGCCGAACAGCGGGCGGAAGCCGCAGAAGCCCCAGTCGGCGCCGAGGTCGATCCTCTCGATGTCGATGCGCAGGGCGTCGCCGGGCTCCGCGCCCTTCACCTCCACCGGCCCGGTGATGATGTGGGCGCCGAGGCGCGGCAGCTTCTGGTGGATCTCCCGCAGCATGGGCGGGACCGCCATCATCTTCTCCTGCGGCGGCATCACCTCCGGCCCGCCGGAGAGGCATTCGAGGATCACGACCTCTCCGGACTCGACCGAGGCCACCGGCGGGAAGGAGGCGTCGAAGGCGCCCCAGCGGCAATTGTTCAGCGAGGCGGCGACGCGGGTCGGTTCGGCCATGCGAGGGTCCTTGCAGGTCTGGAGCAGCGCCCGGTCGGGCCCGATGCTCGCGGAAACGCGGCTCCGCAAACCTTGTCGCGAGCCGCGGCGAAGGGCAACGGGCCTAGAGCATGTTCCGATCTGTCGGAACCGGCACCGGCCCGCACCCCCACCGGCCACCCGACGACAGTATCCCGGATAGGTGGCCAGGTGGGGGTGCGGGCCGGTGCCGTCTGATCGAAAAGATCTCTAGAGCCAGCCCTTCCGGCGGAAATACCAGACCGGCAGGATGGCGCTGCCGATCATCATCAGGATCGCGAGGGGGTAGCCGTACTCCCACTTCAGCTCGGGCATGTGCTCGTAGTTCATGCCGTAGATCGACGCGATCAGCGTGGGCGGCATCAGCGCGACCGAAGCCACGGTAAAGGTCTTGATGATGTTGTTCTGCTCCACGTTGATCACGCCGAGCACGGCATCGAGCAGGAACTGCGCCTTGCTGTTGAGGAAGTTCGCGTGGTCGACGAGGGAGCGCACGTCGCGCACCAGCGTCTTGATCAGCGGCTGGTTCTCCTTGCGCACGGCGCTCGCCTTCTCTGCCCCCACGAAGGCGAGGATGCGGTTGAGGCCGAGCAGCGTCTCCGAAGTCCGGGTGGTGACTTCGCCGACCTGGCCGAGGGTGATCAGCGTCTCCTTGAGCTGGTCGTCGCGCCGGTTCGCCTTGATGTTGGCCCGCGCCGCCCGGAAGGTCCGCTGCGAGGCGCGGTCCATGTCGGCGCCGACGCGCTCGAGGATGTCGGCAAGTCGGTCCACGATCTGCTCGAAGAGATGGAGCATCACCGCGTCGGGCGAGGCGAGCATCTGCACCGGCAGGCGCTGCGCCCGCGCGGAGAAGACGGAGAAGGCCTTGGGCGTGGCGTAGCGCACCGTTACCAGCGTGGTGTTGGTCAGCACGAAGGTGATGGCGGTCGAGCCGTATTCCCCGCTGTCCACGCCGTAGAGGAAGTTCGCGGTCAGGAACAACGCGTCGCCTTCGCGGTAGAGCCGGGAGGAGCTTTCGATCTCCTGCATCTCCTCCCGCGTCGGGATCTCGAGGGCGAGCGCGGCCTGCACCGCCCTCCCCTCGGCCTGGGTCGGGTTGAGCAGGTCGATCCAGACGGCGCGGCGCAGGTTCTGGGGCTCGCAGGCCGCGGCGGCGGCGGCCTGCGCCTCGGCCGGCAGCACCGCGGTGATGTCCGAGACGGCGCCCTCGCGCACGCGACAGCGGCCGTCCTCGACCGACCAGGTCGTGAGCATGACGGAAATCCTCCGCTGTGAGCGTCCCCCGGGGCTTCTAGAGCAGATCCTGATCAGGTGGAATCACCTGAACGGGTGAAGATGCTCGCAGAAACAACAGGCTGGAGACGTTGCCGTGAGCCAGAGCGAACGGGAACGGCTCTAGACGCCTGCCCCCGCATGCGCCAAGCCGTCCGGCAGGGCAAGGCTCTGCAGCACGGCCACGGGCCGGAAATGCACCAGGTCCAGGCGGTCGGCGCGCCCGCCGCGCAGCGCCGGCCAGAGCGGCGCCAGGCATTCCAGCGCCCGACCCGCCCAGCCGGGCTCGCCCGCCGCCTCGCCCTTGGCAAGCGTGACATGCGGAACCCAGGCACCGGGCCGGTAATGCGGGTCGCAGGGCTGGTCGCCGAGGGCTTCGGCCAGCGCCCGCTGCCGCAGAAGCAATGCGTCAGTCACGACCGGCGCGAGGTAGAGCACCGGTGCCGGCGCGACGAAGAGGCCGAAGCCCGCGAAGCGCAGGTCGGTGGCGCCCCATTCCGCGGCGCGGCCGGCGACGGCGGCGGCGAGGCGCGCCCGGTCGGCCGTGTCGGGGTGGATGCTCAGCGTGACGTGCGGCGGATAGCCGAGGGAGAGGCTGTCCTCATGCAGCCCCGCATCGGCGAGCGCCCGCCACATGGCCTCGATCGGAGCGGCGGCCGCGGCGTCGAGGCGCAGCGTGACCGCGTAGGGCACGGTCAGGCCGCCGGCAGGCCGTGCAGGCGGGCGACGGCGGGAAAGTCGGCTGCCCCGGCATGGCGGCCGGACGCCTGGGTGCCGTCGCCAGCCCGCACCAGCTGGCAGGTCCGCATTCCGGCAGCCGCCGCGGCGTCGAGTTCCTCCGCCACGTCCGAAAGGAAGAGGATGTCGCCCGGCGGCAGCCCCAGCGCCGCCGCGATGGCCACGTAGGAGGCCGCCTCGCGCTTGCCGCCGACCCTGGTGTCGAAGAAGCCGGCGAAGAGCGGCACCAGGTCGCCCGCCGCCGAATGGCCGAACAGCAGCTTCTGCGCCGCGACCGAACCCGAGGAATAGACCGCGAGCCGGACCCCGCCCGCGGCCCAGGCCCGCAGGCAGGCCGCGACATCCGGCCAGAGGTGCCCCTTCAGCCGCCCGTCCAGGTAGCCCGCGCGCCAGATCAGCCCCTGCAGGGTCTTGAGCGGCGTGACCTTGGCGTCCTCGGCCATCCAGCGATGCAGCGCCGCGCGCGGCTCCTCCCCGGACGCGGCCTCGCGCACCTCGGCCAGGATCGCCGCCACGGCCGGGTCATCGCCACGGGCATCGAGGAAGGCGTCGAGCTCGGCCGCCGCGAAGGGGAACAGCGTCTCCTTCACGAAGGCGATCGCGCTCGTGGTGCCCTCGATGTCGGTCAGGACGCAGGCAGGCGCCACGCGTGCTCAGTCCACCGTGACGGGAATGCGCGCGGCGATGTCGCTGCCCGTGTAGTGCGGCGTCCAGCCCGTGGTGTCGGTGAAGACGCGCAGCGCGGTGACGTGCGGTACCTCTCCGGCGTCGAACCAGTGCTTCGTGTTGGCCGGGACCGAGATCAGGTCGCCCCGGCTGCAGTGGGCGTCGTAGATCTTCCCGTCCACGTGCATGACGAAATTGCCCGCGCCCTCGTGGAAGAAGCGGACCTCGTCCTCGGTGTGGATGTGCTCGGAAAGGAATTTCGCACGGATCGCATCCTTCTGCGGATGGTCGGCGGTCAGGCGGATGACGTCGGCCGTCCCCGCCCTGGTCTCCTTGAGGAAGGCGTCGAGGTGGGGGCGATAGGCCTCGAGCACCGCGTCGGGCTCGGCGCCCTCGGGCAAAGCGGCGACCGGCCAGCGCTCGAAGCGCACGCCGATGGCGCCGAGCGCCTCGGCCATCTTCCCCGGGTCTTCGGTCCTGAGTGTTTCGGCGCCGGTGGCGGCGTCGCGGATCGTCAGCAGGCTCATGGCGTGCGCCTCCCTTCCTCCAGATGACAGAGCAGCATGAATTCCAGCGCCTCCAGCCGCGTCATCGCCGCGGACATGTCGGCACCCCAGACATATACGCCATGCCCGCGGATGATGTAGCCCGGCGGGGCATCCGGCGCGCGGTCCCAGAGGGCGTCGAGCGCGGCCTGCAGGCGCGGGATGTCCTGGTCGTTGTCGAGAACCGGGACGGCGACCTCGGCCTCGTGCGTCGGACCGCCGGGGAAGGCCTTGAGCAACTCGTAGCCGGCCAGGCGGATGTCGTCCTTCGCGCGGCGCGAAAGCACCGTATTGGCGACGGAATGGCCATGCACCACCGCCCCCGTGCCGGGGAAGCGCCGGTAGATCCCGCAGTGGAGCAGGGTCTCGTAGGACGGCCGGGCCCCGGGTTCGAGCGAGCCTCCCTGCCCGTCCACCAGCATCACGTCGGCGGCCGCGAGCAGGCCCTTGTGCCGGCCGGAGCGGGTGATGGCGATACGATCCGGCGTGAGCCGCACGGATATGTTGCCGGCGGTGGCCGGCACCCATCCCATCGCATCCATCCGCCGCCCGGCGGCGGCGATGGTGGCGGCGGCTTCCTCGAGGGTCATCGGCGCGGGGTCCGCGGAATGGCAAGGCCCCGCCGTGCGGCCGCGCGGCGGGGCCTCGGCCGGAAGCCGATGGTCGGGACGGTCAGGCGGCGGGGCGGTTGCCGGCCTGCTCACCCTGGCTCGCCGTGGCCTGGCCCTGCTGCGGGCCGGGAATGTTGCCGGCCGGCGCCTGCGGGGTGGCCTGCGCCTCCATCGAGGCGTCGTTCTCGTCTTCCTTGATGTTCTGCTTGAAGGACTTGATGCCCTTCGCCAGGTCGCCCATGAGGCCGCTGATCTTGCCGCTGCCGAAGAGCAGCAGAATCACCAGCAGCACGACCATCCAGTGCCAGATGCTGAACGAACCCATTGTGGCGCCTCGATCCCGTTGTGGCCGCGCAAGGGGCGCGGCCGGCTCCGTCTGAACGGGGCGCAACCTAGTGTCCCGGGCGCGCCCATGCAAACCCACATGGGCCATCCGGCGCTTCGCCGCAACCGGTCTTGACGCCGGGGCCCACGGAAAGCATTTACCGCAATGATCCGGGCCCCTCTGGCGGCCGCCCGCCCCGTCGTGGCGAGGCGTCCGTGATGTCGGATCGCGTGGAAATCGCGCGATCCGGGCCCCTCTCCTGGCCACCGTCGGGTCGCGCCAGAGAGGAGGTGTTCGGGGAATGGAATTCTTTTCCGCTGAATGGCTCGGCAAGCCCCTCTGGATGTGGAAGGGCTTCCTGGCGGTCGTGCTGGTGCTGCTCGCCTTCGACCTCGGCGTGCTGAACCGCCGGGACAGGGAGATGGGGATCGCCCGGAGCCTGTGGCTCTCGGCCTTCTACATCGGCTTCGCGATGCTCTACGGCGCCGGGATCTGGTGGGCGCACGAGGCCGGGCAGCTCCCGACCAGCGACGGGGTCCATGCCGGCGTCGCCTATTTCACCGGCTTCTTCATCGAGAAGGCGCTGTCCATCGACAACGTCTTCGTCATCAGCCTGATCTTCACCTATTTCGCGATCCCGCGCGCCTACCAGTACCGGGCTCTCGTCTGGGGCATCATCGGCGTGATCGTGCTGCGCGGGCTGATGATCGGCGCCGGCGCGGCGCTGGTGCAGCAGTATTCCTGGGTCCTCTACGTCTTCGGCGCCTTCCTGATCGCGACCGGCATCAAGATGCTGGTGGTGCCCGAGGGCGAGCAGGACATCGCGCAGAACCCGCTGGTGAGAGTCATGCGCCGGCACATGCGCGTCAGCGACCGGCTGCACGGCCAGAGGTTCTTCATCCGCGAGCCCGACGCGAAGACCGGCCGGATGGTGCGCGCCGCGACGCCGCTGTTCCTCGCCCTGGTGGTGATCAACATCGCCGACCTGGTCTTCGCGGTGGACAGCGTGCCGGCGATCTTCGCCATCACGACGGATACCTTCATCGTCTACACGGCGAACATCATGGCGATCCTCGGCCTGCGCGCGCTCTACTTCGCGCTGGCGGCCATGGTGCACCGGTTCCACTACCTGAAGTATGCGCTGGCGCTGGTCCTGGTGTTCATCGGCGCGAAGATCTTCTGGAACCAGATCGTGGGGAAGGTGGACCCGGCCATCTCGCTCGGCGTGACGCTGGCGACGATCGCGGGCGGGATCGGCTGGTCGATGTGGAAGACCCGCAAGGATACGCCGATCGCCGCGCGGTGAACGGGCCGCCGGAGGGGCTCCGCCCTGGATCCGGCAAAGGCCGGGCGGCCCTTGTCAACCATGACCCGGTTCCGTGCGCCACGCGCCGGATCAACGCCCGGACCCGCCCTTGCCCGCGAAGGAGCGGCGCCCCTCTCGGCCCTATGCCGCCCGCGGTGCCCTCAGCCGCCGCACCTGGCCGCCCGTGCTGTCCGCCGGCGGCGGTTCCCCGGTGAAGACCCGTTCCATCTCCGACATGCGCCAGGCCGCTTCCTCGGGCAGTGCGCCGGTCGCCTCGACAACGGCGCGCAGCGCCTTCAACGCCTCGGCGCGCAGGGCGGGATCCTCCGGCAGCAGTTCCGGCAGGGTCTCGACGGCGCGCACGTCGTCGATCAGCAGCATGAAGAACTGCTGGCGCACGATGCGCTTGAACTCCTCCAGCGGCAGCCTGTCCCGTCCCACCGTCTCACGCAGGCGGCGGATGACCGCGAAGGACCGCTCGTCCGCCGTGCCGACCGGCAGGCGGACCCAGATCAGGGCGCGGATCAGCGCCTCCTGGAGCCCGCCCTCGCTCATCCCGGCACGCAGCCTCTCCACGGCCATCCGGACGAAGGCGCGCTGCTCCGGCCCCTCGGTGGGCTGCTGGCGCGGCGGCGCCGAGGCCGCGGCGACGCCCGTCATGGCCTGCACGAGCGGCGAGGCATAGATCTCGCGGAAGAGCCGCTCGCTCAGCGCATCGCGCTGCTGTCCGAAATCCCTGAGCATGCGCGTCACGACGTCGGAAACCTGACGCTCCGCCATGCGGCCGGGATTGTCCTCCGTCACCGGCGTCCGCCGGGCACGGATCATCTCGGCCGCCGCGCCGACCCAGGCCATGGCGGGGTTGCGATCGGAAAACAGCGTGTAGGACAGGCGCGACGGGTGGAACTGCTCGAGCGCCCAGGCGACGGGCGGCGCCGCCATCGCGCGCACCGCCGGCTGCACGAACTGCCGGTAGAGCGCGAGATTGGCCTCCGAGACGCGGCGCGCCGCGGCGAAGCGCCTCTCGTCCTCGGGCGACGTGCCGCCATGCTTGTCGAGGTCGGGGAAATCGCGCGCCTCGAAGGAGACGACCCAGTCGCCCGGCACCAGCGCGCCGCCGACCATGCCCTCGCGCGGCTTCAGGTCGGCCTCGTAGAGCCCGGGCGGCAGCACGTCGATCATGTCCATGTTGGAGGCGAACTCGGCGTGCTCCTTCCGGGCCACGCCGCCCGAGACGAAGATGCCGAGATGCCCGATGCTGCCATGCACCGAATAGACGATCGTCTTGCCGCGGGTGCGCAGCGCTTCGAGGGTGCCGTAGGCGTCCCTGATCCAGGACAGCGCCTGGGCCGGCGGCGTGATCTCGTCGCCCTCCGAGCAGAACACCACGATGGGGGATTCGATCGCGCGC
Organism: Pseudomonadota bacterium; assembly: GCA_023424475.1. Lineage (GTDB taxonomy): Bacteria > Pseudomonadota > Alphaproteobacteria > Acetobacterales > Acetobacteraceae > Neoroseomonas. Next base: position 45,677 of record JAFADX010000005.1, read on the forward strand.
AGGTCGACATGCGTACCGTCGGAGAAGGTCAGCTCGCCGGTCGCGAGCCGGTTGCCGATGAACAGCTCGTCGACGATGAACTGCATTTCCTCGGCATTGAGGCGCACATGCCCGCCCCACCACTTCTCGAAGCCGAGATAGCGATCGGCCGCCTTGTCCACCTCGGACCAGACGTCGTACTGCTTGGTCCACAACGTATTGGCGGGATTGCCGCTCTCGAAGTTGGTGACGAGCCAGGCGCCGTCGAACTTGCCGCCGCCGATGTCGCCGGTCAGCGCCGTCATCCACGACCCGCCCAGCAGGCCGCCGAGGTAGCGCATCGGCGCTCGGCCCTGCACGCCGGCCCAGTAGGACACCGGCGCACCGGCGACCAGCAGGGGGCCGAAGGCCTCAGGCCGGATCGCGGCCGCCATCAGCAGCGCCCAGCCGGCCTGGCAGTTGCCGATCGCCACCGGCCTGCCGTCGGCCCCGGCATGCAGGCGGCCGACCTCCTCGGCGAAGGCGACGATGGCGCGGACCACGTCCTCGATGGTCTGGCCCGGCTCCGGGTCCGGGCGGAAGCCGACGAAATAGCAGGGATGGCCGGCATGGATCGCGACGCCGATCTCGCTGTCCGCCTTGAAGCCGCCGATGCCCGGACCGTGGCCGGCGCGCGGGTCGATGACGATGAAGGGCCGGTTCAGCGGATCGGTCGGCGGCGCGCCCTCGGGCGGGGTGATGCGCGCGAGCCAGTAGTTGACCGGCCGGGGCAGGTTGCGCCCGTCCATCACGAGGTCGAAGCCGAAGGTCAGCACGTTCCGCATCGGGTCGTGCTCGGCGGCGAGCATCGCATTGCCGCGCTGCCGCAGCACGTCGAGGAACATGACGGAACGCTGCCAGGCGTCCACACCGTAGGCGGCCCAAGGCATCAGGGACAGATCGGCGGACATGGGGGGATCTCCGCGAGGGGGTTCGTGACCGGGGCCAGTCCTGCACGCATGGACGCGGATCTCCCGCAACCCATGCGCACGCGCGCGGCGCGCCTTGCGCCGCGCAAGGCCCTCTTAACGCCCCTCGGGGTGTGCGGTCGCCTTGATCCTACGCAAACCCGCCTTCAATTCTCCGGGCGCAGGCCAAGGCGGCGGATCAGTCCGCCCCAGCGGCGGATGTCGCTCGCCTGCAGCGCGCGGAAGGTATCGGGATCGCTGCCGACGACCACGAAGCCGGCGGTTTCCAGCGCGCGGCGCTGCTCGGGCACCGCCAGGGCCGCCTGCGTCTCGGCCGAAACCCGCGCGATGCGGTCGGCGGGCATCCCCGCCGGGGCGAAGAGGCCGATCCAAGCCACCGCCGGTTCCGCATTCACCCCGGATTCCCGCATGGTCGGCACCTCGGGGATGGCGGCGAAGCGTTCGGCGCTGGTGACCGCCAGCGCGCGGACCTTGCCGTCCCGCACCTGGCCCAGGACGCCGCCGGTGGCCGCGAAGAAGGCCTGGATGCGTCCCGCCACCAGGTCGAGCACCGCCTGGCCGACGCTGCGATAGGGAACGTGCACCGCCTCGAAGCCCTGGGTGGCGGCGAGGTCCTCCATGACCAGGTGCGACAGGGTGCCGGGGCCGGTCGAGGCATAGGAGATCTTCCCCGGGTTGGCCTTGGCATAGGCCACGAACTCGGCGGCCGTCGTCGCCGGCACCGAGGGATGCACCACCAGCACGAAGGGCAGCCGCGCCAGCAGCGACACGGGCGCGAGGTCGGTGGCGGGATCGTAGCCGAGGCTGGGGTTGAGGATCTTCGCCGTGCTGCCCGGCCCGCCGATGGTCACGCCGAAGGTGTGGCCGTCGGTGGCATGGGCGATCGCATCGGTGCCGATGTTGCCGCCGCCGCCGGCACGGTTGTCCACCACGACCGGCTGGCCGAGCACCTGCTGCAGGTGCGGCGCGATCGTCCGGGCGGCGAGATCGGGGGTCGAACCGCCCGGGAAGGCGACGATGACGCGCACGGGGCGGTCCGGCCAGCCTGGCTGCGCGCGGGCGGCGCCCGGCAGCAGGGACAGGGCAGGCAGCGCGGCCCCGAGGGCACGGCGGGTCAGGCTCATCGCGTATTCTCCCCGAAGGCAGCGAGTCGCCGCGGGTTGCAGCATGGCCCCGGCCTTGGGGCAAGCGCCGATCCGCCGGGCGCGGGCTACCGTGCCTCGGCGACCAGCCGGCCGCCGTGGATGAAGCCGTAGGTCGGGTAGGTGGTGCGGCCGAAATCGTCGATCGGCGGATACCAGACCCGCACCAGGGACCAGTCATTGGCCGCCGAGACATCCCGCACCGGCTGGTCGCGCGCGATGCGCCCGCGGTTCCGCCCCGATGCCCAGTTGGCGTGGTCCACGCGGATCTCCCGCGAGGAGACCACGCGCGTCACGACCGAAAGATGGCCGGTGCGGTTGCGGCTGGTGCGCATGAAGACCAGCACGGACCCGACGCGGGGCGAGCGCGAGCGGTCGTAGCGGCCCGAGACGGCCGCCGCGGCCCACCACTGCCAGGCATCCCCCTGCAGGCCGATGCCCGAGCGGGCGCGGGCATAGGGCACGCAGGACAGCGAGCCCGAGGCATAGCCCGGCACCCCGCTGCGCGGCCCGGTTGATCCGCAGGCCGCCACCAAGAGCGCGGCCAGTATCGCGATCACGCGAAGCATGATCCCGAACCCCCTGATTCCCCTGGATTCAATCTAGGGTGACTCGAAGGGAAAGGGGAGTATTTCGAGAGAGAAAAGGGAACGGGGGAGGAGAACCTCCCCCGAGCCCCTCCCTTCTTTGGTTCCTTGGCGCCGGCCGCGGAGGTCGGCCGCCAGGTTCCAACGAAGGTTGAGGGGGGTTCGGGGGGAGAAGTTCCCTTCTCCCCCGACTTCTTCTTCAGACGGGCGTGAACATCGGCACCGGCGCGCCGCCCTCTTCGGTCGGCTTGAACACGACCTTCACCTTCTGCCCGACCTTCAACGCGTCGAGGTCACAGTCCACGATGTTCGTGAACATGCGGGGCCCCTCGTCGAGCTCGACATAGGCGAGCGCGTGCGGCTCCTTCGAGCGCATCACCGTGAACGTGTAGATCGTGCCCGTCCCCTTCGCCTCGACCAGCTCGACATTGCCCGAGAGGGTGAAGGGGGAGCAGCCGCGGGGATACCAGAAGTGCTTCCCGGTATCCTTGCATCTGCCGATCATGAACCTGCCGGCGCGCGCCGCGTCCCAGAACGGCTTGGTGGTGGGGTCTTCCTTCGGCGCCGGGATGGCGCGGTTGGCGGACATCGTCGCCATGGTGATCACTCCCGCTCCATGATGAGGGTGGCTGCGCCGTGCCGGTGGCCGAGCAGGCCGCCGATGCCGTTGGCCAGAGCCAGCTTGCAGCCGGGCACCTGCACCTTGGCATGGGCCTCGCCGCGGAGCTGGCGCACCGCCTCGATGACCTTGGTCATGCCGCCGCGGTTCGCCGGGTGGTTGTTGCAGAGCCCGCCGCCATCGGTGTTGAAGGGCAGCTTGCCGACGCCCGAGATCAGGTTGCCGTCGGCGACGAAGGCGCCGCCCTTGCCCTTCTCGGCGAAGCCCAGATCCTCGATCTGCATCAGCACCGTGATGGTGAAGCTGTCGTAGATCGACGCATACTGGATGTCCTTCGGCGTCACCTTGGCCTCGGCGAAGGCCGCGGCACCGGACTGGCGCGCCGCGGAATAGGTCAGGTCAACCTGGCCGCCGGCCTGGTTCTTGGTCGCTTCGGCGCAGCCGAGCACCTTCACCAGCGGACGCTTGAGGGACTTCGCGATCTCCGGCCGCGCCACGATCAGCGCGCCGCCGCCATCCGAGATGACGCAGCAGTCGAGCCGGTGCAGCGGATCCGCCACCATCGGCGAGTTCACCACGTCCTCGACCGTCACGACCTTCGGCAGCATGGCGTGCGGGTTGTGCTGCGCATGCTGGGAGGCGGCGACCTTGATCCAGGCGAGTTGCTCGGAGGTGGTGCCGTATTCGTGCATGTGGCGCCTGGCGACCATCGCGTAGGAGGTCACCACGGTGCGCGCCATCGGGATCTCGAACGGATCGTCCGGGATGTTCGGCGCCCAGGAGCGCGGCACCGTGCCGGTTGCCATGCCCTCGGCGCGCGGACGGCCGGCGAGCGTGATCAGCGCGACGTTGCAGCGGCCTTCCCTGATCGCCTGCGCGGCATGGCCGACATGCATGACATAGGAACAGCCGCCCATGTCGGTGCTGTCGACATGGCGGAGCTTCGTCAGCCCCATGTAGTCCGCCATGTTGATCGGGCCGAGGCCCGGGGCGGCGGAGGTGCAGAAGAAGCCGTCCACGTCGTCCTTGGACAGGCCCGCATCCTGCAGGGCGCCATAGGCGACCTCCGCATGCAGCTGGGCGACGGACTGGCCCTCGGCCTTGCGCGTCGGGTGCTCGAAGGCCCCGACGATATAGGCTGCGCCGTTGATGCTCATGGCGGGGGCGGTTCCTCCTGCTGGTTCGGACGGCCGGCAGGGAAGCAGCGTCGGCCCGGCCTGTCGAGGGGCGGGCCGGCATGGCTGCCGTGAGGACGTGCATCGGGGGCAAAAGGATCCCGCCGGGGTCGAGGCGGGATTGCCTCGCCCCGGCGGGGCTTCACTGCCTGCTGGGGGGCATTGTCAGCGCGGCAGGAACTCGGCGAAGTATTCGTAGCTGTCGGCGTTCATCTGGGCGGCCCGGGGGTCGTCCTTGGCCAGGGCCTCGACGCCGCGCGGCTGGTAGGCATGGTCCCGGGTGCCGAGGGCGAGATGGCTCATCTCGTGCACCACGATGCCGCCCTGGCTGTCCTGGCCGGCGCGGCCGGCGCGGAAGAAGGCCGGGCAGAAGCCCATCGTCTCCCGCCCCGCGCCGCCCCAGCGGACATAGGCGAACATGCCGCTGCGGCAGGCATCGGCGCGGTTGCATTCGAAGACGAGGCGCGGCTCGCGCTCCTCCAGCCCCGCCGAGATGGCGCGGAAGTTCTTGGCCACCGCCCCGGCCGGGTTGGAGCCGAAGAACCGGGCGAGGTGCGGCCGGACACCCCTGGACTCGAAGGTCAGTGCGGCAATCGAGGCATTGGCCATCTGCCGGGCATCGGCGAAGGCACGGCGGATGACGGTGCGCTGGGCGCCGGTGCAGGCGCCGTTGGCGTTGGCGGCTTCGCCGTCCCAGCCCTTCACGCCCTGGGCCGAAGCCTGCAGCGGCGCGAGGGTCAGCGCGGCAAGGGCGAAGGCGGTCGCGGCGAGGGTCTTGCGCATCTCGGTCTGCCTTCCTCTCGGGTGGCAGGCAGACCATGCCGCACCGGAGCCGGCCCGGCGCTGAAACGGTTCAGGCCGCGGCGGGGGCCGCGCCGGCGCGCTTCTCCCGCGCGTTCCGCAGCAGCGCGAGGCCGCGATACACCCCATGCACCATCTTCGAGTAGGGCATCGCCAGGAAGAAGGCGAAGACCAGGCCCAGGTGAATCGCGAGCATGATGCCCATCGCCCCGGTGTGGCGGACCGCCAGCAGCAGCAGCCCGGTCGCGGCGATCAGGAACAGCAGCGCGAGCATCGCGAATTCGCCGCCCGCCAGGCGCTTCGCCACCGGCCCGGGATCGGTGACGATCTTCACATGTGCGAGGCCCGCGGCGCCGATCATCATCAGCACGCCGCCCCAGAAGCCGAACTGCACCGGCAGGGAGAGGAAGGCGTGCGGCGACACCCAGCCGAGCAGGTAGTGATAGACCGTCCCCGTGCAGGTGGCGGCGAAGCAGAGCATGAAGCCGCCGAACAGCGCCTGGTGCAGCCAGCGACGATGCATCGAGAAGCCGTCATCGGTGTCGTTGCAACCGTGTCCGCCGCCGCCTAGGTTGCGCAGCGTGACGATGTCCACCGCCGCCTCGGCCGCCGGTGCCGGGGCGAAGGCGCCCGGGGGGCTTCCCGTCGCGCGCCAGTAGTTCCGCGCCCCCATCGCCATGGCGAGAAGCGCATAGCCGAAGGTCAGCACGCCGAGCGTGATCATCAGCCAGTGCGGGACGACGCGGAAGAAGGCACCGGCGCCGCGCTGCGCCGACCATAGCACGCCCGGGTCCTGCAGCGCGACGGCCAGCACCAGCGCCAGCGCCACGCCGAGCGCGGCGAACAGCGAAACGAGGGTGCCGTTGCGCTCGAACAGCCGGCCCATCGGCGCGGGCCAGGCGTTCTTCGCGTAGGAGTCCTGCCGCAGTTCGGCGAAGGTCGCGGGGATGTTCATGCCGAAGGCGTGCGGGGGGGCATACTGGCAGGCGTGGTAGCAGCCCTTGCAGCCATGGCAGAGGTTGGCGAGGTGCATGAGGTCGCCCTCGGTGAAGGCGCGGCGCATCGTCATCGCGGGGAAGACGGCGCAATAGCCTTCGCAGTAGCGGCAGGCGTTGCAGATCTCCATCAGCCGCCGGGCTTCGGCGACGGTCTCGCTGTCCTGGGCCATCACCTCAGTTCCTCACCAGCTTCGCCGCTTCCGCACCCGCGATGCGGCCGAACACCGTGCCGATCGCCATGCCGAAGCCGGCCAGGTAGCCCTGGCCCAGGATGTTGCCGGACATGATCTCGCCCGAGGCGAACATGTTCGCCGAGGGCCTGCCGTCCGCCATCATCACCCGGGCCTGCCCGTTCACCTTCACGCTGAGGAAGGTGAAGGTGATGCCGGGCCGCAGCGGGTGGCAGTAGTAGGGCGGCGTGTCGATCTTCCGCGCCCAGTGGGATTTCGGCGGCGCCAGCCCCTCGGTGCGGCAGTCGTCGAGCGACTGCGCCTTGAAGGTGCCGGGCTGCACCGCGGCGTTGTAGTCGGCGACGACCTTCCCGAGCTTGCCGGCATCGAGGCCGATCATGCCGGCGAGTTCGGCGATCGTGTCAGCCCTGTAGGGCGCGAAGACCGGCGGCAGGTAGTTGAGCTGCGCCTGGGAATCGTTGATGGCGAAGGCGACCTGCCCGGGCTGCTGCGCGATCAGCCGGCCCCAGATGGCGTAGCGCTTCGGCCAGACATCCTCGCCCTCGTCGTAGAAGCGTTCGACGTCGCGGTTCACCACGATGGAGAAGGGCACGCAGTCGAGGCGCATGGCGAGGCCGCCATCCTCCATCGGCGCGCGGGCGTCGTTCGCGACGGCATGGAACTGCGTGGGGTCGCCGACCTCCTGCACGCCCTGGCCGAGCAGGTCCTTGAGCAGCCTGCCCTGCGCATAGGGCGTGCCGCGGATCTGGAAGTTGTCCGCCGCATCGCCCCAGTATTTCCGCAGCCATTCGCGATTGGCCTGAAAGCCGCCGGCCGAGGCGACAAGGGCCTTGAACCTGATGGTGGCGGGGAAGCCGCGGTGGGAGACGACGGCCTCGGTGGCGAAGCCGTCCTTCACCGCCACGTGCTGCACCTCGGTGTCGTAGAGGATGGTGATGCCGAGCGCCTCCGCCGTCCGGTACAGCGCATTCACCAGCGCCTTGCCGCCGCCCAGGAAGAAGGCATTGGTGCGCGACAGGGAGAGCGTGCCCGACAGCGAAGGCTGGAAGACCACGCCGCAGGATTCGAGGAATTTCGGCGCTTCCTCCGATGCGCGGATGCACATGCGGGCGAGCGGCTCGTCGGTCTTCCCCGCCGTGACGCGGCGCAGATCGTCCCAGTATTCCTCCTCCAGGTAGGAGTCGGTCAGCACGCCGGTCGGGCCATGGTGGAGGGAACGCACGTTGCGGGTATGGCGCGAATTGCCGCCGCGCATCGGCTTCGGCGCATGCTCGGCCACCACCACCGAGGCGCCGGCGCGGCGCGCGGTGATGGCGGCGCAGAGCGCGGCATTGCCGCCGCCCGCCACCAGCACGTCGAAGGTCTGCGTCAGGTCGACCATGGGGGGCCCTCGATTTGGTTTTCTGTATACAGTTGTATCCACATCTGTCCAGCCAGGCGCCGCGATGGTCTTCAGGAGGCAGATCGAGAAAGGCAACGCCTTCCTCCGCCCGCACGACGTGCAGCATGACCACCATCCCGCCGAGGGCAGCTTCGAGCCCCGGCTGCCGGCCCAATGCCCGGCCCCTTGCCGGTGCCGCCTGCCGATGATCCTCCGCCGGCGGGGCGCCGGGCGATGACGGATGCCGTCACCCTCAACGGCGGCGGTCCGACCGGACGCAGGAGGCCGGCCATTCACGGACCCCAGGCACCCCGGCGCGCCGCCGAACCGCGAGCCGCGGCCGGTGCGGCCGGGCCAGGCCGCGGCAGGCAACGGATGGCCCGCGGCACCTTCGACATCGCCACGCAGAAATGCGGCCGCCGGACCCTAATCGCGACCCGGCAGGCCGGGGCGGTCCGCCAGGCTCATAGCGGCCTGAGACGGCCGCGCTTCCGGCCGCCCCATGTCCTCGGCTAGGACTCGGGCATGGACGGCACCGCAACCGCCACGCGCGACCTCGGCCAGGAAGCCTATGGCCGGATCCGGGCGGCCATCCGCGACGGCAGCCTCGCCCCGGGCGAACGGCTGACCGAGACCGATCTCGCCGCCCGGTTCGGCGTCTCCCGCACGCCGGTCCGCCAGGCGATCGCGCGGCTGGAGGCGGAGGGGCTGCTCACCCGCGAAACCCGCCGGGGCCTGACGGTGACGCGCCCCGACCACCAGCAGGTCATCGAGCTCTATGTCATGCGGGAGGTGCTGGAAGGTGCGGCCGCGCGCCTCGCCGCGCAGCACGCGAGCGAGACCGAGATCGCCGCCATGGCCGAGATCGTCGAGCAGGAACCGGCTGCCTTCCGCGACGCCGGCGCACTCGCCGAGGTGAACCAGCGCCTGCACGGGCTGCTCTACCTCGCCGCCCATAACCGCTACCTGCTGCGCAGCCTCGAACAGCTCGCCGCCACCATGGCCCTGCTGCCGACCCTGCTGACGCAGGGCGGCCGCGCCGAGCAGGCCCATGCCGAACACCGCGCCATCATCGCCGCGCTCCTCGCCCGCGACGGAACAGCCGCGGAAGCCGCCGCGCGCGCCCATGCCCGCGCGGCGCAGAGGCACCGGCTGGCCTGGATGGTGCGGACCCTGGGCGTGCCGCTGGCAGCCCCGGGGGCGGGCGGCTAGAGCAGATCCCGATCAGGTGATGCCACCTGATCGGGCGAAGATGCTCGCAGAAACGACGGGCCAGAGACATTGCCGTGAGCCAGGGCGAACGGGAACGGCTCCAGAGCATGTTCCGATCTGTCGGAACCGGCACCGGCCCGCACCCCCACCCGGCCACCCAACAACAACAGTATCCTGGAGGAGTGGCCGGGTGGGGGTGCGGGCCGGTGCCGCCTGATCGAAACGAGCTCTAGGCCCCTCGGCGGGCAGGGGCCAAGGGGATCACGGCCTCCGACGGCGCCGTGCGGAAGGCCGCCCGCGGCGCCTTCGCCGGGGCCATCCGGGGCGACCCGCCGCGCCTGCACGGCTGGCAAGGGCATTGGCGCGTGGTGCCGCCCCGCCATGCCCGTACAGACGCGGCCGTCACCATCGCCATGCGCCCCGCCGCCGGGCCATCACATCGGCGGCCCGACCTTCGGGACGCGAGGCGGGGTCCTGGCCATCCGCGACGGCTACGCCGATCCGCCGCACGCGCCGGGCGGTTGACGCCGCCGCGCGGGCGGCGAAGGCTGGGCGCCTGCATCCGGAGCCTGCCCGATGAAGCGTCTCGCCGTCCTGGCCGCCTGCCTGCTCGCGGTCGCCCAACCAGGCCGCTCACAGACACTCGCCGTCGGCGTCGAGGCCCCCTTCGGTCTCGACCCGCACTACCTCTTCGCCGGGCCGAACATGGCGGCCGCGCGACATATCTACGACAGCCTGATCAACCGCGACGCCGAGAGCCGCTTCGTCCCCGGCATCGTCGAGACCTGGGAGATGACCGCGCCGCAGGTCTGGGAACTGCATCTGCGCTACGGCGTCACCTTCCACGACGGCAGCCCCTTCACCGCCGAGGACGTGGCCTTCTCCATCGCGCGCGTGCCGAACGTGCCGAACAACCCCGGCCCCTACACCTCCAACCTGCGCACCATCGCCCGTGTCGAGGTGGTGGACCCCTACACTGTCCGCCTGCACACCGACCGGCCGAACCCGGTGCTGCCGGGGCAGCTGACCAACATCTTCGTCGTCTCGAAGCATGCCGCGGAGAATGCCTCGACGGCCGACTTCGCCAGCGGCCGCGCGGCGATCGGCACCGGCCCCTTCCGGCTCGGACAGGCGCGCGGCTCCGACGGCATGACCGTGCTGCGCAACGATGGCTTCTGGGGGCCGAAGGCGGCCTACGCGCAGGTCGACCTGCGCGTCATCGGCAATGATTCCTCGCGGCTCGCGGCGCTGCTCAGCGGCGACGTGGACCTGATCGAGAGCGTGCCGCCGGCCGATGTCGCGCGGCTCGAGCGCGATGGCCGCGTCACGGTCTTCCGGCGCAATTCCGACCGCATCATGTACATGCTGCCGAATGTGCGGCTCGACCAGTTCCCGCTGCTGGTCGACGGCGCAGGGCAGGCGCTGCCGCACAACCCGCTGCGCGACCTCCGCGTGCGCCAGGCGCTCTCGCTCGCGATCGACCGCCGGGCGCTGGCGGCGCGGGCCCTGGACGGCCAGGCGGTGCCCACGGTGCAGATGGTGCCGGAACAGTTCGGCGGCTTCGATCCCTCCGTTGCCGTGCCTGCCGCCGACCCTGCCCGCGCCCGCGCGCTGCTGGCCGAGGCCGGCTACCCGGACGGCTTCGGCCTGACCATCGGCTGTTCCAACAACCGCTACGTCAACGATGCGCGGGTCTGCCAGGCATTGGGCCAGATGCTGACCCGCGCGGGCTTCCATGCGCGCGTCGAGACGCAGCCCTGGAACGTCTTCTCCCCGCGCACCCAGGCGACGCGCAACGACCTGCCGCTGATGCTCTACGGCCTCTCGCTCTCCTCCTCGCGCGATGCCTCCTACATCCTCTCGACCGCCGTCCATACGCGCGTGCCGGCCCGGGCCTTCGGCCAGGGCAACCGCGGCGGCTTCAGCGATGCGCGGCTCGACGGGCTGATCGATGCGGTCATCATTCGCAGCGGCGCGGGGCGGGAGGAGGAACTCCGCCGCGTCGCGCGCGAATCCGCGGCGCAGCTTCCGCTCATCCCGCTCTACAACCAGGTGGTGGTCGCCGCCGCGCGGCGCGGCGTGGTCTACACGCCGCGCATGGATGAGCAGATGGTCGCCTACCAGGCCCGCCCGGCCGAACGCTGACCCCGGTCCGGCGCGGGAGGAGCCTCAGCCGAGTTCCTGCCGCACCAGCCCGACCCAGAAGGCGACGCCGTGGGGCAGCGTCTCGTCGTTGAAGTCGTAGCGCGGCGTGTGCAGCCCGTGCGCCCTGCCGTCCGCGCCCACGCCGTTGCCGATGAAGACGAAGGCGCCGGGCTTGGCCTCGAGCATGAAGGAGAAGTCCTCCCCGCCGGTCACCGGCGTCGTGTCCTCATCGACACCGCCCGTCGTGCCGAGGGTCCGCGCCACCGCGGCCATCACATCCGTCTCGCGCTCATGATTGACGAGCGGCACGGTGCCCCAGCGCAGCGAGGTCTCGGCCGTCGCGCCCTGCATGGCGGCGCAGAGGTCGGCGAGTTCGCGGATGCGCGCCTCCAGCAGCTCCTGCATCGGCTTGTTGAAGGCGCGCATGGTGCCGCCGATGTAGAGCTCGGACGGCATGACATTCAGCGACACGCGCTGGCCGGCGTCGATGTGCCCGACGCTGACGACGATGTTCTCGAGCGGCGGGGCGTTGCGGCTGACGATGGTCTGCAGCGCCTGCACGAAGGTCGCCTGCACCACCGCGAGGTCGTTGGCGAGGTGCGGCGAGTTGCCCCCGTGCCCGCCCGAGCCGCGGAAGGTCACCTCCCACCGCCCCGAGGCCGCCATCAGCGGCCCCTTGCGCAGCGCGAAGCGGCCGACCGGCATGCCCGGCATGTTGTGCATGCCGTAGACGGCATCGCAGGGGAAGCGTTCGAACAACCCGTCTTCGAGCATGGCGCGGGCGCCGCCGCGGCCTTCCTCGGCCGGCTGGAAGATGAAGTGGACGGTGCCCGCGAAGTCCGGGTTCTCCGCCAGCACCCGCGCGGCGCCGAGCAGCATGGTGGTGTGGCCGTCATGCCCGCAGGCATGCATCCGGCCCGACGTGGTCGAAGCATAGGGCAGGCCGGTCGCCTCGGTCAGGGCGAGCGCGTCCATGTCGGCGCGCAGGCCGATCGCGCCCTGCCCCGGCCGCCTGCCGCGCAGCGTGCCGACCACGCCGAAGCGGCCGACGCCTTCCGCCGTCTCGATGCCCATCGCCTTGAGCTCGCGCGCCACCAGCGCGGCGGTGCGCTCCTCCTCCATCCCCAGTTCGGGGTGGGCGTGGATGTCGCGCCGGATCGCCACGAGCCCGGGCAGGTGTCGTTCGATGCGGCTTCGGATGTCGGTCTGGTCCATGTCGTCTCCGGTGCGATGGGTCGTCCCGCGCGCGGCTACTTCACCGCCGAGAAGGCAGTCGGCTGCAGGATGGCGGTGCTGACATTCGCGACGATGGCGCCGTCCTTCTCAGTCTCGGCGCGCTTCGCGATCCATTCGGGATCGTTCTGGAAGGCGGTCCATTTCTGCTCGCGCTCGGCGAGCGAGGACCATTCCAGGAGATAGTGGAGATCCTGGTTCGATTCGCCGATCACCGTGGTCCAGAAGCCGGCCTGGCGGATGCCGTGCTTCTCCCACAGCTTCAGCGTGATGGTCTCGAACCGCTTGAGCAGCGCGGGCAGGCGCCCGGGCACGCAGCGGTAGATGCGGAGTTCGTGGATCATTCCCTGTCGGCCCCTCGTACGGTTCGCGGAAGGCGCCGAGCATGCGGCCAGCCGGCCTTGCGGTCCAGCCGGCCCGGTGCCATGCCCCGGCAACAGGGATGCCCCCTGCCCGGCAGGCGGCGACAGCCGGGCCCGCCCGTCGCAGCCTGCGCCCCGAACGACCAAGGAACGCCCCATGGAACTGAAGCAATACGAAACCCTCGCCCTCGAGGCGCCGGAGCCGCATGTCCTGGTCGTGCGGCTGAACCGCCCGCAGGTGTCGAACGCGCTCAACACGCAGATGGGCCGCGACCTGCTTTCCGTGTGGTCCGGCCTGATCGCCGAGCCGGGCGAGGTCCGCTGCGTCGTCTTCGCCGCAGCCGGCGAGAAGGCCTTCTGCGGCGGCGGCGACCTCAAGGAACGCAACGGCATGACCGATGCCGCCTGGCGCCACCAGCACGAGATCTTCGAGCGCGCCTACTGGACCCAGATCGACTGTCCGATCCCGATCGTCGCCGCGGTCTCCGGCCATGCCTATGCCGGTGGGCTCGAGATGGTGCTGGCCTCCGACTTCGCCTACGGCGTCGCGGCCGCGCGCTTCGCGCTGACCGAGGTGACGATCGGCATCATGCCCGGCGCCGGCGGCACCCAGACCCTGCCGCGCATCGTCGGCGAGCGCCGCGCCAAGGAGATCATCCTGACCGGCCGCCCCTTCACCGCGGCCGATGCGCTCGACTGGGGCATCCTCAACCGCGTGCTCGAGACGCGCGAGGACCTGTGGGACGCCGTAATGGAGACCGCGCGCACCATCGCGCGCAATGCGCCGCTGTCGGTCCGCCAGGCCAAGCGGTCGATGCATTACGGCCTGCAGATGGACATCCGCACCGCGCTGCGCTTCGAGATCGAGTGCTACAACCAGCTCGTGAACACCGAGGACCGGCGCGAAGGCATCGCGTCGTTCAACGAGAAGCGGAAGCCGGTGTTCAAGGGCCGGTGATCCGCGCCGCGGCCGAAACGCCGCGTCAGGAGGAGGTCGCCGCGCTGCTGCGGCATCCGCAACGCGGCGGCCCATGCGCGATGTACACCCGCGCGGGCTTCGCCCCGCGCGGCCCCTTCCCGCCCAACGAGGCCGGCCCGATCAGCCGCTTCCTCGAAAAGCCGGTCAGTTCGCGTTCGCCCCCGCCCGCTCGATGATCGGCCGCCACTTCGCCGTCTCCGCGCGGATGAAGCCGGTCAGTTCCTCCGGCGTGCTGGGGGCGGGCTCGAGCCCGTGCCTGGCAAGGTTCGCCGCCACGTCGGGGTCGCGCATCGCCTCGTTCAGCGCGGCGTTGACGCGGTCCACGACCGGCCGCGGAAGGCCGCGCGGACCCATCATCGCGTACCAGTTCGCGACCTCGTAGCCCGGCAGGTTCGCCGCCTCGGCAACGGTCGGCACGTCGGGCAGCAGCGCGCTGCGCCGCGCGAAGGGCACCGCGAGCGGCCGCAGCCGCCCCGCCTCGATATGCGGCAGCACCGTCGCCGCCGTGGCGATGGAGAAATCCACCTTGCCCGAGAGGATGTCGGTGATGAGCTGCCCGCCGCCGCGATAGGGCACGTGGATCGTCGTGATCCCCGCCATGCTGTCGAGCAGCGCCCCGCCCAGATGCCCGGCGCCGCCGACGCCGGAAGACCCGTAGGACAGCGTGTCGGGCTGCGCCTTCGCCGCCGCGATCAGCTCGGGCAGCGTCCGCCACGGCCGGTCGGGCGGCACCACCAGCACGTTCGTCACCTCCACCGAGCGCCCGATGGCGGTGAGGTCCGTCAGCACGTCGAAGGACAGGCGCGTCATGATCGGGTTCATCACCAGCGAGGCGATGGTGCCCATCATCAGCGCCGATCCGTCGGCCGGGGCGTTCACCGTCGCCTCGCTGGCCAGGTTGCCGCCGGCGCCGGGGCGGTTCTCCACCACGATGGGCTGGCCGAGCACCGCCTGCAGCCTGGCGCCGATGGTGCGGGTGGTGATGTCGGTGCCGCCGCCCGGGGCGAAGCCCACCAGGATGCGGATGGGGCGCGTGGGCTGCCACTGGGCCAGGGCCGGCGTCGCGAGACCGGCGAGCGCGGCCGTCCCGAGGATGCGTCGCGTGATCATGGTCGGTTTCCTCCGCCCCCGTTCCGGGGGCTTTCGCGCGGAGGCTATGCCGGGTCGGGCCATCCGGCCAGAGCCCGCGCGTCGGCCGGGCTGCGGCCCGCCAGGCGCAGGTCGCGCAGCGTCGCGGCGCGGTCGCGCTTGGCGAGGCGCCGGCCCGTCGCGTCGATCAGCAGGGGGTGATGGGCATAGCGCGGCTCCGGCCAGCCCATGAGGTGCTGCAGCAGCCGGTGCAGATGCGTCGCGGGCAACAGGTCCTCCCCCCGCGTCACCAGCGTCACGCCCTGCAGCGCGTCGTCATGCGTCACGCAGAGATGGTAGGAGGCAGGCACGTCCTTGCGCGCCAGCACCGCGTCGCCGAACTGCACCGCGTCGCAGGCGAGGCGCCGGCCGTGCTCCTCGAAGGTCAGCGGCGCCGCCAGCGTCGCGAGCGCGGCCGCCATGTCGAGGCGCAGCGCGTGCGGCTCGCCGCGGGCGGTCCGCATCGCGCGTTCCTCCGATGAGAGCCGCCGGCACGTGCCGGGATAGAGCGGCCCGTCCGGCCCGTGGGGCGCCGCGGCGCTCGCCGCGATCTCCCGCGCGATGTCGGCGCGCGTGCAGAAGCAGGGATAGAGCAGGCCTCGCGCGGACAGGGCATCCAGCGCGCGGCGATACGCCGGCAGGTGCTGCGACTGGACCCGCACGTCGCCGTCCCAGTCGAGGCCCAGCCAGGCCAGGTCCTCCAGGATCGCCCCGATGAATTCCGGCCGGCAGCGTCCCGGGTCGATGTCCTCGATGCGCAGCAGGAAACGCCCGCCGGCGCGCCGCGCCGCCGTCCAGGCGCACAGGGCGGAATGGGCGTGGCCGAGATGCAGGTGGCCGGTCGGGCTCGGCGCGAAGCGGGTGACGATCGGGGTTGCGCCCATGACGGGCAGCCGGTAGCGGGCGGGGGCTGCGCATCGCAAGGGGGTTCGGCGCATGACTGCATCGGACGGCGCATTGGACGGGCCGCGCTACGGGCCGGCGGAAGGCGGCGTGCCGGACAGCCTCGTCGTGCTGGTCCACGGCTTCGGTGCCGACGGGAACGACCTGATCGACCTGGCCGCGCTCTGGGCCGGGGCCGTGCCTCGCGCGCTCTTCGTCGCGCCGCATGGGCCCGAACCCTGCGAAGGCATCCCCTTCGGCCGGCAATGGTTCCCGCTGTGGGATCGTTCCGCCGCGCAGCTTGAGGCCGGCGTCACCGCGGCCGCGGCGGGACTCGGCCGCTTCGTCGCCGCAGCCTGCGAAGCGCATGCCATCCCGCCCGGCCGCGTGGCGCTGATGGGCTTCAGCCAGGGCGCGATGACGGTACTCGAAGCGGGGCTGCGCGGCGCGGTGCCGGGGGCCGCCTGCATCCTCGCCTATTCCGGCGGCATGATCGGCGCGGAGCGCCCTGTCCTCGCGCGCCCGCCTGTGCTGCTCGTGCACGGGGAGGCCGACGAGGTGGTGCCGGTCGCCGCCTCCCGCGCCACCGAAACGACCCTGGCCGCGGCGGGCGTGCCGGTGCGGGCCCTCTACCGGCCCGGGCTCGGGCATGGCCTCGACGAAGTCGGCCTCGCGGCCGGCGCGGAGGTGCTGCGCGGCGTGCTCGCCCCGGCGTGACAACTGCCTGACACGACAGCGGAAGGGTTGCGGCGGCCCGGGCCGCGTGGCAATCATCCACCGCACACGCGGCGGCGCCACTGTATCTGGGGCCTTACCGCCGGGTCAGGCCCCAAGGTCTTGTGGCGCACCGCTGGAAGGAGCGGCGCTTGCCCGACGGCGGTCAGTTCACCGGTGCCCAATCGTATCCGGCCCTCGTGCTGAATGCGGATTTTCGGCCGCTGTCCTATTTCCCGCTGTCCATCTGGTCGTGGCAAGATGCGGTGAAGGCGGTCTTCCTCGACCGCGTCTCGGTGCTGAGCGAATACGAGGTCGAGGTGCATTCGCCCTCCCTCGCCTTCCGCCTGCCGTCGGTCATCGCGCTGAAGGAATACATCCCCGCGGCGCGGCGGCCGGCCTTCACGCGCTTCAACGTCTTCCTGCGCGACCGCTTCGAATGCCAGTACTGCGGCCATGGTCGCCCGACGCCGGAACTGACCTTCGACCACGTGATCCCGCGCTCCCGCGGCGGCCGCACGACCTGGGAGAACGTCGTCACCGCCTGCGGTCCCTGCAACCTGCGCAAGGGCAGCCGCCTGCCGCGCGAATGCCACATGCTGCCGCGGCAGGAGCCGCGCCAGCCGACCTCCTGGGAGTTGCAGGACAACGGGCGCGGCTTCCCGCCCAACTACCTGCACCAGTCCTGGCGCGACTACCTCTACTGGGACAGCGAACTGGAAGGCTGAGCCGCCTGGAGCAGATCCCGATCAGGTGGAATCGCCTGACCGGCTGAAGATGCTCGCAGACACAAAGGGCTGAAGGCGTTGCCATGAGCCAGGGCGAACGGGAAGGTCTCTAGAGCTCTTTTCGATCAGGCGGCACCGGCCCGCACCCCCACCTGGCCACCCAACGACAGTATCCTGGATGGGTGGCCAGGTGGGGGTGCGGGCCGGTGCCGGTTCCGACAGATCGGAACATGCTCCAGCTCAGCCCTTCACCGCCCCCGCGGTGAGCCCGGCGACGATCCGCCGCTGGAAGACCAGCACCAGCAGGATCAGCGGCACCGTCACGATCACCGAAGCCGCCATGATCCGCCCCCAGGGCAGTTCGAAGCTCGACCCGCCGCTGAGCAGCGCGATCGCCACCGGCACGGTACGCATCGAGTCGGTCAGGGTGAAGGTCAGCGCGAAGAGGAACTCGTTCCACGCCGCTATGAAGGCGAGCAGCCCCGTGGTGGCGAGCGCCGGGCCCATCAGCGGCAGGAAGATCCGCGTCAGCACCACCCAGGGGGTGGCGCCATCCACCATCGCCGCTTCCTCGAGTTCGCGCGGCATCTCCCGCATGAAGGTGGTCAGCACCCAGACCGTGAAGGGCAGGGTGAAGATCAGGTAGGAAAGCCCGAGGCCAAGCAGGTTATTGTAGAGGCCAAGCGTCCGGATCAGCTCGAAGAGGCCCGAGAGCACCGCGACCTGCGGGGCCATCGACACGGCGAGGATCGCGGCCAGCATCAGCCCCCGCCCCCGGAAGGCGACGCGCGCGAGGGCGAAGGACGCCGTCACCCCCAGCACCAGCGACATGGCGACCACGCCGGACGCCACCGCAACGGAGTTCAGGATGTTCCGCCCGAAGGGCTGCTCGCGGAACACCGCGGCGTAGTTGTCCCAGGCCGGCCGCAACGGGAAGGGATCGGCGGCGAAGAGCGCGCTGCCCGACTTCAGCGAGGTGACCACCGCCCAGTAGAAGGGAAACACAGTGTAGGCCACGATCGCCGCGATCAGCAGGGCGAAGAGGACGCGCCCGGCGAGGCGCCGCAGGCGGCGCGGGCTCATCGTCCCGCCTCCGCCGCGCCGAGGCGCACCCGCCCCAGCGTGAGCAACAGGGCGGTCACCATCGCGACCACCAGCACCAGGCCGGTCGCGGCGGCGGAGCCGAAGCCGACATCCTGGAAATCCACCAGTTGCTGGCGCGCATAGATGGACATCGAGGCCGTCGCGCTGCCGTTGCCGGTCAGCACGTACATCAGGTCGAAGATGCGCAGGGCATCGAGGGCGCGGAATACGACCGCCACCATCAGGGCGGGCCGGATCAGCGGCAGGGTGATGCGGAAGAAGCGGCCGACCGGGCCGAGCCCGTCGATCGCGGCCGCCTCGTAGAGCTCGTCGGGCAGCAGCTGCAGCGCGGCAAGCGTCAGCAACGCCATGAAGGGCGTCGTCTTCCAGACATCCACGGCGATCACCGCGGACAGTGCGAGATCCGGGTCCGCAGTCCAGGCCAGCGGCTCCGAGATGGCGCCGAATGCGAGCAGCGCCTCGTTCACCACGCCGACCTGGTCGTGCAGCATCCAGCCCCACATCTGCGCCGAGACGACGGTGGGGATCGCCCAGGGGATGAGCATCGCCGCCCGCACCAGGCCGCGCCCGCGCATCCGGGCATTGAGGGCAAGCGCGACGACGATGCCGAGCACCACCTCGATCGCCACCGACACCGCCGCGAAGACGAGCGTATTGCCCACCGCGGTCCACCAGTCGGGGTCCGATGCCAGCAGCCGGTAGTTCGCAAGGCCTATGAAGGATGGCACCTGCGTCGCATCGAGCCGCGCATCGGTCAGCGAGAACCACACCGTGCGCGCCAGCGGCCAGGCGGCCACCAGCAGCAGCGTGACGGCCATGGGCATGAGGAACAGGAACGCCGAGCGCCGCCGCTCCAGCGCCAGAGCGGACAGGCCCTTCATGGCGGCGCCTGCCAGCCGCCATTGCGCGCGAGCCGCGACAGCCGGGCCGCCAGCCGGGCGAGCGCCGGCGCGGCCTCCTTCCGCCCCGAGATCACGCCATGCACGGCATCCCAGAACTCGGCCGAGACCTGGTTGTAACGCCCTCCGGTGACGCCGGAGGGCCGCGCGACGGCGGTCTCGAAGGTCGCGCGCAACCTGCCGAAGAACGGATTGGCCGCGAGCACCGCAGGGTCGTCGTAGAGGTCGCGGATCGTCGGGTTGAGGCCACCCGCGATGGCGCGGCGCCGCTGCTCGGCGCGCGAGGTCAGGTAGAGCACCAGCCGCGCCGCTTCCTCCGGATGCCGCGCATGGCGCGAGACGGCGAGCTGCTCGCCGCCGAGCGTCGCCGCGTGCCGGCCGCCCTCCCCCTCGCCGCGCGGCAGCAGGGCGACGCCGACCCTGCCGCGCACCGGGCTGTCCGGCGCGTTCAGCAGCGGCCATGCATAGGGCCAGTTGCGCATGAAGACGGCGCGGCCCGGCTGGAACACCGCGCGCGCCTCCTCCTCGGCGTAGTTGAGCACGCCCATCGGCGCGATGGTCCCGACCCAGCCCGCCGCCTCGGCGAGCGCGGCGGCGGCGCGGGGATTGTCGATGGTGATGCGGCCATCGGGCGCGACGATGGTGCCGCCGCCGTGGCTCGCCACCCATTCGAGGCCGTTGACCGTCAACCCCTCATAGGCGCGGCCCTGGAAGACGAAGCCCCACATGCGGCGCTCGCCGGCCGCGCGCTCGCCCAGCATGACGATGCGCGCGGTCTCCGCGAGGTCGCGCCAGGTCTCGGGCACGGGCCGATGGTATTTCTCCAGGAGATCGCGCCGATAGTAGAGCACCCCCGCACTGGTGAACCACGGCATGGCGACGAGCCGGCCGCCCACCGTGTCGTTGGCGATGGCCGCCGGGAAATGGGCCGCACGCGTCGCCGTGTCGGTGAAGGGCATGAGGTCGAGCAGATGCGCGGCGAGGATGCCCGGCCAGACCACGTCGATCTGCATCACGTCGATGTCCGGCGCCCGCGCGGCGAGCAGTTGCTGATAGAGCGCGAGCCGCTCGCTGGCGCCGGCGGGCGTCGAGACCAGCGAGACCTCGTTGCCCGTGTCGCGCGCCCAGGCTTCCGCCCCCTCGCGGCAGAGCCGCGCCTCGATGCCGACCGCGCCGCAGGAGAGCGTGATCGTGACCCCCGCCGCCGTGCGGATCAGCAGCGCGAGGAATGCCGCCGCGAGAATCGCGCGCATCGCTTCCTCCCGTCCCGGTTTCCACGCGCGATCCTAACATCAGGCCCGGGCCGCAGGCGCGGCGCGGGCGCGGAACGATCCTTCAGGCCCTCGCCGCGCGCCGGGCGAAGGCCAGCGCCAGCGCACCGAGGCCGAGACCATAGAGGAGATTCATCGCCGCCATGGACAGAGGCAGGCCCTGGACCAGGTAGGTCGCCGCGTCGCAGGGCTTGTTCGGCGCCGGCGCCAGGCTGCGCATCATCTCGTCGATCGACATGGTCCCGGCGGGGACCGCGGGCGCCGCGCAGCCCGGCAGGGGCGACGGCCACCAGCCCTGCTCCACGCCGGCATGCAGGGCGGCGATCGCGGCCGATACCAGGGCCGCGACCCCCGCCAGCGCCACCAGCGCCGCCCGCGCCCGCCCCGGCAGCACGGTGCCGAGCGCGGCCAGCCCCGCCGCGACCCAATAGGGCCATCGCTGCCACAGGCAGAGCTCGCAGGGGGCGAGCCCCCACCAGGTCTCGCTGCCAAGGGCGAAGAGCGGCGCCGCGGCCGCGAGCACGGCGATCAGGAGGGCGGGTCCCATGCCCCCCATGTCGCGCGCCGGCGGCGGCGGCGCAACTGGACCGCCGCAGACGGCGCGCCTAGCCTGCCCCGGCACGGAGGAGGATCGCGATGCTCAAGCTGTGGGGCCGGGCGAGTTCGAGCAACGTCATGAAGGTCCTCTGGACCCTGGACGAGCTGGGCCTGCCCTATGAACGCATCGATGCCGGCGGCGCCTTCGGCAGGACGCGGGATCCCGAATACCGCGCCATGAATCCCATGGGCCTCGTCCCGACCCTCCAGGAGGAGGACGGCTGGGCGCTGTGGGAGAGCAACGCCATCGCCCGCTACCTCTGCAACACCCACGCCCCGGGCGGCGCGCTCTACCCGGCCGAGCCGCGCGCCCGGGCGAAGGTCGAGACCTGGATGGACTGGACCCTCGGCCATGTCACCGCGCCGATGGTCACCATCTTCTTCACCCACGTCCGGCTGCCCGAGCCGCAGCGCGACTGGAAGGCCGAGGCCAGGGCGCGCGAGGAGTCCGGGCGGCTGTGGAAGATCGTCGATGCGACGGTCGCCAGGACGCGGTTCCTGTGCGGTGACGAGCTGACGCTCGCCGACATCGCGCTCGGCTGCTGGGTGCATCGCTGGCATGCATTGCCGATCGAACGGCCCGACCTGCCGCATCTCTCGGCGTATTACGAGGCGCTGAAGACACGGGCGGGCTTCGTGAATCACGTGGCGCTGCCGCTCGAATAGGCGGACCGGCGGGTCGCCGCGCCCGCCCCGCCCGCTCCCGGGCGACGGATTGACAGCCCGGTGGCGCACCGCCGGCCCGCCCGGGCCGCGGCAGCGGGCGGTTCCGCGGATGCTTGGCGGTACGCAGCGGCGGACCCGGATCGGTCCTGCCCCCGCGCCGCCATCCTCGGGGCATGGCCTCTCGGTATCAAGATGTTGCAACGCAGCAATTTGGCTTGACGGCGGACGAGAAACTCTTCAGTTTCCGCATCGAAAACCGTCGAGTTTCCAAAGGCCCTCCCATGCTGGATCCAGCCGCCCTCCGGGCGACGCGCCGCTCCTCGGTGCTCGCCGTCGTCCTGGCGACCCTTCCCCTGCTCTCGGCCTGCGACGAGACGCCCGCCGCCGCGCATGCCCAGGGGGCCGCGGCGCCCCGGCCCGCCGATGTCACGGTCGTCACCCTGCGCCGCCAGGCCGCCCCGGTCAGCACCGTGCTGCCCGGCCGCACCAGCGCCTTCCGCGTCGCCGAAGTGCGGCCCCAGGTCGGCGGCGTGCTGCGCGAGCGGCTCTTCACCGAAGGCCAGGAAGTCGCCGCCGGCGAACCGCTGTTCCGGATCGACCCGGCGCCTTACCAGGCCGCACTCGAAACGGCCGAGGCTGCCCTCGCCCGCGCCAAGGCCACCGCCGACCAGGCCGAGACCACGGTCAACCGCTACCGCCCCCTGGTGCGGGCCCGCGCCGTCAGCCAGCAGGATTTCGATGCGGCAGAGGCCGCCCTGCGCCAGGCCCAGGCGGATGTCGCCTCGGCCCAGGCGGCGGTCGACACGGCCCGGATCAACCTCGGCTACACCGTGGTGAACTCGCCGATCGCGGGCCGCACCGGCCGCGCCTCGGTGACGGTCGGCGCGCTGGTCACGGCGAACCAGGCCAATGCGCTCGTCACCGTCACCCAGCTCAATCCGATCTACGTGGACCTGACGCAGCCGAGCGCCGCGCTGCTGCGCCAGCGCCGCGACGTCGCCGAAGGGGTGCTGAGGCGCGATTCGAACGACCGCGCCAGCGCGTCGCTCATCCTCGAGGACGGCAGCGAATATCCCCATCCCGGCGAGATCCAGTTCTCCGAGGTGATCGTCGACCAGGGCACCGGCTCGGTCACGCTGCGCGCGGTCTTCCCCAATCCGGACGGGCTGCTGATGCCCGGCATGTTCGTCCGCGCCCGGGTGGAGGAAGGCGTGATCGACCGCGCCCTGCTCGTGCCGCAGCAGGCGGTGCTGCGGACCCCGCGCGGCGAGCCCATGGCCTATGTCGTCAATGCCGAGGGCGTCATCGAGCAGCGCATCCTGCGCACCAGCCGCGCCATCGGCACCGACTGGCTGGTCTCCGAGGGCCTCAGCCCCGGCGACCGCGTGGTGACGGAAGGCGTGCTGCGCATCCGCCCCGGCGCCAGGGTCAACGCCACCGAGGCCGGGCCCCGGACGGCCGCGGCCGCCCCCGCCCGCACCGGCGGCTGATCCAGGCATCGCCCCATGGCCCGCTTCTTCATCGACCGCCCGGTCTTCGCCTGGGTGATCGCCATCGCGATCATGCTCGCGGGGCTGCTCTCCCTGCGCGGCCTGCCGGTCGCGCAATATCCCTCCATCGCGCCGCCGGCGATCTCGATCCAGGTCTCCTATCCCGGCGCCTCGGCCGAGACGGTGCAATCCACCGTGGTGCAGGTGATCGAGCAGCAGCTCAGCGGCATCGACAACCTGCTCTACTTCTCCTCGAACGCGGCGAAGGACGGCAGCGCCACCATCACCCTCACCTTCGCGCAGGGCACCAACCCCGACACGGCGCAGGTGCAGGTGCAGAACAAGGTGCAGCTCGCGGTGCCGCGCCTGCCGCAGACCGTGCAGCAGCAGGGCATCCGCGTCGCCAAGGCGACCAGCAACTTCCTGATGGTGGTGGGCTTCGTATCGACCGACGGGGGGATGAGCAACTTCGACATCTCCGACTTCGTCGTCACCAACATCCAGGACCCGATCAGCCGCACGCCGGGCGTCGGCGACTACCAGGTCTTCGGCGCGCAGTATGCGATGCGCATCTGGCTCGACCCGGCGAAGCTGGTGAACTACGGGCTGACGCCGGGCGACGTCGCGACCGCCATCCGCGCCCAGAACGTGCAGGTGGCGAGCGGCGAGATGGGCGCGCTGCCCGCGGTGCAGGGCCAGCAGCTCAACGCCACGGTGATCGGCCCCTCCTACCTGACCTCGCCCGAGGCCTTCGGCTCCATCCTGCTGCGGGTGCGGACCGACGGCTCCCAGGTCCGGCTCAGGGACGTCGCGCGGGTCGAGATCGGCGCCGAGAGCTACGCCATCAGCGCGCTCTACAACGGCCAGCCGGCGGCGGGCATCGGCATCAAGCTCGCCTCGGGCGCCAATGCGCTCGACACCGCGACGGCGGTGCGCGCGACCATCGACAGCCTGCGCCCGCTGCTGCCGCAGGGCGTCGAGGTCATCTATCCCTACGACACGACGCCCTTCGTGCGCCTGTCGATCGAAAGCGTGGTGCACACGCTGTTCGAGGCGGTGGTGCTGGTCTTCTTCGTCATGCTGCTGTTCCTGCAGAACTTCCGCGCGACGCTGATCCCGACCATCGCCGTGCCGGTCGTGCTGCTCGGCACCTTCGCGGTGCTGTCGATCGCGGGCTTCACCATCAACACGCTGACCATGTTCGGCATGGTGCTGGCCATCGGCCTGCTGGTGGACGACGCCATCGTGGTGGTCGAGAACGTCGAGCGCGTGATGGCCGAGGAGCACCTCGCGCCGTTGGACGCCACGCGCAAGTCGATGGACCAGATCACCGGCGCGCTGGTCGGCATCGGCCTGGTGCTCGCCGCGGTGTTCCTGCCCATGGCCTTCTTCGGCGGATCGACCGGCGTCATCTACCGCCAGTTCTCCATCACCATCGCGACGGCGATGGGCCTTTCGGTCTTCACCGCGATCTTCTTCACCCCGGCGCTCTGCGCCACGATCCTGAAGCCGCACAAGCCCGGCCAGACGGAAAAGGGCTTCGCCGGCTGGTTCAACCGCGGCTTCGGGCGGCTGACGCGGGGCTACACCCGCTTCGTCACCGGCAGCCTGCGGCGCCCGGTGCGGATGCTGCTGGTCTATGGCGCGCTGCTCGGCGCGCTCGCCTTCGGCTTCATGCGCCTGCCCGGCGGCTTCCTGCCGGACGAGGACCAGGGCATCGCCTTCGTGCAGGTCGTCGCCCCGCCCGGCGCGACGGCCAGCCGCACCCAGGCCGCGCTCGACGAGCTGACGGCCTATCTGCGGGAGGAGGAGCACGACACCGTCGCCTCGGTCTTCACGCTGAACGGCTTCAACTTCAGCGGCCGCGGCCAGAATGCCGGCATGGCCTTCGTGCGCCTGCGCGACTGGGAGGACCGCGGAACCGCCGCGCAGCGCGTCCAGGCGCTGACCGGGCGGATCATGGCCCGCTTCGGCGGCTATCGCGACGCCATGATCTTCGCCTTCGCGCCCCCCGCCATCACCGAGCTCGGCAACGCCACGGGCTTCACCTTCCAGCTCCTCGACCAGGGCGGGCGCGGCCATGCCGCGCTGATGGAGGCGCGCAACCAGCTGCTCGGCCTCGCCGCGCAGAGTCCCATCCTCATGGCGGTGCGCCCCAACGGCCTGGACGACGAGGCGCAGTTCCGCCTCGTCATCGACTGGGAACGGGCGAGCGCGCTCGGCCTGACGGTGAACGACATCAACACCACCCTCGCCACCGCCTGGGGCGCCACCTACGTCAACGACTTCATGGACCGCGGGCGGGTGAAGCGCGTCTATCTCCAGGGCGATGCGGAGTCGCGCATGCTGCCGGGCGACCTCGACCGCTGGTTCGTGCGCAACGCGGCGGGGCAGATGGTGCCCTTCTCCGCCTTCGGGCGCACGGAATGGGTCCATGGCTCGCCGCGCCTCGAGCGTTTCAACGGCATCCCGTCCCGCGAGATCGCCGGCGCCCCGGCGCCCGGCCACACCTCGGGCGAGGCCATGGCCGAGATGCAGCGGCTGATGCGGCAACTCCCGCCCGGCTTCGGTTCCGCCTGGTCCGGCCTTTCCTACGAGGAACGGCAATCCTCCGGCCAGGCGCCGGCGCTCTACGCCATCTCGCTGCTGGTGGTCTTCCTCTGCCTCGCCGCGCTGTACGAGAGCTGGTCGATCCCAGCCTCGGTGATGATGGTGGTGCCGCTCGGCGTGCTCGGCGCGGTCGCCGCCTCGCTCGCACGCGGGCTGTCGAACGACATCTACTTCCAGGTCGGCCTGCTGACGACCATCGGCCTGTCGGCGAAGAACGCCATCCTGATCGTCGAATTCGCCAAGGAGAACTTCGACCGCGGCATGGGGCTGGTCGAGGCCGCGACGGATGCCGCGCGCCAGCGGCTGCGCCCGATCGTCATGACCTCGCTCGCCTTCGGCCTCGGCGTGGTGCCGCTCGCCGTCGCCTCCGGCGCGGGCGCGGGCGGGCAGAACGCGATCGGGATCGGGGTGCTGGGCGGCGTCGCGGCGGGCACGCTGCTCGCCATCGGCTTCGTGCCGATCTTCTTCCTGGTGGTGCTGCGCCTGTTCCGCACGCGGCGCCGGGCCGCGCCCCACGCGCCGGCGCCGCCGGCCGTCCTGCCGCAGGCGGGGGAGTGACGTCCATGACCCGGCTCCCCGCCCTGTCCTTCGCCGCCCTGCTGATGGCCAGCTGCAGCCTGATCCCCGACCGGCCGGCGACAAACCCTTCCGTCGCCGCGGCCTGGCCGGAGGGCCCGGCCTATCGCAGCACCGCCGGCACCACGCCGATCCCGCCCGACCCGGCGCGGGAAGCCGACGCCATCGGCTGGCGCGACGTCTTCACGGACGCCCGCCTGCAGCAGGCGATCGAGACGGCGCTCGCGAACAACCGGGACCTGCGCATCGCCGTGCAGAACGTCGCGCTGGCCGAGGCGCAGTACCGCGTCCAGCGCGGCGAACTCTTCCCCGAACTCGGCGCCAGCGGATCCTACGACGCCTCGCGCACGCCCCTGCCCGTCGCCAACAGCGCCGCGCCGACCGACGCCACGGCCGGTGTCACGCGGCGCATCTGGGGTGCGGGCGTCGGCATCAGCTCCTACGAGATCGACCTGTTCGGGCGGGTGCGCAGCCTCAGCGCGGCGGCCTTCCAGCGCTACCTCGGCTTTGCCGAGACGCGGCGCGCGGCGCAGATCGGCCTGATCGGCCAGGTCGCCGAGGCCTGGCTGACCATCGCTGCGGCCGAGGAAGCCCTCACGCTGACCCGCCAGACCCTCGCGAACCAGCAGGAGGCCTTCGCCATCACGCGCGCCGCCTATCAGGGCGGCACGGCGACCGAACTCGCACTGCGCCAGGCGCAGACCTCGGTCGAGACGGCGCGCGCCAGCCTCGAACGCTACACGCGGGCCAAGGCGCAGGCGATGAATGCGCTCGCCCTGCTGCTCGGCACGCCGGTGCCGCAGGACATGCTGCCCGATTCGCTCTCCTCCCTGCGCCGGCCGGTCTCGGACGTGCCGGCGGGCGTCTCCTCCACCATCCTGCTGCGCCGGCCGGACGTGCTCGCCGCCGAGCGCAACCTCACGGCCGCCAATGCCGAGGTCGGCGCGGCCCGCGCCGCCTTCTTCCCCTCCATCACCCTGACGGCGAGCGCGGGGACGGCGAGCGCCTCGCTGTCCAACCTGTTCGGCGCGGGCAGCGGCACCTGGACCTTCGCCCCCCAGATCAACCTGCCGATCTTCACCGGCGGGACGCTGCAAGGCAGCCTGGATGCGGCGAGGATCCGCACCGACATCCAGGTCGCGACCTATGAGCGCACGGTCCAGTCGGCCTTCCGCGAGGTCGCGGACGCCCTCGCCGCGCGCGGCACCTTCGACCGCCAGATCGCGGCGCAGCGGGCGCTGGTGCGCTCCTACCGGGATGCCTACCGCCTGGCGCTGATGCGGTTCCGCAGCGGGCTGGACAACTACCAGGCCTCGCTCGACGCCCAGCGGCAGCTCTTCACCGCCCAGCAGGACCTCATCGCGCAGGAATTGCTTCGCCAGCAGAACCGCGTTTCCCTGTATCGTGCCCTCGGGGGCGGATGGGAGGAACGGAGCGGGCCGATGGCGCAAGCCGGCGCAACCGGGCGATGAACGCGACGACGGAAGCCCCGCCGCGACGGCGGCTCTGCGAGGCGGACCGGGTCCGCCTGCTGCGCGAGGCCGCCGAGGCGGTCTTCCTGCGCGACGGCTACACCGCTGCGCACATGGACGACGTGGCCCAGCTCGCCGGGATGTCCAAGCGCACCCTCTACCAGCTCTTCCCGTCCAAGGCCGCGCTGTTCGAGGCGGTGATGCAGGACGGCCTCTGCCCCATCGCCATGGACACGGCCCTGGAAAGCGAGCCCGACCTCGCCGCCGCGCTGGGCGGGATGCTGGTCGCCCTGACGCGCCACCTGTTCGAGCCGCGGCAGGTCGCGATCTTCCGCATCGTCATCGCCGAGGTGAACCGCGCCCCGGAACTCGCCGACGCCTTTCACCAGGCAGGCCCCGGCAAGGGGGCCAATGCCCTGGAGCGCCGCCTGGCGGCGGAGATGGCCGAAGGCCGGCTCTGCCTGACCGACCCGCGCGAGGCGGCGCGGATGCTGTTCGGCATGGCGATCGGGGCCTCGCACATGTTCCTGCTGCTGGGCCTGCAGGGGCCGCCCACCGAGGCCGAGATGCACCGCCGGGCGGCGGAGGCCGTGCGGGTCTTCCTGTCGGGGAGCAGGCGCGCCGCGGCAGGGTGAGGCGGCACCCGGCCGCCGGCGGACAGGACGCCCCGGCCACGAGGCCGGCCGCAGCGACCCGGAGGCGCCCGGCGACGCCGATCCTCGCCTCCGGATCCCCGTCATCCCCCAAGGATCCGCACACGGCGGGCCCATTGCCAGAATTCAATTGCGAATGACTCTCAATATCGATATCAGATTCCCGGCAAGGGCAACCCGGCGCAACGCGCCGGTGCGCCCAAGCGCCCCGCCCCCAGCCGTTCGACCCGAGGTTTGCCGGATCCATGAACCCATGCCCGCCGATGAGCTGCCAGGCCCGAAGGGCCGCCGCCCCGCCCAGCCGAACCGCACGCCGCCCATGGACGTGAACGCCCCGCCCGACCGCCGGGCCGCCGAGCCGCGCGTCCTGCGCAGCGAGGACCTCCTGCTCGGCACGCGGGAGGTTACGATCCTGCATGGCGGCGAGGCCTATCGCCTCCGACTGACGAGCAACGAGAAGCTCATCCTCACGAAATAGCCCAACCCACAGACCGCTCAGCCAGCCAGCCGCGGACGCCGTCCGCACGCGAGCCAGCCAGGCGCCGTCCTCCAGCACCGGGACAGCCCATGGACTCGCGACACATCATCGCGGCGACGCTCGCACTCCTCTCCAGCGCACCAGCCGTCGCCCAGACCACCGGAACCCCAGCCCCCGTCGGGGCGCCGGGATCCTCCCAGGACAGCCAGGCAAGGCCGCCCGCCGCCGCACAGGCCGCGACGCCGCTCGACGCCGTGACCACCACCGGGACGCGCACGCCGACGGTCGCGGGCGACAGCGCGGTGCCCGTCAGCGTCATGCGCCGCGAGGACATCCTCGAGCGCGACCAGCGCTCGGTCTCGGAAACCATCCGCGACCTGCCGGGCGTCGAGATCGAGGGCGCGCCGCGCACCACGGCGATGGAGCCCTCGATCCGCGGCCTCAGCGGCGACCGCGTCGTGTTCCGGCTCGACGGCGCGCGCAACAACTTCAACGCGGGCCATCGCGGCCGCCTCTTCATCGACCCGAACATGCTGCGAGAGATCGACGTGATGCGCGGCCCGGGCTCCACGCTCTACGGCTCCGGCGCGATCGGCGGCGTCGTCGCGATGCGGACCATCGAGCCCGACGACATCATCCTGCCCGGCTCCGGGCTGCCGGTCGGCGGCTTCCTGCGCGGCGGCTACCAGTCCAATGGCGGCATGTGGCGCGGCATCGCCGCCGGCGCCGCCCGGGTCGACGACTTCGCGGTGCTCGGCGCGATCTCGGGCTTCAACAACAACAACCTCACGGACGGCGCGGGCAACACGATCCCCTACACCGCCGACCAGGTGTCGAACTTCCTCGGGCGCGTGCAGTGGCGGCCGGGCTTCCACACCTTCGACCTCTCGGCGATCGGCTTCCGCGACAGCCACATCATCCCGATCGCGGCGAACACCGCGACGACGCAGAGCGTGACGGACCGCACCACCGAGCAGCAGGTCTACACGCTGCGCTGGAACTGGGCGAACCCGGACATGCCGCTGTTCGCGCCGCAGGTGGTCGTCTACCACAACCATGTCCAGCTCGAGGAACGGCGCCAGACCGGCACCCGGGCGACCGACATCACCGACCTCACCACCACCGGCGTCGACGCGCAGAACAACAGCCGCTTTTCCCTCTTCGGCTGGGACAACCACGTGCTGACGGTCGGCACGGAGATCTACCGCGACGAACAGGAAGGCTTCCAGAACGGCCAGCCGCGCGGCCAGTACCCGACCGCCTCGCAGGACGTCTTCGCCGCCTACGTGCAGGACCAGATCTCCTTCTACGACTTCACCCTGGTCGGCGCCCTCCGCTACGACAGCTTCAGCCAGAGCGCCGAGGGCAACCCGAACAACTCGGATGTCGACCGCATCTCGCCCAAGGTCAGCCTCGCCTACCGGCTGCTGCCCTGGCTCGAACCCTACGTTTCCTATGCCGAGGCCTTCCGAGCGCCGTCGCTGACCGAGCTCTACGTCTCCGGCCAGCACTTCCCGGGCAACTCCTTCGTCCCCAACCCGAACCTGCTGCCCGAGACCTCGCACAACATCGAGGCCGGCGTGAACCTGCGCTTCAGCGACGTGCTGCGGAGCGGCGACCGCCTGCGCATGCGCGTCACGGCCTACCAGAACGACATCGACAACTACGTCGAGCAGCTGGTCTACGCGACCTACACCGTGTCGCGGAACGTCGCCTCGGCCCGCATCCAGGGCGTCGAGGCCGAGGTGCAGTACGATGCCGGCACCTGGTTCGCGGGCGTCTCGGCCACGGCGCTGAAGGGCGACAACCGCACGGCCAACGAGCCGCTCGCCTCCATGCCGGCGAACCGGATGACGCTGTCGGGCGGCTACCGCTTCCTGGAAACCGGCGTGACGCTGGGGGCGCGCTGGCAGCTCGTCGCCGCGCAGGACCGGCAGCCAACCTCGGTTCCCGGCCTGGCCGAGGAGACCTCCGGCTACGGCATTGTCGATCTCTGGGCGAGCTGGCGGCCGGGCTTCGCACCGAACCTGCGCTTCGATCTCGGCATCGACAACCTGTTCGACCATGCCTATCGCCGCGCCTCCTGGAACTCCAACCCGCCGCCGCCCTTCTACGAGACGGGCATGAACATCCGCGGCGCCGTCACGCTGACCTTCTGACGCGATGGCGATGGCGATGCCGCGCGAGGAGGCCGCGCCGCTTCCCGGCCCTTCGGAGCCGGGTGGCGGACGGGCCTTCGCGCTCGCGGGTTCGCTCGCCCTGCACGCCTGCGTTGCGGCGGTGCTGCTGGCCGACTGGCCGGTGGCGGCACCGCAGGGCGGCGGAGCCGGCGAGATCGCCGTCGCCATGATCTGGCGCGGCGAGGAAGCCGCGCCGACCGCCGCCGAGGCACAGGGGGACGCCCCGGCACCGTCGCCCGAAGCGGCGACGGCCGCCGAACCGGCCGCCGAGCAGACACGGGACGTCGAATCGGCCCCTCCCGAACCGCAGGCCGTCCCGCCACCGGCAACGGTGGCGGAAGCAGAGGAGGAGGCGGCGCCGACTGTCCCCGACGTCCCGCCACCGCCGCAATCCGCCCCCGAGGCTCCCGCGCAAGCGGCGGAGATGCCGGTGCCGGACGCCGCGTCCGCGGAACCTCCGGAGACCCCGGCACAGGAGATCGTCTCCGCGGAACCGTTGGAGGCTCCGGCACCGGAGATCGCCTCCGCCGAACCGCCGGAGGCCCCGGCCCCCGCCGATCCTCCGACGGCCATGGCGGCGGCGCCGCAAGCCGAGGAACCACCGCCCTCCGCCGAAAGCCCGGTGACGGCCGCGCCGGAGCCGCAGCCCGCGCCGACGACGACCGCCGAGCTTCGCCCGCTGCCGCTCCCGCCGCCTCCGCCCACGCCCGCACCGCCCGAGC
>JAFADX010000042.1 GCA_023424475.1 Pseudomonadota bacterium
CCTCGCGGCCGCGCTGATGGCCATGGCGCTGCCGGCCGCCGAGGCCGCCCAGGCCACGCTGCGCGCGACCCGCCCCGGGGCGCCGCCGCTGACGCTGCGCGCGACCTCCGGCGCGGAATACTGGACCATCGACGTGCTGGAGGGGGGCGTCTCCAGCCAGCGCATCGAGGTGCAGTCGGACCTGCCGGACCTGGCACCGCGCCTCGCCGACGCGGATGGCGACGGGGCGATGGACCTCTGGGTGCCGGTGATCGGCGGCAATGCGAACACCGCCTGGGACATCTGGCTGATGCAGCCGGGCGAATCCCGCTTCCGGCGCGCCGGCGAGGTCAGCGGCATCGGCTTCTCCCGCGATCGCGCCGGGCGGCTGATCGCGCTGGGCCGCAACGGCTGCTGCAGCATCGTCTACACCTTCCACGACGTCACCGCCGAGGGAAGGCTGCGCGAAGCCTTCGCCGTCGAGCGCAACCTCGACAGCCTCAACCGCGGCACCTGCGAGCCGCTCGCCATCGCGATCGATGCGCCGCGATCCGCCGTGCGTGCCGTATGCGGCCTGACGCCGGGGCATCTGCCCGGACGGGTGCTGCGCATCCCCTGACGCGCAGGCGCTACCCGGCCCCGCGCGTCGCCAGCGCCTCGCGCACCACGGAACGGAACTCGCGCCGGTGCAGTTCGCGCAGCACGAGCAGGCTGGCGGCGACCAGCGCCAGTGGATGGAGGATCCAGGCCAGCGCCGCCAGGCCGAAATAGTAGGACCGCAGCCCGGTGTTGAAGTGCCGCGCGCCGCGGTTGGCGATCCGCGCCGCGACCTCGGCATACTGTACGGCGGCCGGGTCGCAGGGCATGCCGACCACCAGCGTCGAGACGTAGTTGAACTGCCGCAAGGCCCAGGTCAGCTCGAAGAAGGTGTTGACGAAGATCACCAGCAGTAGGCCGATCTTCACCTCCCACATCATTTCGTCCGGCACCGCGCTCCACGGCAGGACGGCGACGATGTGCCGCGCGGGATCCGGCGCCGAAAGCATCGCCACCAGCCCGCCCAGCACCAGGATGGAGGTGGTGGCAAGGAAGGTGGTCGAGGACATCAGGTTGCCGATCGCCGCGATGTCGGAGATGCGGTTCTCGCGTGCGAGCGCGGCCTGCATCCAACGGCGGCGGTGCTCGTCCATGGCCGCGATGACGCTGCGCGCGCGGATGGAGGGGATGCGGTCGACGATCAGCGCGTAAACCACCCAGCAGAGCACGAAGACGGCGAGCGCCAGCCAGTCGAGGATGGTCAGCGGGAGGGTCATCGGGCGGGTCGGTCCGCCTGCGCGGGTGCCCCGGGCGCGCCGGCCGGCTGGCAGGCCGCGGCGAGCGAATCCCGTGCCGCGAGAGAGGCGCCGGCGAATTGCCCGGCCGCGCGGTTCCAGGCGAAGGCGAGCGCGACCTCGTGGCATGCCCGGTCCCGGGGGCAATGGGTGGCGTGCAGATGGAGCCAGCCGCCGGGGGCGGTCGGGAGGGCACGGCGGTCCCGCGTCTCCCCGAACAACACCTGGCGCCGTTCCCGGCCGTCGGCGCCGCGGCAGCGGATCTCGGCCAGCGTCTGCAGATGCGGCCCGCCTGCGGCGGCGCGGCCGATGCGCCAGCGCACGGTCCCGGGCGACAGCCCGCGGAAGGCGCCCTCCTCGGCCACCACATCGGGGGCCGGCCGGTCGAGGCAATCGGCCAGGGCGGGTGTCGCCATGGCGAGCACCGCCGACAGGGCCTCCGTGGCCTGCCGGAGCGGCACCGCGCCGATGGCCGCGCGACAGCAAAAGCCCGGGCCGGGTATGCGGGGCGGCGCTCCCGCATCGCCGGCCCGGAGGGCGCCGAAACGGCCGTCGATCCCGACGACGCGCATCGGCGCCTCCTGCCTCAGGCCATCTTCTTCTTCAGGTTCTCGTCCAGCTTGGCAAGGAAGGCCTGGGTGTTGAGCCAGGGCTGGTCCTTGCTGATCAGGATCGCGAGGTCCTTCGTCATGTGGCCGCTCTCGACCGTCTCGACGCAGACCTGCTCGAGCGCATTGGCGAAGGCCACCACGTCCGGCGTGTCGTCGAACTTGCCGCGATAGGCGAGGCCGCGGGTCCAGGCGAAGATCGAGGCGATCGGGTTGGTCGAGGTCTCGCGCCCCTTCTGGTGCTCGCGATAGTGGCGCGTCACCGTGCCGTGCGCGGCCTCGGATTCCACGGTCTTGCCGTCCGGGGAGAGCAGCACCGAGGTCATCAGCCCCAGCGACCCGAAGCCTTGCGCCACGATGTCGGATTCCACGTCGCCATCGTAGTTCTTGCAGGCCCAGATGTAGCCGCCTTCCCACTTCAGCGCCGAGGCGACCATATCGTCGATCAGCCGGTCCTCGTAGGTCAGGCCGCGCTTCTCGTATTCCGCCTTGAACTCGGCGTCGTAGATGGCGCGGAAGATGTCCTTGAACTGGCCGTCATAGGCCTTGAGGATCGTGTTCTTGTGGCTGAAGTACACCGAGAAGTTGCGCGCCAGGCCATAGTTGAAGGAGGCGCGGGCGAAGCCCTCGATCGACTTGTTGAGGTTGTGGATCATCATCGCGACGCCGCCGGCGGCGGGGAAGGGGAACTCGCCGATCTCCTGCGGCTGGCCGCCCTCGGGGACATAGGTCATCACGACCTTGCCCGCGCCCGGCACCTTCATCTCGACCGAACGGTAGATGTCGCCATAGGCGTGGCGGCCGACGACGATCGGCTTCGACCAGTGCGGCACCAGGCGCGGCACGTTCTGGCAGATGATCGGCTCGCGGAAGATCGTGCCGTCCAGGATGTTGCGGATCGTCCCGTTCGGGGACTTCCACATCTTCTTCAGGCCGAATTCCTTCACGCGCGCCTCGTCCGGCGTGATGGTCGCGCACTTCACGGCCACGCCGTACTGCTTCGTCGCGTTGGCGGCATCGACGGTGATCTGGTCATCCGTCTCGTCGCGCTTCTCGATGCCGAGGTCGTAGTACTTCAGGTCGATGTCGAGGTAGGGGAGGATCAGCTTGTCCTTGATGAACCCCCAGATGATGCGGGTCATCTCGTCCCCGTCCATCTCGACGACGGGGTTCTTCACCTTGATCTTGGCCATGGGCTGTCCTCTGCGGGGCGTGCGTGGTGCTGGCCTGTCCCGGGGGCGGCCTGCGCGGGCGGAAAATGCCCCGGGCGGAAGGGTGCGGCAAGCCCACGCCCCCACCCCGGCGGCACCGCGCAAAGAATAATGGCTTACAAAGGCCTTTCCGCTTTTGGCGGGATGGTCCGGAGGGGCGGCGCCC
The DNA here is from genome assembly GCA_023424475.1 of Pseudomonadota bacterium. Classification (GTDB taxonomy): domain Bacteria; phylum Pseudomonadota; class Alphaproteobacteria; order Acetobacterales; family Acetobacteraceae; genus Neoroseomonas. The sequence continues at coordinate 3,296 of JAFADX010000042.1, forward strand.
CTCCGGTTCCCTCGTCACCCGAGGCTGGTCACGTCCATCGGCGCCGGCAGCCAGGCGAAGCCTTCCCCTTCCTTCGCCACCCGGCCGAGCCCCGGCCAGGGGAAGTGGTAGGAGAGCAGAACCGGCGTATCGGCCGCGAAGCGGTCCAGCGCCCGGGCACGCGTCTGAGCCGACATCTTCGGATCCGTGTCGTAGGCGAATTCGAGCAGCGGCCGGCGCAGCAGCAGGACGTGGTGATGCGCGAGGTCGCCCGTATAGACCATGACGCTGGGCCCCGAGCTGACCTGGTACATCATGTGCCCGAGCGTATGGCCCGGCGAGGCGATGGCGCTGACGCCCGGCACCACCTCCCTGCCGTCCCGGACCATCATCATCCGGTCCCGATAGGCATTGAGGTTCTTGGTCGCACCGCGAATGAAGGCGCCCATGAAGGCCGGGCCGCGGATGTTGCCTTCATCCGTCCAGTACTTCAGGTCAGTCTCGCTGATGGCCACCTGGGCGTTGGGGAAGTTGCGGTTGCCCTGCGCGTCGACCAGCGCCCAGCAATGGTCGCAATGGGCATGCGAGAGCACCACGAGGTCGATCTGGGCCGGGTCGATGCCCGCGCTGCGCATGTTGCGCAGCAGCCGCCCCGTGGTGGGGCCGAACATCTGGCTGTCGGCGCCCATGCTGTCGCCCATGCCGGTATCGAACAGGATGAGGTGACGGCCGGTGTTCAGCACCAGCGCGTTCTGTTCCAGAAGCGCATTGGCCGGGTCGAGGAAATTCGCCCGCATCATGGCGTTGACCTCGCCCGGACGGGCGCCGGCGAAGGAATCCTCCGCCTTGCCCAGCGGCAGTGCGCCGTCGGAGATGACCGTCGCTTCGAATTCGCCGAAGCGGAAGCGGTACCAGGCCGGGGCGCCGCGGCCGACGAAGGGTGCGGAAGCCCGCGCCCGGACCAGCGGCAGGGCCGCGGCGGCGAGGCCGGCGCCCAGGAGGGCGCGGCGTTGGATCGTCATGTCTGGTTCCTCCCAAGATACGGCGCTAGAGCAGACCCCGGCAGCCGCCGCCGGAGGCTATCGTTCCGGCGGACGAAGTTTCCACTTCGGCGTGCCGTTTGACGATTCATTCCCGCGTGACGGGAGGGAGGCACTGATGATCCTTCGCGTGATGGCCCTGGGCCTGGCCGGCCTTGCCGTGGCAGGCGCGGTGACGATCGCCGCCGGCGCCGGCGTTGCCGTGCTCGCCTGCGCGGCGAAGCGCCGGGCGGAGGCGCGCACCGCCTGGCCCGCGGAAGATGCCGGGGAGGCCCCGCCCGCGGCCGCCGAGCCGTAACCGGAGCCGCGCCATGCAGGTCCTGATCGCCGGTGGCGGGGTCGGCGGGCTGACGCTCGCGCTTTCGCTGCACGAGCGCGGCATCCCCTGCCGCGTCTTCGAGGCCGCGGGCGAGGTGAAGCCGCTCGGCGTCGGCATCAACACTTTGCCGCATGCGATCCGGGAACTCGCCGCGCTCGGCCTCCTGCCGGCCCTGGATGCGGTCGCGGTCCGCACGCGCGAGCTGCGGTACCTCAACCGCTTCGGGCAGGAGATCTGGGTCGAGCCCCGCGGCACCTGGGCGGGGCACGACGTGCCGCAATTCTCCATCCATCGCGGCCATCTGCACGAGGCGCTGTGGCAGGCCGCGCAGCAACGGCTGGGGACCGGCGCCCTGGTGACCGGCGCGCGCTTCGCCGGCGCCGCGCAGGACGGGTCGGGCGTGACCGCGCGCTTCGCGGACGGGCGCATCGCGCGCGGCGAGGTGCTGGTCGGCGCCGACGGCATCCATTCCGTGCTGCGCGCCGCACTGCACCCCGACGACGGCGGCATCCGCTGGAACGGCATCCAGATGTGGCGCGGCGCGGTGGACTGGCCGGAATTCGAGGGCGGCGACACCATGATCGTCGCCGGCGACATGAAGGAGAAGCTGGTCCTCTACCCCATCGCCGCGGGGTCGAAGCCGGGCAGGCGGCTGACCAACTGGGTCGTCTGCGCGCAGATCGGCGATGCGGGCCGGCCGCCGCCGCGGCGCGAGGACTGGTCGCGCCCCGGCCGGCTGGCGGAGGTGCTGCCGCATGTCGCCCGTTTCCGCATCCCGTTCCTCGATGTCGAGGCGCTGGTGCGTGCCACGCCGGAATTCTGGGAATACCCGATGTGCGACCGCGATCCCCTGCCCTGGTGGACGCGGGGGCGGGTGACGCTGCTCGGGGATGCGGCGCATCCGATGTATCCCGTGGGCTCCAACGGAGCTTCGCAGGCGGTGCTCGATGCGCGCTGCCTCGCGGCACTGCTGGCCGAAGGCGATCCCGTCGCGGCGCTGGCGGCCTATGAGGCCGAACGGCTGCCGAAGACCGCCGAGATCGTGCGCAGCAACCGCAAGGGCGGGCCGGAGCGTGTGGTGGACGTCGTGTCGGAGTTGGCACCCGACGGCTTCGCCCGGCTGGAGGATGTGATCACGCGGGAGGAACTTGCCGCGATCGCCGGCGGCTATGCGCGCATGGCGGGCTTCGCGGCGCCGCGGTAGCGCTTCGGCGCGCACCGCACCATCCGGCGCGTCCGGCCCGGCATCCTGCGCCTCCCTGCGGTGGAGGAGGACTGATGGCAGGCCTGATGGGCATCTGGGGCCGGGCAGCGGCGCAGCCGCGCCATGGCGCCGCATTCGCCGCCCTGCCCGCGTCGATCGGCGCGGCGCTCGATCGCCGGGCGCAGCGCCGGCGCCTGGCGGAACTCGACCCGCGGCTGCTGCGCGACATCGGCATCACGCGCGCCGAGGCGCTCGTGGAGGCGCGCAAGCCGATGTGGCGCCGCTGAGGCGCCGCACTGGCACGCGCACCCGCGCACGGGCAGGATGCGCCAAGACGGAGGAGACACCATGCCAGGCAGGATGGACGCGCGGCGCACGCATGAAGGGCGCGTCGCGCATGTGGCGGTCGATCACGACGCCAAGCTCAACACGCTGAACCCCGAGCTGATGCGGGACTTCGCCGCGACCTTTGCGGCGCTGGGCCAGGATGCGGCCCTGCGTGCGGTGGTGCTGACCGGCGCCGGCCCGCGAGCCTTCATCGGCGGCGCCGACATTTCGGTGATGGCCGGCGTGAACGGCGAAGCGGAAGGCGAGGCCTTCATCCGCCTGGTCCATGACTGCTGCCGCGCGGTGCGCGACTGCCCCGTGCCGGTGGTGGCCCGCGTGAACGGCTGGTGCCTCGGTGCGGGGCTCGAGGTCGCGGCTGCCTGCGACCTGCGCGTCGCCTCGGAAGCCGCGAAGTTCGGCATGCCGGAGGTGCGCGTCGGCATCCCCTCCGTCGTGGAAGCCGCGCTGCTGCCGGGCCTCATCGGCTGGGGCCGCACACGACGGCTGCTGCTGCTCGCCGAGACGATCGGCGCGGCCGAGGCGCTGGAGTGGGGGCTGGTCGAGCGGGTGGTCGCCTCCGATGCGCTTGATGCGGCCGTCGGGGAATGGGTCGGACTGTTGCTCGAAGCCGGGCCTCACGCCATCCGGTCGCAGAAGGCGCTGATCCGGCGGTGGGAGGATGCCTCGGTCACCGAAGGCATCGCGGCGGGTATCGAAGCCTTCGCGGCATCCTGGAAGACGGAGGAGCCGCGGGAGATGCTCGGCGGCTTCATGGAGCGGAAGGCGAGGAAGGCGTAGGGCGGAGAGGGGCTCTGCCCGGCAAAGGCCGAAAGGCCTTTGCGAACCGATACCGGGTGCAGCATGCCGCGCTGCCAGGGGTGCCGTGACGTCAGGGTCCGACGCCAGGTGCCGGCGATCCAACGCGCCCCGGCACCCCGGCGGGATAAGGTTTGGAGAGAGGCGCCGCCCCTCTCCATTTTCCGTCACTCGGCTGCGAGCGGCTCGTCGTCCTCTCCCTCGGCGCCTTCACCCACCAGCATCTGCTCGGCCAGCAGGCCGGCTTGGCCGCGGATGCGCTGCTCGATCGCGTTCGACATCTCCGGATGGTCGCGCAGGAACTGCTTCGCGTTCTCGCGGCCCTGGCCGATGCGCTGGCTGTCGCAGGAGAACCAGGCGCCCGACTTCTCGACGATGTTGGCCTTCACGCCCAGGTCGATCAGCTCGCCGACCTTGCTGATGCCCTCGCCATACATGATGTCGAACTCGACCTCGCGGAACGGCGGAGCCATCTTGTTCTTCACCACCTTCACGCGGGTGTGGTTGCCGGTGACCTCGTCGCGTTCCTTGATCGCGCCGATGCGGCGGATCTCCATGCGGACCGAGGCGTAGAACTTCAGCGCATTGCCGCCCGTCGTGGTTTCCGGGTTGCCGAACATCACGCCGATCTTGAGCCGGATCTGGTTCAGGAAGATCAGCAGCGTGTTCGACTTGGCGACCGAGCCCGTCAGCTTGCGCAGCGCCTGGGACATCAGGCGGGCATGCAGGCCGACATGGCTGTCGCCCATCTCGCCTTCGAGCTCGGCGCGCGGCACCAGCGCGGCGACGCTGTCCACCACCAGCACATCGACCGCGCCCGAGCGCACCAGCGTGTCGGCGATCTCGAGCGCCTGCTCGCCGGCATCGGGCTGGCTGATCAGCAGGTTGTCGACATCGACGCCGAGCTTCTTGGCATAGCCCGGATCGAGCGCGTGCTCCGCGTCCACGAAGGCGCAGGTGCCGCCCTTCTTCTGGGCCTCGGCGATGCAGTGCAGCGCCAGCGTCGTCTTGCCCGAGGATTCAGGCCCGTAGATCTCGACGATGCGGCCCTTGGGCAGGCCGCCGATGCCGAGCGCCAGGTCGAGGCCGAGCGAGCCGGTCGAGACGACCTCGATGTCGCCCTGCTGGGACTGCTTGGCGCCGAGGCGCATGATCGAGCCCTTGCCGAAGGCCCGCTCGATCTGGCTCAGCGCGGCATCCAGCGCCTTTCCCTTGTCCATGCCCTTCCCCCGCTCCTGCGAAGATTTATCAACCATAACGCGAAATTCCCCAGGCGTCCATCGCCAAAAAATCTAGGCCCCCGGGGAGTCGCCCGTCATGCCCGGACCGCCTCACCCGCGCATGTCGGGGCGATTCGGTGCAAGTGCAGGATGCGCCAAAGCGCCGGCACCATCAAGAACAGACTGAGAACATCATGCCTGCACCGCGGCGGCCTCTCCTACCGCCGCCACCAGGTCGGCCATGCGGAAGGGCTTTTCCAGGAACCGGACGCCGAGGCCGGACAGCCCCTCGCCCACCGCACCCTCGGCATAGCCGGAGACCAGGATCACCGGCAGGCCGGGCCGTTCCCTGCGCAGCGCACGGGCCAGCGCGATGCCGTCCATCTCGCCCGGCATCGTCACGTCGGAGACCACGACATCCGGCGCGAAGCCCTCGGCGACGGCCTCGATCGCGGCTTCCGCATCCTCGGCGGCGACGACCTCGTGGCCCGCTCCTTCCAGCGCGCGGCGGGCGAGCAGGCGGATCGCCGGTTCGTCGTCGACCAGCAGCACGCGGCGCCGACCATCTGCCACGGGCGCGCCTGCCGCGCCACGCATCGGCGCCGCGGCGCGCTCGGCGGCCGGGAACCACAGGAGGAACTCGGTGCGCCGCCCTGGCGCCGTCGTCACCGACACATGGCCATCCGATTGCCGCATGACCCCGAGCACGGTCGAGAGCCCGAGCCCCGTGCCGCCCTGCCCGCGCCGGGTGGTGAAGAAGGGTTCGAAGATGCGCGGCAGCACCTCGGGCGCGATGCCGCGCCCCTCATCGGCGACCGAGAGCACCACCCAGGACCCGGGCGGGATCACCGAACCCTGGGCGATTTCCTCCGCTTCGAGCCGCCGCGCGCCGAGGGCGATGCGGATCCGTCCCGCCTCGCCCATCGCCTCCCGCGCATTGACCACCAGGTTCACGAGCACCTGGTCGAGCTGCGCGAGGTCCACCCGCACCGGTGGCCCGGGCCGCGGCAGGTCGAGTTCCAGCACCTGGCGTGCCCCGCGCAGCTGCATCAGCAGCGGTTCCATGGCCGCGATGGCATCGCCGAGCGCGATCACCTGCGGCGCCAGCGCCTGGCGGCTCGCGAAGGCGAGCAACTGCTTCACCAGCCGCGCGCCGCGCCCCGCGGCATCGAGGATATGGCGCAGGTTCTCCGCGGGGCCGCCCTCCGCCTCGGCGAGCGCCGCTTCCGCCGCACCGGTGATCGCGGCGAGCAGGTTGTTGAAGTCGTGCGCGACGCCGCCGGCCAGTTGCCCGACCATCTGCAGGCGGGCGCCTTCCTCCATCTGGCGCTGCATCCGCCGCCGCGCCGTCACGTCCACGACGCGCATCAGGGCGCCCGGTTCGCCGCGCAGGGGGCGGCACTGCACCTCCACCGCCGCATCGGCCGGCAGGGCCGGATCGGCCAGCCGCGCCGCCACCACGGGCGGTGCCGGCGGCCCCGCGACCGCCGCTGCCACGGCTTCGGCCACCACCGTGCGCGTTTCCGCGCTGAACAGCGACGTCGCCACCACCCCCGGGGCCGGTGGCGGCCCCGCGCCGCACAGGGCGCGCAACGCCTGGTTGACGATGCGGATCCGCCCAGCCGTGTCCAGCACGGCGAGCCCCGCCTCCTCCTCCACTTCGAACAAACGGCTGAAATCCGCCGCGATGCGATCCGCTTCGCTCACCCTGCCCCCGTCCGGGATCCGAGACGCCAGACATAGGCGATGATCTCGGCCACCGCCTGATAATGATCGGGTGATATCTCCGCATCCAGGTCGAGGCGGAACAGCGCGCGCGCCAGCGGCGGGTTGGAGGCGATGGGCACGCCCGCCTCCTCGGCCGCCGCGCGGATGCGCGCCGCCATGGCGTCCGCCCCCTTGGCCACGACCCGCGGCGCGGCGCCCGACCCCTGATCGTAGGCCAGCGCCACCGCGAAATGGGTCGGATTGGTGACGACCACCGCGGCCTTGGGCACCGCCGCCATCATGCGCCCGCGCGCGCGCTGTTGGCGCAGTTGCCGCAGGCGCCCCTTCACCTGCGGGTCGCCTTCGCTTTCGCGCATTTCCTCCCGGAGGTCCTGGCGCGACATGCGCAGCCGATGCAGATGCCGCCAGCGGACCCAGAGCCAGTCCAGCATCGCGATGACGGCGAAGGCGCCGAGCGCCGCGAGCGCCAGGTCGAGCGCCGCCCGGGATGCCGCCGCGAGCAGGGCGCCGGCCGGCTCGCTGAACAGGGCGGCCGCGCGGGACGGATCGCCCACCGCCCACCACAGCGCCGCCCCGACCAGGCCGAGCTTGAGCAGCGTCCGAACCAGTTCGATGGCTGCGTCGGTGCCGATGAGCCGCTTCAGCCCGGCGCGCGGGCTGATCCGCCCGGGCTGCGGCGCGATGGCGCGGGTGGAGAGGGCGAGCCGCGTCTGCCCAAGTGCAGCCGCTACCGCCCCCGCCGCCGCCAACCCCGCGACCGGCAGCAACGCGAGCAGGCCGAGCCGCCCCATCTCGGCGGCGCCGCGCAGCGGGTCCAGGTCATGCGCGCGTTCCATCAGGGCGCGCAGCCCGCCAAGCATCCCGAGGCCGACCGACGGCAGCCCGATCATCAACCCCAGCACGCCGCCCGCCAGCGCCCCGAAGCCCGCGAGTTCGCGCGACAGCGCGACATCGCCGTCCTCGCGCGCCTTCTCGAGCCGCCGCGGCGTTGCGGCTTCCGTGCGGTCCCCGGCCTCGCCGCCGGTGTCCTCGGCCATGGGTCAGCGCAGGCCGGGCAGGTCGAGGAAGGCGGCGCGGGCGGCCTCGGCGAAGGTGCCGAGCAGGGCGGGCATCACCGCAGCGAGCAACGCAAGGCCCAACAGGACCTGCCCCGGCACCGCGACGAAATAGACCTGCACCTGCGGCGCGATGCGCGCGAGCAGGCCGAGCGCGACATTCAGCAGGATGGCGACCAGCACGAAGGGCGCTGCGAGCCGCAGGGCCAGCGCGAGGCTGCCGGTGACGGCGCCCGCCAGCGCCTCGGCCGCCGGCCCCGCCGGGAAGGCCGCGCCGGGCGGCAGCAGCGCATAGGAATCCGCGAGCGCACGCAGCGGAATGGCATGGAGCCCCGTCGCCAGCACCACAACGGTCGCCGCCAGCGCCAGCATCCGCCCCGGCGCCGTCCCTGCCCCGCCCAGCGCCGGATCCGGCACCAGCGCCTGCGCGAGGCCGAGCAGCAGCGCGATCGCCTGCCCGGCCATCGCCATCGCCAGGACGAGAAGCCGCGCCAACCCGCCGAGCCAGAGGCCGATCGCGACCTCGATGCCGGTCAGGCGGAGTGTCTCCACGGCTGAATCCGGCGCCTGCGGCAAAATGGGCGCCAGGCCCGGCAGGAGCAGGACCACCAGCGCGAGACCGAGGCCGAGGCGCACGGGCGCCGGCGCCTCCTCCGCGCCCAGCCCCGGCAGCACCATCGCCGCCGCGCCGAGCCGGGCGAAGAGCAGCACCGCCTGGAAGGCGAGCACCGGCAGCGCCGCCAGGAGGTCCGCTTCCGTCACCCGCGCAGGCCCGCCTGCACCACCGCCTCGAAGAGGCTGCCGGCATAGCCGCGCAGCACGCCCGCCATGTAGGGCCCGAGCAGCAGCATCGCCGCCGCGAGGGCGAGCAGCTTCGGCAGGAAGGCGAGCGTCGCCTCGTTGATCTGCGTCAGCGCCTGCAGCACCGCGATGACCAGGCCGACGAGGAGCATCAGCACGAGCACCGGCCCGCCCAGTTGCAGGCAGACCAGCAATGCCTCCCGCGCTGCGAGGGCGACCTCGTTCATCGCGCCCTCAGATCGGCATCCGCATCACGTCCTGATAGGCGGCGACGACGCGGTCGCGCACCGCGACGGCGGTCTGCAGCGTGATCTCGGCGCGGCCGACCGCCAGCACGACATCGGTGACGCTGCCCTCCCCGGTCAGGGCGCGGGTCGAGGCGGCATCGGCGGCGCGCCCGACCTCCAGCGCCTGGTCCATCGCGCGCGCCAGCGCGGCCCCGAAGCCGCTGCCGCCGGCGGACGGCCCCGCCGCCTGCGGCAGCGCGTCCGCCGCGCGATAGGCGGCGGCGACGCCGGCCGGCGCGAGCGGCAGGCTCACGTGCGCAGGGCTTCGATGGTGCGGGTCAGCATGCCGCGCGTCACCTCCAGAACCGAGAGATTCGCCGCGTAGGTCCGCTGCGCCTCGCGCATGTCCATGGTCTCCACCACGCTGTCGACATTCGGCACGCGCACATAGCCGCGGGCATCGGCGGCGGGATGCGACGGGTCGTGACGCACCGGGAAATCGCCGCCCGCCGTGCCGATACGCGAGACCTGCAGCGTCGCAGCGCCCAGCGCGCGGTCCATCCGGTTGCGGAAGGTGATCGTCTTGCGCCGGTAGGGATCCGCGCCCGGCGTCTCCCCGGTGCTGTCGCGGTTGGCGAGGTTCTCGGCCACCACGCGCAGGCGGGTCGCCTGCGCCTGCATGCCTGCGGCGGAGATGCGGAGCGCGCGGTCGAGGTCCATTCCCTTGCCCCCTAGGAGTTGCGCCCGAGCGCGGTGCGGAACATGCCGAGGTAACGGCGGTGCAGCCCGATCGCGAGGGCGTGCGCGGTCTCGGTATCGGCGATGCGCAGCGCCTCGCGTTCCAGGGAGACGCCGTTGCCGTCGATCGTCGTCTCGGGCAGGCGGCGTTCGCGCTGCACGCGGGCATCGCCCTCCCCCGCCGCGAGATGGCGCGGGTCGGTCCGCCGCAGCCCCGCGGCCGAGCGCGCGGCGGCGAGGCTTTCGGCGAAGGGTCGCAGATCGGACGGGCGATAGCCCGGCGTATCGGCATTGGCGACGTTCTGCGCCAGCACGCGCTGGCGTGCATCGATCCAGTGCAGCCGCGCTTCCGCGAGCGCGACGGGTCCGGTGCGGGTCGGGTCCATGCGCAAGCCGTCGCATGCCGTGGGCCAAGGATCGGTTAACGCGGCCGGCAACCTGGCGGTAACCGAAGCGGCCCTTCACTGCATCCGATGACGCCCACCGACCCGACCTGCGAGGACGCCGCCGCGGCGCGCCAGACCGCGGGCCTCCTCGCCGCGATCGAGGCGATGGAGGCGACGCTCGCGGTCGCCGGGGCGCTCGCGGC
>JAFADX010000115.1 GCA_023424475.1 Pseudomonadota bacterium
GCGGGCCGCATCCGCGGCCCTTGGCTCCGCCGCATTCGCGGCGGCGCCCGTTCGGGCGCCCGGCCCTCCGGGCCGCAGGCCGGACCTTCGTCCGCTTGGTATGACACCCTCGGGGGGACCAGGGCGTCATGCGCAAGTGCCTCGCCCTGCCACCCGCGGCGCGCCTGGCCCATGGCGTTTCCCTCGCTGCCGGGTGGAAACTTCCGCCATCGGGGCCCGGGGCGCACGTCGGGTGCCTTGCGTGTGCCACAGGGATGGGGGACAGGGCACGGAATGACCGCTGGCGAGGACAAGGGCGCAATGACGGCCGAGGCATTGAAGGCCACTCTCTGCCGCCACATCGACGCGCGGCGCGACGACGTCGTCGCGCTGCTGCAGGACTTCCTGCGCATCCGCTCCGTCAACCCGCCGGGCGACACCCGGGAGGCGGCAGATTTCGTGCGCGGCATCCTCGACCGCTTCGGCCTCGAACACCGCACCTTCGCGGCGCGGGAGGACATGCCCAACATCGTCTCCTGCTGGCACGCGCCCGTGATGGGACGGCACCTGGTGCTGAACGGGCACATGGATGTCTTCCCGGTCGCCGACGACCGGCTCTGGGCGGCGGAGATCGAGGGCGGCCGCATCGTCGCGCGCGGCGCCTCGGACATGAAGACCGGCACGCTCGCCTCCATCCTCGCCTATTGCCTGCTCTACCCCCATCGCGACCGGCTGTTCGGCAAGCTGACGCTGACCGTGGTCTCCGACGAGCAGTCGGGCGGGCGCCACGGCACCAGGTTCCTCTTCGAGAATCACGAGGAGGAGGTCGCCGGCGACTGCTGCCTGAACGGCGAGCCGAGCGGCCTCGGCAACATCCGGTTCCTCGAGAAGGGGACGCTGCGCTTCTCGCTCTCGGCGAGCGGGCCGGGCGGGCATGGCGGCTATCCGCACCGCGCGAACAACCCGATCCAGCAGGTCGTCGCCGCGACGCAGGCGCTCTACGACCGCTATCACCTCAGGCGCGCGGAGATGCCCGAGGAGATCGTCGCCGTGCTGCGCGACCCGGCGAGCATCGAGGCCGCAGATGCGATCCTGGGGCGGGGCGCGGCGGACAATGCGCTGCGCATCACCGTCAATGCCGGCATCATCCAGGGCGGGCGCAAGGCGACGCAGATCCCGACCGGCTGTGCCGTGCATGTGGATATCCGCGTGCCCTACGGCCCGGACCTCGAGCGCGTGCGCGCGGAACTGCCGGGCCTCGCCGACGAATTCGGCTGCGTCCTCGCGATCAACGAGGACCATTCCTATCCCGCCAGCGGCACCGAGCCCGATGGCGAGATGGCATTGATCCTGCGCGGCAACACCAGGGCGCTGCTCGGCATCGACGCGCCGCCGGTGTGCAGCCTGGGCGGCACCGACACGCGCTACTGGCGCTGGCGCGGCATCCCGGCGGTGATCTGCGGTCCCTCGCCGCTGTCCATGGGCACCGACGACGAGCATGTGACGATCGACGAGGCGATCGCCGTGCTCAAGCTGCAGGTGATGTGCGCGATCGACTACCTCTCGGTTCCCGGCTGATGTCGAAGGCGACGCGCGCGACGACGGTGCTCGCCAGGGCCGGCATCGCCTTCACCGTGCATGCCTACGACTACGACCCGGACGCCGACGGCATCGGGCTGCAGGCGGCCGGGGCGCTCGGCGAGGCGCCCGCGCGCGTGCTCAAGACCCTGATGGCGCTGGTGGACGGCAAGCCGGTCTGCGTCATCGTGCCATCCAACCACGAGGTCTCGATGAAGCGGCTCGCCGCCGCCTTCGGGGGCAAGTCGGCGCAGATGATGAAGCCCGCCGATGCCGAGCGCGCCACCGGCTACAAGGTCGGCGGCATCAGCCCCTTCGGGCAGGTGCGCCAGGTGCGGACGGCGATCGAGGAGCGGGCCCTCGCGCACGACCTCGTCTACGTGAATGGCGGGCAGCGCGGGCTGCAGGTGCGGCTCGCGCCGCGCGACGCCGTGGCCGCGCTGAAGGCGATCGCCGCGCCGCTGGTCGCGTGAGGGGCTGTCTGGAAGCGCCGATGCCGGCCCGCCGCGCTCAGTCGCGCCCCGGATCGCCCAGCGGAAAGAGGTGCCGGTAGGGCCGCGCCTCGTCGAGCGCGCGGGCATAGGACGGCCGGGCGAGCAGGCGGGCGCGATAGGCGCGCAGGGTCGGGAGATGCCCGGGTATCGGCTCCACCCAGTCGGCGTAGAGCAGGCCGGGCGCGGCGCCGCAATCGGCCAGGGTGAAGCCGTCCCCTCCTGCCCAGGCGCGGCCGGCCAGGCGCGCATCGAGCCAGGCATAGGCCGTGCGCAGCATCGTCCGGGCCTGCTTCACGCCGAAGGCGTCCTGCGCGCCGGCGGGCCGGATCGCGTCCAGCACCACCTTCTGCATGGGCGTCATGACGTAGTTGTCGACGACGCGGTCGAGCAGCCGCACCTCCATGGCCGCATCCCGGTCCTCGGGGATGAGGCGCACCGGGCCCGGATGGCGGCGGTCGAGATGTTCGATGATGATCGTGGCCTCCGGCACGACCGCGTCGCCGTCCTGCAGCACCGGGAATTTCCGGAACGGCCAGAGCGCCTCCAGCGCCGAGGCATCGGCCGGATCGCCGAGGTTCACCTCGTTGAATGCGAAGGGCGTCGTGTTCTCGTAGAGCGCGACCAGCGCCTTCTGGCAGTAGGCCGAGAAGGGGTGGGCATGCAGCGTGAGGGCCATGGCGATCACCCTTCCCGAAGGCGGCGGTAGCGCAGGATGACCGAGCCGGTATCGAGCGGCCGGCAATCGGTGAGCATCATCCGCGGCGCCGGCCGGCCCGCGCGGAAGAAGGGCTCGCCGGTGCCGTAGAGTTCCGGCGTGACCATCATCCAGAACTCGTCCACGAGGTCGTGCGCGAAGAGGGAATGAGCGAGCCCGGCGCCGCCGAAGGCGAAGATGTCCCCGCCCGCGACCTCCCGCTTCAGGCGCCCGACCTCGGCGACGAGGTCGGGGCCGGCGAGGCGCCCGTTCCAGCCCGGATCGCCCGCCAGGGTTCGCGAAACCACCGTCTTCGGCAGCGCATTCATCTTCGGGGCATAGGAGACGCCGGCCGCGGCGCTGGCCGGGTCGGTCTCCGCGGCGCTCCAGAACGCCTTGTTGAACTCGAAGTTCACGCGGCCATAGAGGAGATGGCGCGCGCGGGAGAGGGCGGCGAGGGACCATTCGCGCTCCACCTCGTCCGACCAGGGCGGCGGGGCGAACTCGCCCCCGGACTTCGCGAAGCAGCCATCGAGGCTGGTGAAGATCGTCAGGACGAGGTCGGCCATGGTGCATTCCCTCCGGGTTCCGGCAGATGGCGGGTGACGCATGCGCCCGCGCGGCGGGCCGCCGCGGCCCGGCGGCGGCGTTCCCGGGCGTGGGCCGGGGCGCCTTTCGCGCCAAAACGTCGTAGCCTGCCGCCAGGATTCACCGGAGGCGCACCGTGCCCACGCCGATCACCATCCACGGCATCAAGAACTGCGACACGATGAAGAAGGCCCGCGCCTGGCTCGAAAGCCACGGCGTCGCGCATGCCTTCCACGACTACAAGGCAAAGGGGATCGACGGCGCGACCCTGAAGGCCTGGGCGGGGCAGGTGGGGTGGGAGAAGCTGCTGAACCGCAGCGGCACCACCTTCCGCAAGCTGCCCGATGCCGAGAAGGAGGGGCTGACCGAGGCCCGCGCCCTGGCGCTGATGGAAGCGCAGCCTTCCATGATCCGCCGGCCGGTGCTGGCCTTCGGGGACAGGCTGCTCGTGGGGTTCGACGCGGGCGAATACGAGAAGGCGTTGGCGGAACTGCCGCGCGACTGAAGGCGCCGGAGGGGCAGGACCCCTGCCGGACGGCGCCATCACAGCGACCGGGCCAGGGCGACGAGCTGCTCTGCCGCCTTGCCCCAGCCGTCCTGGAACCCCATGCCCTCGTGCCGCGCGCGCGTCTCGGCATTCGCATGCAGCACGACCGCGCGGTAGAGGGTGCCGTCCCCGGCGGGATCGAAGGTGAGGATGCCGGTCATGAACGGTTCGGCGCGGGGGCGGAAGCCTTCCTCCATGGCGTCGGTCCAGACCAGGCGGCGCTCCGGCACGACCTCGAGGTAGCAGCCGCTCTGCGGCATGGTCTCGCCGTCGGGGCCGCGGATCACCGACTTGAAGCGGCCGCCGGGGCGGAGATCGACCTCGAAGTCGGTGGCGCGCCAGGGCGTGGGGCAGAACCACTGCTCGAGCAGGGCCGGTTGCGTCCAGCAGGCCCAGACCCCGGAGGGCGGCACATCCAGCCGGCGTTCGAAGACAAGGTCGCGCGCGGGGTCGAAACCCGGGGTCATGAGGGGCGCTCCTCGAAGACGCCGATCATCCACAGCACGCCGAAGCGGTCCTGCACCATGCCGAAGGCGGGGCTGAAGAAGGTCGCGGAGATCGGCATCCGCACCTCGCCGCCATCGCTCAGCCCGGTGAAGAAGCGGTGCGCCTCGGCCGCGTCGCGGGCCGGCAGGGAGACGCCGAAGCCGGAGAACTTCGCCGCGCCGCCGCAGTGGCCGTCCGAAACCATCAGGGTGGCGTCGCCGATGCGCAGCTCGGCATGCATGAGCTTGGTCTCGCTGCCGGGCGGCATCGCGCCGGGGGGCGGCGGCTGGGGCGAATCACTGTAGCGCATCTTCATCGTCGCCTCGGCGCCGATCGCCTGCCCGTAGAAGGCGATCGCTTCCTCGGCCTGGCCTTCGAAAAAGAGATAGGGGGTGATGGGCATGGTGTTTCCTTCGTCTCGGGGAATGTCCGGAGATGCGCCATGTGGCGCATTTCCGTGTCCGGCACCGGCCCGCCCCCCCCGGCCACCCGATGGCGGTGTGGGGGCGCGAGCCGGCCGGCGGCGCTTCAGGCGGCCCCTCAGGCCTGAACCAGCACGTCGAAGCCGCCGTAGATCATGCGCTTGCCGTCGAAGGGCATGGTGGCGGGATCCATCTTCAGGCGCGGGTCTTCCATGATCTTCTTCCAGCCCTCGTCGCGGGCCTGCTTCGATGGCCAGGTTACCCAGGAGAAGACGACCGTCTCGTCCGGCTTGCGCTGCACCGCCATGGAGAAGGAGGTGAGCTTGCCTTCGGGCACGTCGTCGCCCCAGCATTCCATCATCGACAGCACGCCGCATTCCCGGAAGACGGCGGCGGCCTTCTCGGCGTGGCGGCGGTAGGCATCCTTCTTCGCGTTGGGCACGGCCAGCACGAATCCGTCGACATAGGTCATGGGCATTCTCCTTCCTGTTGCATTCAGGATGCGTGGAACGCCGCCTCGAGGCCGGCGGCGTCGAGCTTCACCATCTGCATCAGCGCGGCCATGACGCGGCCGCGCTGCGCGGCATCGCCGGCCTTCATCAGGCGCAGCAGCACCTCCGGCACCACCTGCCAGGCGATGCCGAAGCGGTCCTTCAGCCAGCCGCAGGCCTGCGGCTCTCCCCCGCCTTCGAGCAGCCCGTCCCAGACGCGGTCGAGCTCGGCCTGGCCGGCGCAGGAGACGACGAGCGAGATGCCGTTGGTGAAGCCGGGCGGCGGTTCGCCGTTGAAGGCCAGCATGGGCGCGCCGGCGAGGGTGAAGGCGACCATCAGGACCGTGCCCTCGGGACCCGGCACTTCGGGCGGCCGCATCATCACCTCGCCGAGCGTCGAGCCGGGAACGACGCGGACGTAGTGGCGCGCGGCCTCCTCGGCTTCCCTGGCGAACCACAGGCAGGTGGACAGCTCGGTCATGGTGCGGTCTCCCGGAACAGCATCGCGACGTAACGGCGGAGATGGTGCAGGGTTTCAACCGCCCGTTCCGGGCCGTTGGCGGCCTTGGCAAGCACGAAGGCGCCCTGGACCACGGCCAGGATATGCTCCGCAAGGCTTTCGGCCGTGAATCCGGTGATCCCGCGGCTTGCCATCGCGGCCGAGATCTCGGCTTCGAGCGGTGCGAGGTGCGTGCGGATGCCGGCCTCGCAAGCTTCGCGGATCGCCGGGTGCGTCGCGAAGGTCTCCTGCGCCATCATGCCGAGAAGGCAGGTGAAGCGCGGAACCTCCCCGCGAAAGATGGCGATGCGGAAATCGACGTAGGCCAGCACGCGATCGACCGGGTCGGCGTGGTCGCGCCAGGCCGAGCGGGCGAAGACCCCTTCGAGCCAGGCGCTGAAATGCGCCGCGGCCGTCACCCCGAGGTCTTCCTTGCTGCGGAAGTGGTGGAAGAAGGCGCCCTTGGTGACGCCCGCGGCCGCGCAGAGGTCGTCGATCGAGGTGCCCGCATAGCCGCGGGTGCGCATGACCGCGAGTGCGGCATCGAGCAGCTTCGCGCGGGCCTCCCCGGTGCGGCGGCGACGATCCTCCATGGATGGAAACATACCGACTGGTCGGTATGTCATGCAAGCATTCCGGACCGCCTACCGAACGAGTTCGCCAGAATGTGAGAGCCGGCAGAGGCGTCCGCGGCGGATGGATGCCCTTGCACCGGGCATCGCCTGCCCGGCGCGCGGACAGGCCCGCGCAACGCACGCCGATGAAGGCGCCGCGCGGGCTGGTCGTCGCGGTCGGGTCGTCTACGATCTCCGTCCGCCGACCACACGGCGGTGCCATCCGCGCCGCCCGACCGAAGGACAGAGAGAGAGACCTCATGCCAGATACCGCGGCCCGCGACCGGATCTTCGCCGCCATCGACGCCAATTTCGACCGCCAGGTCGCCTTCCTGCAGGAGCTCGTCCGCTTTCCCTCCCTGCGCGGCCGCGAAGCGCCGCTGCAGGACTGGTTCGCCCGCCAGATGGCGCAGCGCGGCTATGCGGTGGACCGTTTCTCCATCGCCGACGTGCCCGACCACCCGAAGATGGCACCGATGGTCGAGGTCGATCCCGCCGGCAGCATGCAGGTCGTCGCGGCGCACCGCCCGGCCAACCCGACCGGCCGCTCGCTGATCCTGCAGGGCCACATCGACGTGGTGCCGGAAGGCCCGCACGAGATGTGGACCTACCCGCCCTATTCGGCGACCATCCGCGACGGCTGGATGTACGGGCGCGGCGCGCATGACATGAAGTCGGGCGTCGCCTGCATGGTCTTCGCGATGGACGCCATCCGCGACGCGGGCTTCGAACCCGCCGCCGACGTCTATATCGAGACGGTGACGGAGGAGGAGAGCACCGGCAACGGCGCGCTCGCCGCGTTGCTGCGCGGCTACCGCGCGGAGGCCGCGCTGGTGCCGGAACCGACCGGCCACACCATCACCCGCACCCAGACCGGCACCATCTGGTTCCGCCTGAGGGTGCGCGGCGTGCCCGTGCATGTCGCCGTTGCGCAGGACGGCACCAACGCCATCATGTCGGCATATGCGCTGATCAACGCGCTCTATGCGCACACCAAGGTGCTGAACGAGGAAGCCAAGGCCAGCCCCTGGTACAAGGACATCAGGGACCCCATCAAGTTCAACCCCGGCATCATCCGCGGCGGCGACTGGGCGAGCAGCACGCCGGCCTGGTGCGAGGTGGACTGCCGCATCGGCCTCGTTCCCGGCATGACGCCGGAGGAAGCCATGGCGCGGATCGAGGCCTGCGTGAAGACGGCGGCCAAGACCGACGCCTTCATGGCCAACAACCCGCCGGAAATCATCTGGACCGGCTTCCAGACCGATCCCTACGTGCTCGAGCCCGGCACCGAGGCGGAGAAGGTGCTTGCCGCGGCCCATGCCAGCGTCCACGGCGGCGAACTGCCCGAGCGCCGGACCACGGCGGTGAACGACACGCGATACTATGGGCTCTACTTCGGCATCCCGGGCCTCTGCTACGGCCCGAAGGGAGAGGTGGCGCACGGCTTCGACGAGCGCACCTCGATCGAGGACCTCAGGACCTGCACGCGGACCATCGCGACCTACATCGCCGATTGGTGCGGGCTGCGCGCCAAGGGATGACCGAGGGGGCCTTGCCCCCTCGCACTCCCCGACCAAAGGCCGAAAGGCCTTTGGAAACCGGGTTCCGAGGGCCTTTCAGCCCTCGGCGGGGAGAGCCCGGGAGGGGCGGCGCCCCCCTCGGAACCCTCTTCCGCACCCGCCCCGACGGTGTTCTCCTGCCCGTACAACGCGACCTGCGGGGGAGACGGATTTGTACGACTACATCATCGTCGGCGGCGGTTCCGCCGGCTCGGTCCTGGCGCATCGCCTCTCGACGCCCGGCGCCAACAGGGTGCTGCTCTGCGAGGCCGGGCCGGATACCCCGCCGGGTCAGGTGCCGGCCACCATCCTCGATACCTATCCCGGCCAGGCCTATTTCGACCCTCGCTTCCACTGGACCGAGCTGAAGGTCCGCACCCAGGTCGTCTCCCACAACAACCCCGATGCCGACCGCCCGCCGCTGCGCAAGTACGAACAGGCGCGCGTGCTCGGCGGCGGGTCTTCCATCAACGGCCAGATGGCCAATCGCGGCGCGCCGCACGACTACGACGAGTGGGAACGGCGCGGCGCCGCCGGCTGGAACTGGAAGGCGGTGCTGCCCTACTTCAGGAAGGTCGAGCGCGACCTCGACTTCGACAACGAATGGCACGGCAGGGATGGCCGCATCCCGGTCCGCCGCATCCCCGAATCCGAATGGCCGCTGCATTCCAGGGCGACGGCCGAAGCCTTCCGCCAGGCCGGATTCAAGAAGCTCGACGACCAGAACGGCGCCTTCGAGGACGGCTACTTCCCGCTCACGGTCAACGTGACGGAAACGCGCGTCTCGGCCGCCATCGGCTACCTCGATGCCGAGACGCGCAAGCGCCCGAACCTCACGCTCTCCACCGAGACCCAGGTGATGGGCCTGATCTTCGACGGCACGCGCTGCGCCGGCATCCGCGCGCTGGTGAAGGGGCAGGAGCAGGAGTTCCGCGGGCGGGAGGTGATCCTCTGCACCGGGGCCATCCATTCCCCCGCGCATCTGATGCGCGCGGGCATCGGGCCGGCGGCGCACCTGAAGGAGCATGGCATCGAGGTGCGCGCCGACCTGCCCGGCGTGGGGCAGGGGCTGATGGACCACCCGGCCATCTCGCTGTCCTGCTTCGTGAAGCCGGAGGCGAGGCTCAACCGCACGAAGCTGCGCCGGCACATGCTGGTCGGGCTGCGCTTCTCCTCGGGCATCGAGGGTGCTCCCGCCGGCGACATGTTCATGTCCGTCGCCTCCAAGTCCGCCTGGCATGCGGTGGGCGAGCAGGTCGGCTCGATGCTGACCTGGGTGAACAAGACCTATTCGCAGCGCGGGCAGGTGAGGCTCGTCTCGACCGACTGGCGGGCGCATCCGGATGTCGAGTTCAACCTGCTGTCGGACCGTCGCGACCTCGAACGCCTGATGATCGGCTTCCGCCTGGCGGCGGCGCTGAACCTCAGCCCGCCGCTCGCCGCGGTGACGACCGATCCCTTCCCGGCGGCCTATTCGGACCGGGTGCGGCGGATCGGCGTGGTGAACACGAAGAACCGCATCCTGACCTCGATCATCTCGACGTTCCTGGACGGTCCGGCGGCGCTGCGCAGCGCCTTCATCGACCGTTTCGTGATCGAGGGCTTCCGCTTCCGGGAGGTGATGGAGGACGAGGAGGCGCTGGAGGCCTTCATCCGCAAGGCGACGATCGGCGTCTGGCACGCCTCCTGTTCCTGCCGGATGGGGGCCGAAACCGATCCCATGGCGGTGGTGGACGCAGCCGGGCGCGTGCGCGGCGTCCCGGGCCTGCGCGTCGTCGATGCCTCGGTCTTCCCTGTTGTTCCGTCGGCGAACACGAATTTCCCGACCTTGATGACCGCCGAGAAGATGTCCGACGCGATCCTTGCGGGGGCGGCCTGAGGCCGGTTGCCGCGCCGCACAGAGAAGCTCTTGGCGGGGCGGCTCGGTGACGGGCATGCTCCCCGGGTCGCCGGCCGCGACAGGGACGGCCGGCAATGCACGATGGGAGACGTGAGAATGCTGAAACTCGGCACCCGGATCGCGGGTGTGGCGGCCGCCGCGCTGATCGCGTGGTCCGGCCAGTCCATGGCCCAGGCGCCGTCGCCGCCGGCCGACACGCTCGCGGCCATCCGCGCGCGCGGCCAACTGATCTGCGGCGTTTCGGTGAATGCGCCGGGCTTCGCCCTGCCCGACAGCCGGGGCGAGTTCCGCGGCCTCGACGTCGATACCTGCCGCGCGGTCGCCGCCGCGATCCTGGGCGACGCGACCAAGGTCCGCTTCGTGCCGAACACCACGGTGCAGCGTTTCCCGATGCTGCAATCGGGCGAGCTCGACATCCTGGTGCGCAACACCACCTGGACCCTCGGCCGCGAGGCGTCGCTCGGGCTCGAGTTCACCGGCGTCAACTTCTACGACGGCCAGGGCTTCATGGTGCGCCGCTCCTCCGGCGTGACCTCCGCTCGCCAGCTCGACGGCGCGACGATCTGCGTGCAGCCCGGCACCACGACCGAGCTGAACCTGACCGACTACTTCCGCACCCACAACATGCGCTTCACCCCGGTGGTGATCGAGCAGGCGGAGGAAGTGCGGGCGGCCTTCGTCGCCGGCCGCTGCGACGCCTATACCAACGACGCGTCCTCGCTCGCCTCCTTCCGCGCGACGCGCACGACGGATGCGAACGATTTCGTGCTGCTGCCCGAGATCATCTCCAAGGAGCCGCTCGGCCCCGCGGTGCGCAAGGGTGACCAGCGCTTCTTCGACATCGTCCGCTGGTCGCTCTACGCGCAGATCGCGGCCGAGGAGCTGGGCGTGACCAGCGCCAATGTCGAGGAGATGGCCCGCACCTCCACCAACCCGGACGTGCAGCGCCTGCTCGGCCGCACCGGCGATCTCGGCAAGGCGCTCGGCATCGACAACGACTGGGCCGTGCGCATCATCCGCCAGGTCGGCAACTACGGCGAGATGTACGAGCGGAACATCACGCCGATCGGCATCCCGCGCGGGCTGAACCGCCTGTGGACGCAGGGCGGCCTGCAATACGCGCCGCCGATCCGCTGAGACCCCGGCGGAGGTGACGGGAAGGGGGCGGAAACGCCCCCTTCTTCGTGTCCAGGGCCGGTGCCGGCGCGAAGCGTCGCCGTTCCCCGGCCCCTCAGCCCGGCGGCGGCGCGACCGGCAGCGCCGCCCGGTAGGGCTCGATGCGGTAGGTGTCCTGCCGGAGGATGGCGATGCGGCCGGTCGCGCCGTAGCGGGTCGAACCATCCGGGGCGCGTCCGACCACGTAGCGCCAGGCGCCGATCTGCCCATCCGCGGCGAGCTTGCGGGCGATGCGCTCGGCTTCCGGCCCGGTGCCGAGGGCCCCGAGTTCCGCCGGTGTCAGGCCGATGATGATCTCGTCGCGCGGGGACACCACCCGGAACAGCAGGACGGCCGGCGCCTGGGCCGCGGCCGGCAGGGCGAGGGCGAGCGAGGGCAGGCCCGTCAGGACGAGGCGGCGGGGCAGCAGGGGCGGCATGGGTGGCATCTCCGATCGGGCGGCCGCGCCGCAGGGCGGCGTCGGGATTGGTCCGGCCGGCGCAGTCTGGCGCAGGCGCCCCCTGGCGCGCGAGAGATCATCGTCACGATACGACAACGAAGAAGGGCGGCAGGTTGCCCTGCCGCCCCCCACGATCGCCTGTTGCGCCGTGCCCGGTCAGCCGACCGTCAGACGCCGTTCCGCGACCTGCTGCTTCATCGACTTCTGCAGCTTCTCGAAGGCGCGGACCTCGATCTGGCGGACGCGCTCGCGGCTGATGTTGTATTGCTGCGAGAGCTCCTCGAGCGTGGTCGGCTCCTCCTTGAGCCGGCGCTCGATCAGGATGTGGCGCTCGCGGTCGTTCAGGGTCTTGAGCGCGCCGTTGAGCAGGTCGCGGCGGTTGGACATGTCCTCCCGCTCGGCGAGCTCCTCCTCCTGGCTCTCGCCGTCATCGACGAGCCAGTCCTGCCACTCGCCTTCGCTGTCCGCCCGGACGGGGGCGTTCAGGCTGTGGTCGGGGCTGGCGAGCCGGCGGTTCATGCTCACCACGTCCTGCTCGGGGACCTGCAGCGCATGGGCGATCTTCGCCACCTGCTCGTCCCTGAGGTCGCCTTCCTCGAGCGCGGACATCTGCGCCTTCAGCCGGCGCAGGTTGAAGAACAGCTTCTTCTGCGCGGCCGTGGTGCCCATCTTCACGAGCGACCACGAGTGCAGGATGTATTCCTGGATGGCGGCGCGGATCCACCACATCGCATAGGTGGCCAGACGGAAGCCGCGCTCCGGGTCAAAGCGCTTCACCGCCTGCATCATGCCGACATTGCCTTCGGAGATGAGTTCCCCGACCGGCAGGCCGTAGCCGCGATAGCCCATCGCGATCTTGGCCACCAGGCGAAGATGCGACGTGACGAGCTTGTGTGCGGCCCGTTCGTCACCATCTTCCTTCCACCGGCGGGCAAGATTCAGTTCCTCCTCCGGCGAGAGCATCGGGAACTTGCGGATCTCCTGCAGGTAGCGGGAGAGGTTTCCCTCGGTCGCCATCGGGATGGGCATGCTGGAAGCCATGGGTCATCTGCCTCCTGGGCCGGGCGGCCCCCCGTGACGGCGGGGCGCGCGAGCGGCCATAGTATCCGTAACGTCGCCTCCCTCAGGGCCCTAAAGCCCGGGCCGCCTGCCCCGGTCACGACGGGGCCGACCGGACGGGGCGCTCGATGGCACCCTTCGGAATCCGACAACGCTTTTCTACCCCCTCGGGTTTCGCAGCGCAAGAAAAACCGACTGCAATAGTCGGGTTACTGGCTGTTACCATCCAGCAACGCGACCAGCCCCGCGAGGTCGTCCGGCAAGGGGCTTTCGAAGGAGAGGCGTTCCCCGGTAACGGGGTGGGCGAAGCCGAGCGTGGCCGCATGCAGCGCCTGGCGCGGGAAGGCCAGCAGGGCGTCGCGGACGGCCTGCGGCAACAGCCGCGCCGCGGCGGGGGTGCGGCGCAGGTAGACCGGATCCCCCACCAGGGGATGGCCGATATGGGCCATGTGGACGCGGATCTGGTGCGTTCGGCCGGTGAGCAGCCGGCATTCGACCAGGCTGACCGCCGCCCCCCAGGCCCTGCGGAGCCTGTAGCGGGTGGTGGCCGGCTTGCCGCCGCGGGTGACGACGGCCATGCGCTTGCGGTCGGCCGGGTGGCGGCCGATCGTGGCGGAGACCTCGCCCTCGGCCGGCGCCGGCAGGCCCCAGGCGAGGGCGAGGTAGGCGCGGTCGAGGTCGCGGGCGGCAAAGGCCTCGGACAGCGCCCGGTGGGCGCGGTCGGTCTTCGCCGCGACCATGACGCCCGAGGTGTCCTTGTCGAGCCGGTGGACGATGCCCGGCCGCTTCTCCCCGCCGATGCCCGGCAGGTCTTCCCCCGCATGGGCGAGCAGGGCGTTGACCAGGGTGCCGTCGAGATTGCCGGGGGCGGGATGGACGACCAGGCCCGCCGGCTTGTCCACCACGATCAGGTCCCTGTCCTCGTAGAGGATCGTCAGCGGGATGGCCTGGGGCCGGGGCGCGGCGGGCGCCGCGGGCGGGATCTCGATGGCATAGCGGGCCCCGGCGCGGACCGATTCGGACGGGTCCGTCATCGGCGCGCCGTCGCGCGAGGCATGGCCGGCCTCGATCAGCGCCTTGACCCGGGAGCGGGAGAGCGAACCTATGGCATCCGCGAGGAAGCGGTCGGCACGGCTGCCGGCGGCCTCGGGCGGGGCGAGGGTTTCGACGCGCTCCGGTTCGGTCGTCGAGGGGGTTTGCGTGGCTGGGCTCAAGGCACTGGTGATCGGGATGGGGGTGCTGATCGTGGTCGGCACCGTGGCGCTGGCGGTGCTGCTCGTCCAGCGGCTTGGCGGCGCGGCGCCGGCGGCCGGGGTGGCGCAGCACGTGCTTGGCGAACCGGAAGGCAGCCGGATCGGCGGCATCGCGGCGACCGACCGCGCGCTGGCGATCTGGGTGGTGCGGCCGGACGGGGAAAGGGTCGTGCTGGTGGACCCGGCGAGCGGGCGGCGCACGGGCGAGATCCGCCTGCGTGACTGAGGCGCCCCATGGCGCACTGCGAGCCCTCCCTCTTTCCGCGAAGCCCCGCGCCGCCCGAGGCCGGCCCTTCGCCCGGCGGTGGCCATGCGTATGGGCCTGGGCGGATCCTGCGATGCTGCCCCGAGGCGTGTCGGGGTGGCCCACGGGCTTCGGCCCACCGATCTTTGTCGGGGCGCAGAAGGGTGCTTGATCAACCGGCCGAGCGAGGCTAGAAGCGCGCCCCTGGCCAGGGTCCCATTCGTCTAGAGGCCTAGGACACCGCCCTCTCACGGCGGCAACAGGGGTTCGAATCCCCTATGGGACGCCACTTCCAGTTCCTCCAACCACTCTCCCGCCTTGGATGCCGCGCCGTGAGGCGCAGGTATTCCGCAGTTTTCACGCCGCGGCTGGCGACCCCGCGGTCGGAACAAGGCCCAGAAATCCTCTCTCTCCGCGGCGTTCTCTCCGGACCTGACGACTTGGCCGATTTAGGCGCCAGGTCTGAAAGCCAGAAATCTCAATCACTTGGGGCGAGTTGCATACCGCCGCCGTTGGCGAATCGGGCGCCCCGCCTTTGGCTTCCAACCAGCAACCAATCGACACGCGGCTGCACCGTCCCCAGCCATGTTCTCACCCGGAGTCGATCGTGTCGCTCATTCCTGTCGCAGGCCGGCGGCAACATCCATCTTCCCCACGTGACTACATCGTCGGCGTAGGATCGGCGCCCTGCTCCTTCGCGACCGTCTGGTGGCCGATCGCTCCCGCGACGATCATGCTCGCCCACACTGTCGCGAAGGGCGCCAGTCTCGCCTGCCAGTCCGGGTCGGAGCGCTCAATTCCCAGCCACAGGAGGAGTTGCTCAAGCGACCGCTCCCCGTGGTGCGCCGCGAAGAGTCGTCCGAGTTCAACGGCGTCATCGCATTCCGCCATTCTGATGCTCCCCTTCCGCTGTCGGGCGACATCCGTCTTACGGTTCGCCTCGGTAATCCGATGACGATCGTCGCATTCAGGGGGCGTGGTCGGCGCGTTCCCAATCGACAATCCGTTGACGCGCCCTCTCAATCTTCATCAAGGCCTCGGGGGTAAGCGGCCAACCCTCGCGCACCCGTGGGCTGGGATGCGGCAGGCCCACTACCGTGCAACGGTGTTTGTCGAAGTCGCCGAGGTCGAACAGGACATTCTCGCGGAGCTTACCTAACTCGGCTGGCTCCTCGCGTGGAGACGGCCAGTTCCACGGCAAAGGTCGGCCGGGCTCATCCTTGGTAAGCCGCAGCAATTCGAAAGTGCTCGGATCAGGTCCGCACCCGAGGCAGACGATCACCCGCGGTCGGACCACATGCAGGAAGAGCTGGTGGACGGGCCAGCAATGGTCCCACCAGAGGCGCCAGACGCCGTCGTTCCGCTGGACCAGTTCCTCCTCGCCCGGCGATCGCTCGAACAACGCGTTGGTGGCGAAGGTCTGGCGCGGGTCGGCGCCAAGGGCCTCGAACACCGTCCGAATGCGCCCTTGAAGTTCGGAGGGTTGGCCGCTGCGATCGTAAACCTCGTCGGCATAGCTGCTCCAATCCTCCGGCACATGCTCGAGCGATCCACCGATCGTGCCGTTTTCCGCACTGGGGCCTTCCGTTCGTCCACCTGGATTCCACCCCATGACGTAGAGACTTCCCCGCACCAGCGTATTCCGTCCGCTGAACAGGACAGCGCCGGGGCGGTCGGCAATCGGTACCAGCATGTCGCGCGCACGCTGCAGCACCTCATCGGGCGACAAAACCGTGCGCTCGCGCAGTGGGTCGGGGGCGGGTGCATCCATGCGTCTTGCTCCGTCGGTCAGATACAGCGCAATGCTATGTCAATCCGCGGCCGCGGCAATCGTCGAGGCTGGCTGTGGCAGGTGGGTGGAACCATCGGCGTCAGGCGCCTCACGATGGTGGCGCGCGGCGGTGGCGGCGCGCTCGGCGAGCATCTCGCGCAAACCATGGGGCGCCAGGACCTCGACTGCCTCGCCCCATCCAAAGAGGTGAAGGCACATCTCGGACCTGCCGGCGGCGCGGAAGCGGACGACGATTCTACCGTCCGGCTGCGGATGCATGGTCTGGGTCGGGTGGAAGCACCAGTTGGCAGCCTCCGTGGCCGCATCCGCCGTGAAGCGCAGCACCACATCCTCGGGCTTGTCCTGCCAGAGGCCGAAGGAGCGCCCGGCGAAGTTCGCGAGGTCGAAGTCCACCGGGCGCTCGAAGGTCCCGTCGGTGGGTTCGACAGCATCGATGCGATCCAGGCGCAGGAGCGTGGGTTCGGGTTTCCCCGGGATTGCCGCCACCAGATACGGGCGCGAGCCGTAAAGCAGGCCCAAAGGATGGACCTCATGCACCCGGATCGTCTTGCTCTTAACGGAGCGGTACCGCATGCGGATGACGCTCGCGCTGAGGATCGCGCTGCGCAGCGCGGCCAGGACGCCAGGCGGCAGTGCCACGCGCGGACCCGGGCGCGCGGCGAACCCCTCAGCCTCCAGAAGCGCATCGGCATCCAGTTCGGAACGGTGCAGTGCGCCTCCCGTCGCCATAGCGCGGAGCTTCTGCGAGGCAGACCTCAGCGCGGCGGCACGTTCGCCCAATCCCTCGGCCTCCAGCCGCCGCGTCGCCAGGTCCATCTCGGCGATCTCCTCGGCGCAAATGCGAACGGCGGGCAGGAAGGACGCTCCGCGCAGGCGGTAGCGCTTCTCGCGGCCATCCGTGTCGATCATCTCCAGCCTGTCGCCGCAGACCTGGCGGATCGCCGCGAGCATCCGCTCCATCGTCCGCGCGCCGCAATTCAGCTCATCGGCCAGTTCGCGGACCGTGCGTCCCATGCGGGTGCCGGTGAGGCTGACAACAAGTTCGAGCCCGCGGGCGAGCTTTTCGTGGCGTGCGGGCACGGCAGGTCCCTTGTACAGGCCGTTGGCAGGAGAACCGACCGATTCTGACGGTGATTCGTGGCTCTATAGGGTGCCCACGTTCCGCGAGCCTGTCTTGCTTCCTGCCGACATCCCGCCCGCCCCCGCCGTTGCCGCGCGGCTAGGTCTGTTCTGGGCCTTGCCGTCCCCCGTCGGTGTCTGGGAAATTGTCACCGTGTCGCGCCCCTTCGCTGAGGTGCCCGAGATCGGCGGCTTCCGGACCATGGAGGCGGGGCATGTGAACATTTGGCCCCGCATCAGGCGCGAGGCCGGGCCGCAGGTTGTCGGGGAATATGACGACTACCCACGCGGACGGGTGAACTGGCGCGAGGAGGATCAGCGCTTTCTGCTGCTGCTGGACCCCGTGCTGAACCGACCGGGCTGGATCACCCGCCTGCTGGCGCGCTTCGCCCTGCCCGCGGCGGCCACGCTCATCATGACGGACCCGCACTACCGCTCGACGCGGAAGCCACCCCGGGACGCGCTGCCCATACACACAGGAACGCCCTGATGCGCAAAGGACTGACGCTGCTGCTCTATAGCCGCTACCCAGTGCTGTTCGCCGAGCATCGCTTCAGCCCGGCCGAAACGGGCATGGCCTGGGGTTTCCAACACGATGACGGCTGGTTCGGGGTCGTCGACGCGCTCGCTGCCGTCATCACTGCGCATGCGCCGGCGGCGAGCGCCGTTCAGGTCAAGCAGGATATGGGCGCGCTGCGCTTCACGCTGCGCGAAGGCGATGCCTTCACGCACGGTGCCTGCGCCGCGGCCGAGCGTTTCTCCAAGGGCGTCAGCGAGGTGAGTGGACGGCGCGGTGTACTCATGGTTGGGCGGCAGGGCCGCTGGCTGAAGACCTTGGCGCCTGGCGAGATGGCCGGTTTCGTGCCGGTTCAGCCGCTGGCCGAAGCTTCCGGTGAGGACAACTCGGCGGATGACGAGCCTGGTGCATTTGAGGAGTCAGCCGCGCTGGCGGGCGCAGCGGCCTTCCAGCAGGCCATGGCCCATCGCCTGCACCCCGTCACCGGAGCCTGTGGCCCGGTTGATGACCGCGGTGAATTGGCGAACGGTGCGGAGGGCGGGTGATGCGCGTGCGCATTCATCGCGGTGCGAGGCAGATCGGTGGCTCGGCCATTGAGGTGGAGGCGGCGGGCAAGCGCCTGCTGCTCGACTGCGGCCTGCCGCTGGATGGCGATTCGGAGGATGAGTCCCTGCTGCCCGAGGTGGCGGGGCTGCGGGTGGAGGATTCCTCGCTCCTTGGCATTTTGTTGTCCCACGGCCACCGCGACCACTGGGGCCTGATCCCCAAGGCGCGGTCCGGTCTCTCGGTGTTTATGGGCGCGGCGACCGAACGCATCCTGCGCGCCGCCGCGCCCTTCGTGCCGAAGGCAGTGGCGATGGAGGCCGCAGGGCATCTTGTGGACCGGCAGCCGCTGAGTATCGGGCCTTTCATCGTCACGCCGTATCTCGTGGACCACTCGGCCTTCGACGCCTACGCCTTAATGATCGAGGCGGGTAGTAAGCGGCTGTTCTATTCGGGCGATCTGCGCGCGCACGGGCGCAAGGGCAAGTTGTTCGAGCGGCTGCTGCGTCGTCCGCCCGGCCCACTCGATGCGATGCTAATGGAGGGCTCGAGCATCGGGCGGCTGGCGTCTGACGGGTCCTTTCCCACCGAGGATGAGATCGAGCAGGCACTCGTGGTCCGCATGCGGGCGGCTGAGGGCATGGTCCTGGTGGCGGCCTCCGCCCAGAATATCGACCGCGTCGTCAGCATCTACCGGGCCGCCAAGCGGACCCGGCGAACCCTCGTGGTGGACCTCTACGCTGCGGAGATCCTGCGGGCGACGGGGCGACGCTCGATTCCACAGACTCATTGGCCGGATGTTGCGCTGTTCACACCGCACCGGCAGCGCGTGATTGTGAAGGAGCGCGGGCTCTTCCACCTCCTCGACCAGCACAAGGCTGGTCGCGTCTTCCCGGAGGATCTGGCTGCGAATCCTGAGCGCTTCGTCGTCCTCTACCGGCATGCCTTCCATCAGGACCTAGTGCGCGCCGCCTGCCTGCGTGGCGCCGGTGCCATCTGGTCGCAGTGGGAGGGGTATTTGGCACAACCCTATGAGGCCGCGGCCTGGGCGGCGCTGAAGGAGAGCGGCGTGTCGGTCGAGACGATCCATACCTCCGGCCACGCCAGCATTGCGGATCTGCAGCTCCTCGCGGCGGCTCTGGCGCCGAAGCAACTGGTACCGATCCACAGTTTTCAGCCAGGCCGATTCAGCGACTACTTTGATAACGTTTCGAATCGCCATGATGGCGAATGGTGGGAGGTCTGACGGTGGGTGATTTCAAGCGCGGCCTGGACGAGTTCAAGTGGGATGCCCTCAAGAGACTGGCGAACGAGGGCGACAACTGGTGGACCGACCTGCTCTCGCTATGGGTTCCCAGTGGCCAGCCTGCCGATGATCACGATGGGCCGGGTTTGCGTTTCGCGCTGCGCAATGGCTATCTGAACTTCTACCGTCGCGGCCAGTCCGTGGCGCGAGTGTGCTGCGGGCAGCGGCGCAACGGACGGGTCGATGCTCGCATGGAGATCCATGCGAAGTATGTCTGGGACAACGGCGCGCCTGACAAATACGCGCAGGTGAACGAACGCGATGTGATGTGCGGCGGGTTGGAACCCGTGGAATATGCCGGGCTGTCCACGCTCAAAGGGTGGATCGCGCGGAGCGAAGACTGGGCCGGCAAGGAGAAATGCGGAGTGGACATGGTTGTCGGCGCGAACCCGACAGTCATCGACCTGGAGATGGGCATACCAGCATGGGGCGCCAGGAAATCGGCGCTCCGGGTCGACATCGTCGCATTGGACGGCACTGACGCCGAACCGCAATTGGTCCTGTGGGAGGCCAAGCCGCTCCATGCGGGCGCGCTCCGCGCGCGGAATGGCAATGCACAGATCATCGCGCAGATGGCTGACTACCAAGAATATTTAGCCTCGCCCGTCCACCGGAGGCACTTAAGCGAAGCCTATCGTTCAACCTGCTGCGCGCTGGTGAAGCTGGCAGAGATGGCCGGCAGCCGGCCCATGCTGGTGGTCGTGTTAAAGCTCTGAGTGACCGAAACAAAAGTGACGTCGTGCTCGTCGAAGGCCTGCACGAGCTTGGCGAAGTCCATCAGCGAGCGGGACAGGCGATCAATTTTATATACGACCACGACGTCGACGAGGCCGGCCTCGATGTCGGCCAGCAGCCGCTTCAGGGCGGGGCGCTCCAGCGTGCCGCCACTGACCCCGCCATCATCATAGCGGTCGTGCACGAGCACCCAGCCCTCGGACCGCTGCGAGGCGACGAAGGCCTCGCACGCGGCCCGCTGCGCGTCGAGCGAGTTGAACTCCTTCTCCAGCCCCTCGTCGGTGGATTTGCGAGTGTAGACGGCGCAGCGGAGCTTGCGCGTCTTCGCTGGCATGGGGGCGTCACGACGGCTCATGCGCCGGCCCTCCGGATCCCGAAGAACACCCAGCCATTCCAGCGGGTGCCCGTGATGGCTCGCGCGATGGCCGATAGCGACTGGTACGGGCGCCCCTGCCAGTCGTAGCCCCCGCGCGTCACGGTCACGACGTGTTCGACGCCCTGGTATTCGCGCAGCAGCCGCGTGCCAGCGATCGGGCGCTGGTCGTGGCGAATCCGGCGGAGCGTGATGCTGCGGCCGTCGAACTGCTCGCCGAGCGCCTCGAGGCGCTCCAGCGTCTCGCGCTTCAAGCCGCCATAGGCCAGTTCCTGGATGCGGTAAGAAAGGCGGCTCTCCAGGAAGCGCCGGTTGTAGGGCGGCGGCTCGGTGCCGAAGAGCCGACGCCACTCGGCCTTCAACTCGCCGATCGGCATGCCGGGCAGTGCGGCGAGGCGTGCGGGAACGTCCGGCTTCGGGATTGCCGGGATGGTCTGCGCCGACGGGGTGCTGGCTTTGGATTTGGTGGCGCGTGTCATGCGGGTCTCCGGTTGGTCCGGGTTGCATGGAGGCGCTGGGGTGCCGGGAAGTGGAGGCAACTCTCTCCGTGGTCCGCAGCTTCGCGCGCAGCTTCCTCGGCAGCGCGGCTGCGCAGCCGCACCAGCCCCGCGGCGAGGATGCTGCACACCTCGCGGAGGTGCGGCGGGAGGTGGGGATTGATCGGTCCGGGACGCTGCATCCCGTGACAATACGAATCGCCGGCGGTTTGGGGAGTGCGATTGTGTAGCGCTACACTCTCGGGCCTAGGCCCCGACCTGGCGCCCCAGCCAAATCACGCGCCCGATGACATGAATATCGTCCGGATTGAGGTGCGGCTGCGGCGCATAGGCGGGGTTGTCCGAGCGCACCGTGATCAATCCCTTGCCCAGCTCAACCTGCACCCGCTTCACCTGCAGCCCATTGCCGGTGCGGATCACGTAGATACCGTCCTTGTCGCCCGGCTGGTTCTGCCGGAAGTCGATCAGCACCGTGTCTCCTGGCCGCAGGGTAGGCTCCATCGAATCGCCGTCGACATTGATCACCGCCAACTGGTCGAGCGGCGCCTTGCTGACCGCGCGGATCCACTCCTCCCGGAAGGCGATCCGGTGGGTGACCGCCTCGCGATCGATGATCTGGCCAGGACCGGCCGATGCCCTGGCGTCGTAGACCGGCAGCAGCGCCCAACTGTCACCGCCCATGGAGATGATCTCGGCCGCCGACGGCCCGGAATAGGTCGAAGACGCCTTTGCAATGGGCTTGCGCCGCACGCGCTGCCCCAGCGCCGCCGCCGCCTCCTCGGGCGTGTTGATCGCAATCCCGGTTCCCGAGGTCTCCTTCCCGAACAGCAGCATCTGCCAGGTGATGCCGAGCGGTGCGGCGAGTTCGCGGGCGGCACGCGCCGTCAACGGCCGCCGTCCGCTCTCGTAAGCGCGGTACGTCGCCTCCGGCACGCCGGCGAGGCGGGCCAGTTCGGCGCCACTCCCGATGCCCTTTTCCTCGCGGAATCGGCGGAGTCGGTCTGCTGAGGTGTCCATGCGCTTCATTATGTAGCGCATATAGATCGATTGTGTAGCAGGTTTCTGCAAATACAAACAGTCTTGTTCGTGTGCCGCGACACTGCGTATCTCTCCCCATGCCCGCCAGGATCTCCCCCCAGCCGAAACCGCTGGAACCGCCCACCCCCGCCCGCCGTCCCGCCACCCCGCCGCCTGCCAGCTTCGCCGAGGTCATCAACCTCTGGCCGAGCGCCAACGATCTCGCTGTGGTCCTCGACGTCGAGGCGGTCACCGTCCGCGCCTGGCGGCGTCGCGGCATCCCCGCCCGCTACTGGTCCGCCGTCGCCCAGGCCGCGCGCGTCACCAGTCGCCCGGTGGATGAGCGCCTGCTGGCCGAACTGGCTTCGGTACGCAGGGCCCGCCTGCATGGGTAAGCCGTCGCGCGACAAGGGGCTGCGCCGTGAGCGGGCGATTGTCGAGATCCATACGAAGTGCGGCCTGCGCGCCGAGCGGGTGCCGCTATCGGGCGCGCTGCGCTACCGCGGCAATGGAGCCGACGTCGACCTCTATGTCCGTGGGCCCGAGCCGGTGAAGGCTGAGGTCAAGGCGCGCGGTGACGGCGACGGCTTCCGGACACTGGAACGGTGGCTCGGCGGGAACGACGCGCTGTTCCTCTGGCGCGACCGCGCCACGCCGCTGGTGGTGGTGCCGCTGCACATCTGGCTCGAGATCGTCGGCCGCAGCGCCCGCCTCGATCCCGATGCCGACACCGCGCGCAGCGCTCGCCGCAGCGCCATTGAGCATGGGCCGGTCCCATCCACCGACGCGATCGCCCGGAGTGCCGCGTGACCCGGCTGCGCACCCTCGAGGCGCTGCGCGCCCTCCTCGGCGGGACGCTGCTCGCCGGTGGCTTCATCGCGCTCCTCTGGCTCGCCGAACTGGCGACCATCCGATGAGCGCGCCCCCCATGCCGATGCCCGCGCCCGCCCGGCCGCCTGCATCGCCTATCCAGCCGGGCACCTCCTCGTTGAACGGGACCACCATGACCAACCGAACCACTCTGGCGCAGCTGCGCGAGATGGACGTCGCGCAGGTTGCACGCCTGCCCGTCGATCATCTGGCGATGCTGCTGGAAGAGGTCGGGGCGCTGAAGGCCGACGCCAAGCACCTCGCCGACCTGCTGCACGACGCGCTGCATGCCCGCTACGGCGCCCCCGCCGCCGCGGCCCGTCGCGCCGAGGGCAAGGATACCGGCCGCATCCGCATCGCCGATGGCGGATTCGCGGTCGTCGCCGACCTTCCTAAGAAGGCGGCGTGGGATCAGCCGAAGCTGGCCGCGGCGGTGGCCACCATCGTGTCGTGGGGCGAGGACCCCGCCGACTACGTCACCACCGAGATCCGCGTGCCGGAAAGCCGCTTCACGGCCTGGCCGCCGCGCATCCGTGCGGTCTTCGAGCCGGCGCGCACGGTCGCCACCGGCCGTCCCTCCTACACCCTCGAACAGAAGGACGCCGCGTGATGGCGCACGAACTCCGCATCCAGGTCGCCATTCCTCTCGTCGGCGACGCCATCGCCCGCGCCAAGGATGTCACGGCCTTCGAGACCACCCTCGATGAGTTCACCGAGGCGGTGGCGCGTGCGGGCGGCGACATCAAGGTCGATGTCATCAAGGCCAAGCCGCGCGCCGCGAAGCAGGAGGCGCACTGATGGCTATCTCCCTCGCCTCGCTGCGTCGCTCCGGCGCCGCGTTTCCTCCGCGGTTGCTGGTCTACGGCGTCGCCGGTGTCGGCAAAACGAAGCTTGCCGCCGACGCGCCGCGGCCGATCTTCCTGCAGACCGAGGATGGCCTGGGCAAACTCAGCGCCGACACCTTCGGCATGCTGCGCAGCTATGAGGATGTGCAGGACGCACTCGATGTCCTGTATCGCGAGGATCACGGTTTCCAGACCGTGGTGCTCGACAGCCTTGATTGGCTGGAGCCGATGATCTGGAAGCGCACCTGCCAGGACAACAACTGGCCGGACATCGAGAAACCAGGCTTCGGCAAGGGCTACATCGCGGCCCTCGATGTGTGGCGCGGCTTCCTCGATGGCATGACCCTTCTGCGCGACGAGCGCGGCATGGGCGTGATCCTGATCGCGCATGCCGACATCAAGCGCTTCGACAGCCCCGAGACCGAACCCTACGACCGGTATCAGCCGAAGCTGCAATCGCGCGCCGCGGCGCTGGTACAGGAGCATGTCGATGCCGTGCTCTTCGCGAACTACCGCATCAGCACGCTGAAGTCGGATGTCGGCTTCAAGAAGCAGGTGACGCGCGGCGTGAGTGGCGGCGATCGGCTGCTGCACACCGTCGAGCGCCCGGCCTTCCTGGCCAAGAACCGCTTTGGCCTGGCCGAGAGCCTCACGCTGGACTGGCCGACGCTGGCCGCCGGCATCCCCTTCTACACCCCCACCATCCCCGCGCCCGAGAGGAGCTGAAGCCATGGCCTTGCTCAATGGAACCTTCGACGCGAGCGGCGTCGAACCCGCCGCGCCCATGGATCTGCTGCCGCCCGGCCGCTACGTCGCGCAGATCGTGCAGAGCGAGATGCAGCCGACCAAGGCCGGTGACGGCCAGCTGCTCTGGCTGGAGCTCGAGGTCCTCGACGGCGCGCATCGCGGCCGCAAGATCTGGGACCGGCTGAATCTCGCGAACCGCAACCAGCAGACGGTGGAGATCGCGCAGCGGCAGCTCTCGGCCATCTGCCATGCCGTCGGCCAGATCCAGGTGAGCGACAGCGAGCAGCTGCACTTCCGCCCGGTGCTGGTGACCTTGGCAGTCGAGCCCGACAGCCGGGATGCGCACCTGCCAGTCGAGGAGCGGCGCAAGCAGAACAAGGTCAAGGGCTATAGCGCTGCTGGCGGCGTGGCCGTGCCCGCCCGCGTCGCGCCGGCACCGCCGGTCCAGCAGGCGCCCCCGCAGCAGCAGCATCCGGCCGCGCCACCCCCGACAC
>JAFADX010000144.1 GCA_023424475.1 Pseudomonadota bacterium
GCGCCGGTGCGGGCGGCCGGCGGAGGCGCCGCGGCGGCCGGACGGGGCCCCGGGTTGGCGGGGCGCATGGCGTTGCCGGCGGCGCTGCCAGCGTTGGCCGCCGAGTAGCCGGCGACCTTGTTCCGCGCCTCACGGTGCACGCCGTATTTGTCGGGACCGGCCGGCTCGACCTTCAGCGTCACGATCAGCGGCTTGAAGTGCAGCTGCTCGCTGTCGCTAACATGCACCTGGCCCACCGCGTGGCAGATGGCCGACAGCGTGCGCTGCGCTATCTCTACCGTCTGCTCGTTGCGGTTCACCAGGTTCAGCTGGTCGAAGATCTTCCGGCGCGCCGAGGGGCCTTCCAGCACCTCGAACACCAGCTTCAGCAGCTGCCCGTCGCCGGCCTTGGTCGGCAGCATCTCGCTCTCGATCAGATGCGCGAGGTATTTGCCGGGCGGCAGCACCTCGAGCGGGACGGCGGGGGCGACCTCGGTCGCGTCGAAGGTGCCATTGAGGGATGCCATGGGTCAGCTCCGGACTTCGGGTGTGGAGGCAGGGGCGGCGCTCGGCGGCGTCGCGTAGAAGGGGATGCCGGCGGCGAGCTCGGGCCAGGACAGCGGCAGCGTCTCGGCCAGGCCGAAGCGGTTCTTCGCCAGGAAAGCCGGACGCTCGGCAGTGTGCAGCAGGCGGTCGCCGCCGCTGACGCCGCGGACCACCTTCTTGTTGAAGCCGACGTCCGACTTCAGCGTGCTGACGCGGTAATTCGCGAAGAGCACGGCATCGACATGCTCCTGCACCAGCGCGGAGGCGCTGCGATGGAGCTTCGGTTGGTAGCGGTCGTAGGGTTCCGTCTCGGGGCTGTCGAAGCGCCTGATTTCGGCGTGGGCAATGAGGATCACGCCCATGCCGCGCTCGTCGCGCAGCGCGTTCACGCCGTCGAGGAAGCTGCGCCAGGTATCCAGCGCGGCGAGGTAGCCCTTGCCGTAGCCGAAGGACTCGATGTCCGGCTGGTTGTGCGTCTGCGCGGTGTGCTGCCAGACAAGCGGCTCCAGCCAATCCAGGCTGTCCACCACCAACGTCTCGAAGTCGTGCGCCTCGGTGTAGAGGCTGCCGAGCGCCTCCATCACCGCATCGAAGCTGCGCAGCACCCCGAAGGTGGAGGCACTGATGGTGCCGAGCCCGTCCTCGGTCTGCACCACAACCGGCCGCGGCGCCGAGGTCGCGAACAGCGTCTTCCCGACGCCGGCCACGCCATACGTGA
Organism: Pseudomonadota bacterium; assembly: GCA_023424475.1. Taxonomy (GTDB): domain Bacteria; phylum Pseudomonadota; class Alphaproteobacteria; order Acetobacterales; family Acetobacteraceae; genus Neoroseomonas. The sequence goes on from JAFADX010000144.1 coordinate 1,244, forward strand.
GCAGCCGCGGCGGGCGCGCGTCGCCACCGCGCCGCAGGGATGCGAGGGAGATCGCCATCAGTGCGCCTCCTGCTTTGCCGCACGAGGCTTGGCCTTGATGACGTCGACCTTGATGTCGCCGCCGGCGCGCGCGACGACCTCGGTGAAGCTGTCGAGCGTCAGCTCGAAGGCAGCGACGTCCTTCGCGCGGGCGACGGCGTCGCCCTGCAGCGGGATGACCACCTGGATGCGGAGCTCATGCGCCATCACGCAGCGTCCTTCTGTTCGAGGGTGTAGGAAGGGCGGCCGGTGGCGACGGTGCGCGCCGGCTCGAACACCGCGCGGATGCGCGGCGGCCAGGCCGCGAAGCGGCTTTCCGGCACGCGGATCTCGGTGGTGACGTAGTCCGCGGGGTCCTCGCCCCAGGACACGATGGTGGCGACCGCCGCGGCCAGCTTCGGCTGGTCCCACGCCGCTTTCTTCGGCAGGTCGGCTACGACCTCGAAGGCGTCATCCGCGATGCGGACACGACCGGTGTCCTTGCCCTCGGCGCGACGGGCCGCTGCCGCGGGGGCGCCATAGCGGGCATGCAGCGCGTCATGCAGCAGGTCAGCGAGGTGCTTCGCGTCGGCCTTCAGCGCCCCGACGTCTTCCAGCAGCAGCGCCAGATGATCGACGGGCAGGCGTGCGACCTGCGCGGCGTCCATCTCGCGCAGTTGCGCCAGAGTCGTTCGATTGGTCATGGTGGTCCTGTTGCTTGGGGGGGTGGTGCTCATCGGATGGTCACCAAGCCAGCGAACCAGCAGAGCGCGATGAAGCCGCCTGCCAGCAGCGCGCCACTGGCCAGGTTGCGGAGGGCTTCGCCGATGGCGCGCGGGTGGAGGGTGCTGCGTGGGCTCACAGCGTCACCTCTGCGATCGCATCGGCCGGCGGCAGCGGGCCTTCCTCGGCCAAGCGCGCGCGGCGGGCACGATCGCGATCGGCATCTGGGTTCGCCTGCGCGGCGCTGAGGCGGATGATCTCCATCCAGACATGCAGCGGCACAACCACCAGGGGCGTCGCGCGATCGCGAATGAGAAACAGCACGTCGTTACTGCCGAGCCAGCGCTCCAGTGTGCGGAAGCCGCTGCCCTCGCCGCGCGCCTTGACCTCCGCCTTGAGCGGCTCGGGTCCGCGGACGTAGAGATCCACGTCGGCGCCGTTGCCGCGATAGCGCAGGGCGCCGGAGAGCGGCACGCGCTCGGCCCGGATGCCGCACTTGCGGTGGACATCAACGATGGCTCGTTCGCGGCGCAGGCCCTTGTCGCGGGATGCCTTGCCCATCACGCAGCCTCGCTCCGACGCAGATCCGTGACGGCCCTGGTCAGGGTGCTGCGCGGCCGCGGCCGGGCGATCAGCAAATAGGCGAAGCACTCGGGCGCGACGCGATGTTGCAGGAGGTGACATTGCCCCGCCTCCGCCATCTGCCAGGCGCGGCGCGCAACGTCCTCGAGGTCATCGCGGCGTTCCGCCGGTAGGTTGGTGGCGACCTTGTCGCGATCGCGGGCGAGCAGGCCGATGTGATAGACAATGGCATCGCCGGGCGACGCATCGGCGTAGCGGTCGCACAGCCCGTTCTCGGTGAGCACGACGTCGATCAAATCCTCGATGCTCAGCAAGATCTCGTTCGACAGCAATTCGGGGGATGTGAAGCGCACCGATCGGCTCTCCCTGTCACGCATGGTTCGGCATCTCCTTCTCTACGGAGACGAGGGGTGATTTTTCCCACCGGGTCGGAGGCGGCTGCCGACGCTCGTCGCGAGCAGCCGGGCGCATGCCTGAGGCCCGCAGCCAGCAGCGCAGGTCGGCGACAGCGCGGTAGAAGGCTGTGCAGGAGCGCGCATCGGCACGCTGCGCGGCGGCGACATCCCCCATCCCCGCGAGCAGGCGCAACAGCGTCCCTGGCCGCAGGGGCAACTCCGCCGCGACCCGCTGCAGGTCCAGCGTCAGGTCCGCATCAGCACAGTCCTGCTGCGTGGCCGACGCCCCTGCCGGGAACTGGTCGAGGTCGAGCGGCAGGCAGGTGACCCTCTGCCGTTGCCGCGCACGCCTCTGGTCCGCGACGACCGTGCGGGCGACCACGCCGGCAAAGGTGCTCCATGCTCCCCGCGCCGGATTGAACTGCGCCTGGCGCTCCAGCAGCGCGACCAGGATGTCCTGCCGCAGGTCGTCGCGGTCGGCGCGATGCAGGTGCTGGCGCCGGGCGGCGCGCGCCGCCTGGATGGTGGCGGTGGCCAGGGCGACCCGAAATTCGGGGGCATCCCACGGGGGTGGTTGTCGGGGCGCGTCAGTACGTTGCGCGAGCATTTGATCCTCCTGCGGCGCCGGGTGATGGCGACGGCGGGAGGGGGCCATGCGGATAGGAGGGCAGTCAGCCTGGAAGGGGTAGGTATTCCTGGTCAGGAATTGCCCCGGTTTCCTGACCGCCACCATATCCCGCTAATTCAGTATGTTATGTCCCACCAATCGGGCGGCGGACACCGTTTCGGCCATTTATTGACCATCCGCAGGACAGGATGCTGGACTCAGTCGGCGACAGGAACATAAACAGAACATCGCGTTACGCAGACGCGCAAACACCGAGGCCCCCGCCATGTCCGTTTCCCTGTCCTACCCGCATGACCCTTCGTCGAACGCCCCCCGCCCTCTGGCTGCGGGGACGGTCTGGGCGGTCGCCGCGCAATTGCGTCAAGCGGTCGCCCGGCGCGACAGCCCCTGGGCGCTCGACGCCAAGGACCTGGTGGCAGCCACCTCCCGGCTGGAGGTCAATCGGCATCGCGTGGACGTGCATTGGGACTTCGCCCACGCTGTCCATGACGAGGACCGCCAGCCCGTGCTCGGCATCTGCGAAACGGATCCGACCGCGCCGGGTATCGCCCTCGTCTCGATCAACACAGCGCTCCTGACCAATCGCCCCGACCTGATGCTGAGCACTGTGGCGCACGAGCTGGGTCATGTCGTGTTCGACGTCCCCGCTGCGGCGCGCCATCCGGCGCGGCACTACCGGTCCGTCAGCGCCGGGCCGCACAGCTTCGATGGCGCGACCGTGCGCGAGGAGCGGCGCGCCAATGAGTTCATGGGAGCCCTGCTGGTGCCGCCGGTGCCGCTGCATCTGCGCCTGGTGGCCCACGCGCGTGCCGAACGGCTGCGCATGGTCCACGCGCCCCATCATGGCCGTGTCGGCTGCCGGGTGCTGGCCCGTGATACGGCACCGGAGGCGGTGGCCGGCGTCATCTCCGCCCTGGCGGGCGATTTCGGCGTCTCCGATCGCTTCATCGCCGTGCGCCTGCAGCGCTACCGCCTGATCGAGGGAGGCCGGCTGTGAGCTTCGGAAGCATCCTGCGCGAGCGGCGGACCGAGCTCAGCATCGGGCTGACGGACATGGCCGAGCGTCTCGGCATTTCCGCCGCTTACTGGTCGCGTATTGAGCGGGACCTCGAGAGCCCGCCGCGCGACCAACTCATCGAACGCGCGGCGGCCATCCTCGGTGTGCAGATGGACGACCTGTACGTCGAGGCCAGGCGCCTACCGCCGGACATGCGGCAGGACATGGCGAAGGTGGTGCGGGCCTATCGGCGCCTGCGCGCGATCGAGCGGAGGTGATCGTGGCCAAGACCAATCGGCGAAAACCTTACTACACGCTGCGGGAGATCTACGCGCGGTGGGCCATGGATGCTGACGACATCTCCGCCTATGTGCTGGAGGGCGAGCTCTGTCTGTCCCTGCCCGTTGCAGCGTTGCTGATGGAGGTGAGCGACACCCATCGGGCAGCGGATGGGCGGGTCCGGGTCGAGCCAAAGGGACGCCAGCACCAGGTCGGTCCCATCGATCTGTCGCGCATCGATGCCTATGCGGTCCTGCAGAACGGTGCGGGCCAGATCGCGCGCTTTCTTAGCTCGGCCGGCGAGTTACTGGAGCCGATCGACGATGCCGGCGAACGCCACGCGCTGCTCGTGAAACGGGCCCAGCTGGTGGTTCGGCATGACGAACTGGAACGCTTCGAGATGGAGCATGATCTCGGTCGCGCCGATGAGCCGCTGCCATCAGTCGCCGTGCTCCCTCGTGCATGGCCGGCGCCGGTCGCGCGCGGCGCGCCGCCCCGGCACGATTGGGAGGACTTCATGTGCGAGCTGGGCGTCATCGCCCACAATGAGGGGCTGCCCGACGTCCAGGCCGAGACGGTGCGACGCATGATGAACTGGTTCTCGGTCACCTATGGCCCCGACAACGTGCCGAGCGAGAGCGCCGTCAAGCAGCGGGTCAGCCGGTTCTACCATCGTCTCCGCGGCGACGATCCTCCCGCCGTGTCGCCACCGCCGCCGCGCCGCGGTGGGCCTGCGCGAGCCCATGGGAAGAACGGGCGCGCGAATACGTAAAGGGGAGGCAGGACAATGCGTGCTGGATCACGATGCCCCTGCCGACTCCCAACCCCTACCTCCCGCCGCATCTCCGGGAGGTCTGCGACCTCCTCGCCCGCGGCCTGCTGCGGCTGCACAGCCGCGCTGCCGAGGAAGCCGCGCGCCACGCCGCGGACCGCGGAGAGCGGTTGCTACACTTCCCGGCCGCTCAGCGCCGTCATGCGAACCGGACCACCCGGAGAGACGCATGACGCGCACCACCAAGCCCAAGCCAGGCACCCCGCCGGCGTTCACCGCTCCCGCCATCCCACCCACCGACGTGCTGGGCCGGCTCGCCGCCTTGAAGACCGCGGCGACGCCTCTGCTGAAGCAGCAGTGGCGGGAGCTCTTCGGCACCGAGCCGCCGCCCTACAATCGGCGGTTCCTGGAGAGCCGTCTCGCCTATCGGATCCAGGAGCTCGCCTATGGTGGCCTGAAGCCCGAGACGCTCGCGCGCCTTGAGGTCCTGGGCGAGCAGTTCGATGGGGGCAAGATCGCCGTCCGCCGGAAGCGCGGCGAAGAGAAGCCGATCGCTGGGACGCAGCTGATTCGCGAGTACCAGGGCGTCGAGCACATGGTGACCGTGACGCGCGCCGGCTACGAGTATCAAGGCCGGCCCTACCAGTCGCTCTCCGCGATTGCCCGCGCCATCACCGGCACGCGCTGGAACGGGCGCGTGTTCTTCGGGCTGCGCCCGAGCCGGAGCGCGGCATGAAGCGCGATGCGAAGCCAGCCGGCGTGATGCCGGCGACCGTGCGGAAGCTGCGCTGCGCGGTCTACACTCGAAAATCGAGCGAGGAAGGGCTCGACATGGAGTTCAACTCCCTCGACGCCCAGCGGGAGGCCTGTGAGGCGTTCATTGCCAGCCAGCGCGCCGAGGGATGGGTGCTGGTGCGCGACCGCTACGATGATGGCGGGATCTCCGGCGGTACCCTCGAACGCCCTGCGCTGAAGCGCCTCGTCGCCGACATCCAGGAGGGGCTGGTCGACGTCGTGGTTGTGTACAAGATCGACCGTCTCTCCCGCTCGCTGGTCGACTTCACCAAGCTGGTCGAGGTGTTCGACGCGAACAGCGTGACCTTCGTGTCCGTAACGCAAAGCTTCAACACCACGACCAGCATGGGGCGGCTGACGCTGAACATCCTGCTCAGCTTTGCCCAGTTCGAAAGAGAGGTCATTGGCGAGCGCATCCGCGACAAGGTGGCGGCGTCGCGCAAGCGGGGCATGTGGATGGGCGGCTACGTGCCACTCGGCTACGACGTGCGCGAGCGCAAGCTGATGGTGAACGACGCCGAGGCCGCGCTGGTGCGGCGCATCTTCCATGGCCTCGTCGAGGTGGAGTCCTGCACCAAGCTGGTGCGGGTGCTGCGTGCCGAGGGCGCGACCACGAAGCGCGGCCGCCCGCTCACGAAGAGCGACGTCTACCGCATTCTCAGCAACCGCGTGTACCTCGGCGAGGCGGTGCACAAGGGCACGGCGTATCCCGGCGAGCATGATGCTATCGTCACGCAGGCGCAGTGGGACGCGGTCCACGCCGTCCTGCAGGTCAGCCCACGGGTGCGGGTCAACCGGACGCGGAACACGACCGCGCCGCTGCTGCGCGGGCTGATCTTCGACAGCGACGGCCGCGCCATGTCGCCGAGCCACAGCCGCGGCAGGGGCGGGAAGATGTACCGCTACTATGTCAGCCAGGCCGTGCTCGCCGGACACGCGACCGAGCGCCCGGAGATCCCTCGGATTCCCGCGGGCGAGATCGAGGGGGCCGTCGTCGGCCAACTCCGCGCGCTGCTACGCCAGCCCGAGCTGGTGGTCGGCACCTGGCGAGTGGCACGCGCCACGGCGCCGGACGTGACGGAGCAGGAGGTGCTCTCGGCGCTGGAGCGGATCGAGCCGCTGTGGGACGAGCTCTTCGCCACCGAGAAGGCGCGCATCCTGCGGCTCCTGGTGGACCGAATCGACGTCAGGGCCGAAGGTGCCGCGGTGCGCTTCAGGTTGGATGGGCTCGGCAGCCTAGTGCGTGACGTCGCCACCCGAACGCCGGAGGCAGGGAGGGCGGCCGCATGACCGACGCGGCGCAGACGCTGACGGTGGTCATCCCGCTCCGGATGAAGCCGCGGGGCGGGCGGAAAGCCATGATCACGCCCGGCGTGCTGGCGCTGGAGCACCGGCAGGACATCACCCTCATCAAGGCAGTGGCGCGTGCCTTTCGGTGGCGGCGGATGCTGGAGACGGGCCGCTTTGCCACGATCAACGAGCTGGCCGCTGCCGAGAAGATCAACTCCTCCTACGTCTCGCGCGTGCTGCGGCTGACGCTGCTGGCGCCGGACATCGTGGAGGCGATCCTGGACGGACGGCAGCCGGAGGGGATCACGCTGCCTGGGCTGATGGAGCCGTTCCCGGTCGAGTGGCCGTATCAGCTCTTTTTGGGCTGTTCGCGCCCAGGCAGCGACCGTTACAGAGATACTCGGCGTCCATAAGCGATTGATGATCCGTAATCAGCCGGCTAGTCTGAGAGGCGGTTAGGCGAATTTTGAGTGATAGGTATCTGGCGCTGAATTCTGCGTCAGATTTCGGCGCGGAGCGAGGGAGTTTCGGGTGAAGGCCTTTGATCTCGACCGGAGCTTGATTGAAAAATACTCCAGTTTTTCGAGATCTTTCAGCAAGATACGCGCGGGTGATTTGCGCGATTCCATCGATCGGCAGTACGATAGTGGGTACTTCTGGCCAGATTCACTTTTGTCGATCAACCCGCAATACGAGCCAGGCCCAACGGCAGACGCTCTGGCGGCTTCCGGCGATCTGGATTCGCTGACGGCTCGCGTGTTTCGCGTCAAAGGAGACACGATCCGCTTTCACGCGCATCAAGCTCAGGCCATCGCTAAAGCGCGCGCCCACCAGAGCTTCGTGGTCACGACTGGGACAGGATCGGGAAAGTCACTCTGCTTTTTCGTCCCTATCATCGACGCTGCGATTCGGGCGAGAAAAGAACGGAGTGAACGACGGACGAGGGCAATAATCGTCTACCCCATGAACGCCCTCGCAAACAGCCAGCTCAAGGAGATCGAAAAATTTATTGCGCAAGCAGATCTTCCGGAACAGCTTCGGCCATCTGTAAAGCGATATACGGGCCAGGAAAAGCAGGCAGAGCGCCAAGCCATCGCGGATAATCCGCCGGATATTCTTCTCTCAAATTATATGATGCTTGAGCTCTTGCTCACTCGGCAGGATGAGCTCGACAAGAGGGTGATCGCGAACGCCGGCGGCGTCGAGTTCATCGTCCTCGATGAACTGCACACCTACCGCGGACGCCAGGGGGCGGACGTCGCGGTGCTCGTACGGCGGCTGCGTGACCGGTGCGCCGGAGACAGGCACCCGTTATGCATTGGAACGTCCGCGACGATGGTCAGCGAGGGATCCGACGCGTCGCGCGCGGGCAGCGTCGCGGAGGTCGCCTCAAGGCTCTTCGGCGTCGCGATCGGTCCTGAGTCCGTCATCGACGAAAGCCTTCGCCGCGCGACCGACGATGGGCTCTCCCTCGCCGACGTACGGCGGCATCTGCGTGGCGCAGTTGAGGCCCGACTGCCCGATCACCTTACGGACACGGAGCTACGCCGCCATCCACTCGCGGTCTGGGCCGAGTTGGCGCTTGGTCTTGACGACGGCCAGGTTCTGCGGCGCAGGAGGCCCTTGCCCTTCGGCGACGCGGCGCAGGCGCTCGCGGACGAAACTGGACTGTCTAAAGCGGAATGCGCTGCCAAGCTCGAAGCCTTTCTGACAAAGGCGAGTCTGCCGGAGGATGCCCGAGGTGGATCAGGTGAGCGCGCGTTTCTTGCCTTTAAGCTCCACCGCTTTATCGCTGGGTCTGGCGAGGTCTACACGACTCTCCGGCCCGCGCCGCGAAGCGTCTCGCTGGAGGGGCAGGTAAGGGATCCGGGCGACCCCGAGGCGAGACTCTATCCCACGCGTTTCTGCCGCTCGTGCGGGCAAGAGTACCACGTGGTGACGCTGTCGGAGGTCGAGGGGCAGCAGGTATTCTTGCGGCGCGACATCGACGATACGCCGCTTACCGCCCAGGAGGACGACAATGTGGCGGGCTACCTGACGCCGGTCGGAGACGGCGACGAAGACTACGAATTCACTGGCGAGATCGATAGCTTCCCCGAGGATTGGCTGGAAGAGCTGGGGGAGACGGTCCGCCTCAGGCCAAACAGGAAGAAGCAGGCTCCTGTTAGGGTGCACGTAGTGGCCGACGGCTCCATCCAGCCGGACGGCAAACCCTTCTGGTTCCTTCCAGGCAAATTCGGCTTCTGTCCATGCTGCCGTGAGATCCCGGCATCCCGGTCGAGCGAGCGGATCAAGCTCGCGGGCCTCTCAGCCGAGGGGCGAAGCTCCGCCACAACCTTGATTGTCGCAAGCGCACTCGAGTGGCTGAACCGCCGGGACAGCGCCGTTCCTGCCGATAAGCGCAAGCTACTCGGATTCACCGACAACCGGCAGGACGCAGCGCTACAGGCCGGTCACTTCAACGACTTCCTCTTCGTCAGCTTGTTGCGTGGTGCGATCCTAAGGGCTGTCCTCGCCGGAGGCCCGGAAGGACTCTCCGATGACGAGTTCGGCCTCCGCGTCAGCCGCGCCCTCGGCTTTACAGCGGACAATGCGGGAACACGCATCCACTGGATGGCCGACGCGAAGGCAAGCGGTATTCAACGGAAAGACGCAGAGCGGGTCCTCACGAAAATCCTCGCACATCGTGTCTGGACAGACCTGCGTCGCGGCTGGCGCATCACCAACCCGAGCCTTGGCGTGCTGAAGCTCGTTCGGGTCGAGTACGTGGGGCTGGCTGATCTGTCGGCGGACACAGCGCGAATGGACGCAGCGAACCCGGTGCTCGGCCGCCTTGAACCGGCGGCCCGGGAAGTCGTTTTGCGCCAGGTCCTCGACCTCATGCTCGAAGGGCTCGCGGTCGACACTGAGGCGCTCGATCTCACGGTACTCGACACCGTTTCGCAGAACTCGCGCTCGCTCCTCCGCGATCCATGGGCCGTCGATCGCAACGAGGCGCTCAGAGGCCAGACCGCATTTATGCTCGACGCGCCGCCGCGCCGGGAAACCGGGCTGCGTGACGAGCAGACGTTTCTGCGCGGTGGCGCTCGCTCTCGTCTCGCTCGCCAGATCAACCGTAAGTCAATCATCGGCGCGCGCCTGAAAACCGGTGAATACCGTTCCTTGATGGAGGGCATCCTTGGGGTCCTGAGCGACGAGGGCCTGGTGCGGGAGGTGGGTACTTGGCAGGACCGCCCGGGGTGGCGGATCGTGCCATCTGCGGTCCGCCTGTTGCCTGGTGAGTCCGCCCTGAGTGGGCAGCCGAGCGGTAACTCCTACTTCCACGGGCTCTACCTGGAGATTGCCGATAGCCTTCGCATCGGGGCTACCCCCTACCTCGGTCTCGAGAGCCGCGAACACACAGCCCAGGTCCGGCAGGAGCAGCGCGAGTGGCGCGAGTGGCGCTTTCGGTTCGAAGAGGAGGACCGGAAGAGCATCCTTGAGCACGAGGCGGAGATGCGAGCCGCGGCCGAGCCTACGCAGTTTCTTCCGGCGCTCTTTTGCTCACCGACAATGGAGCTCGGTGTCGACATCTCCGCGCTCAACGCAGTCTATCTGCGTAATGTACCCCCGACGCCGGCGAACTACGCGCAGCGCGCTGGCCGCGCCGGCCGCTCAGGGCAAGCGGCAGCCATCGTCACCTACTGTTCCGCTCAGAGTCCGCACGACCAGTATTTCTTCGCGCGCCGCGACGAGATGGTGGCGGGAGTTGTACGCCCGCCTGCGCTCGACCTCGGCAACGAGGCTCTCGTCACGTCCCACCTGCAGGCCGTCTGGCTCGCGGAAGCTGGCCTCGCGCTGGCAGCAGACATCCCCGACATTCTGAATTTAGGCACGCAGGGCTTTCCACTGAAGCCGGAGATATTGGCCCGCGTCTCTGATCCTGACCTGACCCGGCGGGCACAGATCCCGATGCGCCGGGTTTTCGATCAGGTCATCGCCTCGCTCGGCAGCAGCACGCCAACCTGGCTTGGAGACCCCGAGGCCTTCGTCTCGCGTGCCGCGGCGGAGGCGCCCAGGGAGTTTGATCGCGCGTTCGATCGATGGCGAGAGCTTTACAGCTCGGCGCGTAGGCAACTCGCAGATGCGAACGTACGCTCCGAGACGGCGGGCCTGTCAGGTGTCGAGCGGCGCCGGATCAAGGAGGCGCAGGCACAAGCGAATCAGCAGCTCGAAATCTTAGAGCAAGGTCGCGCTACGAACGGCTCGGATTTCTACTCGTACCGTTACCTGGCAACCGAGGGTTTTTTGCCGGGCTACAATTTCCCGCGCCTGCCGCTTTATGCATACATTCCGGCTGCTGCGGGCCAGGGCGCATTTATTCAGCGAGCGCGATTCCTCGCGATCTCTGAGTTCGGACCACGCAGCCTGATCTATCACGAGGGACGGGCCTATCGCGTTGTAAAGGCGAAGCTGCCGCCTGAGGCCCGTAGCGCTGAGGGCGACGGTCTCGCGACGAAGGAAGTGTTCGTGTGTCGAGCCTGCGGCGCTTCGCACGACGTCGAGGTCGAACGGTGCCATGCCTGCAGAGCCTCGATGGCCGGGGCGATCCCCATCCGCAAGACCTTGCGGATTGACAACGTGGAGACCGCGCCCGCTGACCGCATCACGGCAAACGATGAGGAGCGGGTTCGACAGGGCTTCGAGATCCAGACCGTGTTCTCATGGCCGCGTCGCAACGGTCAGGTCGTCGTGACAGAGGGCGTGCTGGAGGCTGACGGTGATGCCCTACTGACGCTCCAGTATGCAAATGGCGCAGAGATCAGCCGGCTCAACAAAGGCCTAAAGCGGCGCCGGGACAAAGCCCTACTCGGCTTCCACATCGACCCGCGCACTGGCTACTGGAGCAAGGCTGACGACGAAGACCAGGATCAGAATGACACGCCATCCCCAGAGGAGGTCCGGTCGGTTCGCATCGTGCCTATCGTCCGCGACCGCAAGAATGCGCTCCTGCTGCGGTTTGCGGATCCGGCCAGATTCTCGAGGGAGGCAATAGCCACGGTCCAGCACGCCCTGATGCGGGGCGTCGAGATCGCCTACCAACTAGAGGAGGGAGAAGTGCTCAGCGAGCCACTCCCGGCACGAGACGATCGACGCGCCATGCTTGCTTACGAGGTCTCAGAAGGTGGCGCCGGCGTCCTCAATCGGATCATCTCCGACCGACTAGCGCTCGGCCGCGTGGCCCGCGAGGCTCTGCGCCTGATGCACTATTCTGACGTCGACTTGGCTGTGCGGACGTGCGACCCAGTCGCTCTCCGCGACACCGCCGAAGATACGTGCGCGCAAGCCTGCTACCGCTGCCTGCTCTCCTACTTCAATCAGCCCGACCATGAGCTTATCGATCGCCGAGATGAGGATGCGCAGCGAATCCTGCTCATGATGGCGCGGGGCGAAGTGACCCTGAAGCCGAACGGGCCGGAGGATGCTGAGGAGGGCTGGGTGGCAGAGTTTGATCGAGCAAAGCTGCCGGCACCCGATCCGGCAGGTGTGACGTTTGGTGGCTGCGCGCTGCGCTTCGCCTGGCGGTCGCACTTCGTCGCCGCAGAGGTCGCGCCAATCCCAGCTGAAGCTCAGAATGAGGCACAAGCCGCCGGCTGGCTGCTGGTAGAGCTATCGGACGATCCTGTAGCCGGTGTTCCAGATGCGCTCGCAGCACAGCTAAGGGGCTGACTTTATGTCCCATGCCTTCGCCCCCGGTGACATCGTTCGTGCTCGCGGCCGCGAGTGGGTCAACCTACCTACGTCGCGGGAGGGGTGGCTCGCGCTGCGCCCTCTCTCGGGCTCTGAAGCCGATCGCGTGGTGCTCAAGCCGGAGCTGGAACTGCAGCCGGTCGAGCCGGCGCGCTTCGAGCTGCCTGCAGACGCGCTGGTCACTACCCAAGTCAACGCTGTGCTGCTCGCTGACGCACTGCGCCTCACTCTTCGCCGAGGGGCCGGGCCATTCCGTTCAGCGGCGCAGATCGCATTCGAACCGCGCGTTTACCAGCTCGTTCCACTCTTGATGGCCCTGCGGCTTCAGGTGCCAAGGCTCCTGATCGCCGACGATGTCGGTATCGGCAAGACGATCGAGGCGGGCCTCATCCTGCGCGAGTTGTATGACCGCGGCGAGCTCGATGCCTTCGCAGTCCTGTGTCCTCCACACCTGGTCGAGCAATGGACTGGAGAGCTCAGCACCCGCGTCGGGCTCGAAGCGGTTGCCGTCACGGCGGGTACCGCCGCTCGGCTTGAGCGAGGCCTCCCCGTCCACCAGACGCTCTTCAACGCGCATCCGTTCACTGTGGTCAGCTTGGACTACATCAAGGCCGAGAAGCGGCGTGAAGCCTTTGCTCGCGCCTGCCCCAAGATGGTGGTGGTTGACGAGGCGCACGCCTGCGTTGGAACGCATAAGGGACGTCAGCAGCGCTTCAGGCTACTCTCCGAGCTGGCCCGAGACCCCGACCGGGGGATGCTCATGTTGACCGCCACCCCCCACAGCGGCGACGAGGAGGCCTTCGCACGCCTTCTCTCGCTCATCGACCCGGGCTTTGCTTCGCTCCAGTTCGAAGACGCTCGCTATCGGGAGCGGCTCGCACGCCACTACGTCCAGCGCCGCCGCATCGACCTAACCTCGGCCGAGTGGGCTGAAGAGCGCGCTTTCCCCAAGCACATCACGACAGAGTCTCCCTACCGTCTCAACACGCAGCATCTCGCCTTCCAGGAGGCTGTTCTAGACTACTGCTTCGGCGTCGTTTCGCGGGCTGGCACCGGCGAGAGGGAACGGCGACTGGCCTTCTGGGGTACGCTGGCTTTGATGCGGTGCGTCGGTTCCTCGCCGGCGGCGGCGCTGAGCGCCCTACGCAACAGGATGGCCAGCGAGGTGGAGCGCCTCGAGCCGCAAATCTACGACGAGGATGGCGAGGACGAAGACGCGGTCGACGTGGAGCCCGCAGCGGCAATGGCCGCCGATGGAGCGCTGGCCTCGCTCATCCAGACCGCGAGCCAGCTTACGAGAGAGCCAGACCCGAAGGCCAGCGCGCTGATCGATCTGCTGAAGCCCATCATTCGAGGCGGTGCTAATCCAGTCATCTTCTGCCGCTTCATCAGTACCGCCGAGCACGTGCGCGACGCGTTGCGCCGGGCCTTCCCGAAGATCCGGATCGAAGCCGTCACTGGGCTCCTCACGCCCGAGGAAAGGCGCGACCGCGTCGCCGACATGGCGGAGGACGAGCAGCGCGTTCTCGTGGCGACCGACTGCCTATCGGAAGGCATCAACCTTCAGAAGCTGTTCGACGCTGTGGTGCACTACGATCTCTCCTGGAACCCGACACGGCACCAACAGCGCGAGGGGCGGGTCGATCGATTCGGCCAGCCGGCACCTGAGGTTCGTTCGGTACTGATGTTCTCCCCCGACAGCGCCATCGACGGTGCGGTGCTTGATGTCATCCTTCGGAAGGCAGAGGCGATCCGGAAGGCCACTGGCGTCACCGTCCCGCTCCCCGACGAGCGTGGCCCCGTCACCGATGCGTTGATGGCCGCGATGATGCTGCGCCGGCGCGACAAGCAGCAGCTCGTGCTCGATCTGCGGCTCGCCGATGGCAGGGCAGCCATGGAACAGCGATGGCGCGATGCGCAGGAGAATGAGCGTAAGTCGCGTGCACGCTTTGCACAGAACGCCATGAAGCCGCAGGAGGTGGCCCCCGAATGGGCCAGGGCACGCGATCTCCTCGGGGGTCCTGACGCCGCGCTGGCCTTCGTCGAGGCCGCGATGCGGCGCTTCGACGCTCCGCTTGAGCCGCGGCGCGCGATCCACGCAGCCCACCTACATGGCCTCGACCATCGCCTGCGCGAGCGTCTCGCCGAGCGCGGCCTGAGCGGCACTATCCGCCTCGCCAGCTCTGACCCTGCGCCCGCCGGTGCGGATCTGCTGACGCGGACGCACCCGCTCACGGCAACGCTGGCTGAGGCCCTGGTCGAAGGCGCGCTCGATCCTGCCGCTCTGCCGGGTCTCGGCCTTGGCCGCACAGGTGCGTGGCCGACCACTTCTGTCAGCCGCCGAACGACGCTCCTGCTCCTGCGCCTGCGCATGAAGCTCACCGTCCATGCGCGGCGCGAGAGGCTCCTGCTTGCTGAAGAGGCTGCGCTGCTCGCCGTCGAAAGCGGGAAGGTCATCGCCGATGGGCAGGAGGCGCAAGCTATTCTTGGCGCCGCCGCCAGCCACGACCTCGCCGAGATCGCCCGTACACGGTTCTTGCGCATGGCGCAGGAGGAGCTCCCTGGCATGCTCGATGGCCCAGTCCGCCAGCATGTCGAGCGACGCGCCGCTCGATTGCTCGAAGACCACGGCCGCCTGCGCGCCGCGGCCGGTGCCGCGTCTCGGGTGACGGTCGAGGCCGTCCTGCCGCCCGACGTGATTGGCCTCTTCGTCGTGCTTCCGGGCGGGGCTTGACCCGCCATGCCACGCAAGCCCGCGACCGATGTCACCGCCTGGCCTGCCCTCACACTGGAGGGCAGCCTGATATCCCCGGCGATGATCGCCTCCATCGACCGGCGCGAGGCGCCCGAGCAGGACGAGACCGCCTACGGTGTCCGCAAGGGCCTGACCATCCGGGACGAGATCTCGACCGCCTTCCGGGTTGGCCAGGCGCACTATGATTCGTTCCTGAAGGCTTCCTCACCTACCGTCACCGCAACGGCCCGCTTCGTCCGCGACTTCTTGCGGGAGACGCTTGGCTTCGCCGACCTGCAAGAGGACACCGGCCCCGTCCCACTGGTCGCTGGCGACGGCCGTGTACCAATCGTCGTAGTACCGCCCATGGACGAGCTGGACCGCCGCAGCGCTTCGCTCTCGGCGGATCGTCCCCGTTCCGCGGCCCTTGTCCTGCAGGACCGTCTAAGCGGCTCCGACGAGGCGACCTGGGGCCTCGCCTCCAATGGCAGCGTCCTCCGCCTCATGCGGGACAACGCTTCGCTCACCCGGCCCGCCTATATCGAGGTGAACGTCGCTCAGATCTTCGAGACGGAGGACATGGCGTCCTTCGCGGTGCTGTGGCTGCTTATGCACCGCTCGCGCTTCGGCCCGGCCGGGGCGCCGCCCAATGATTGTGCTCTGGAGCGCTGGCGGGATGCCGGTGCCAAAGCTGGCGAGGCCGCCCGCGATCGCCTGGCCGGGCAGGTTGAGCAAGCCCTGAAAATCCTCGGCTCGGGCTTCCTCGAGGCGAACCGCGACCTGCGCGAGAAGCTCGTCGCCCATGAGATTGGCCTGACGGAGTGGTTCAACGAACTGCTGCGCCTAGTCTACCGCCTGATCTTTCTGATGGTGGCAGAGGACCGGAACCTCCTCCATTCGCCGGACGCCGGCGCGGACGAACACCGGCTCTACGTCGAGGGCTACAGCCTCGCCATGCTTCGCGCCCAAGCGGCCCGCCGCGCGGCCTGGGACAGGCACCACGATCGCTACGAAGGCCTGAAGATCGTCTTGCGTGCGCTGGCCGGTGGCGAGCGCCGGCTCGGTCTCCCGGCTCTCGGCGGCCTGTTCACGCCGGGGCAACTGCCGACACTCGATGGTGCTCAGCTTTCGAACCGAGCCCTCCTCTCCGCCCTGTTCCGCCTCGGCTGGCTGTCGGACGGCACTGTGGTGGCACCGGTGAACTGGCAGGCGATGGAGACCGAGGAACTTGGCTCGGTCTACGAAACTCTGCTCGAGCTCCAGCCGCAGCTCGCCGAGGACGGGCGACGCCTCGTCTTCGCTTCGGAAACCGCGGAGCAGCGAGGCAACCAGCGCAAGACCACTGGCAGCTACTACACGCCGGACAGCCTGGTTCAGGCCCTGCTCGACACCACGCTGGACCCCGTTCTGAATCGCGCGGAGGCCAGCGCCGACGACCCGGCCGAGGCTCTGCTGAATCTGACAGTGGTGGACCCAGCCTGCGGCTCCGGTCACTTCCTGCTCGCAGCGGCACGGCGCATCGCCACGCGCGTCGCACGCCATCGAGCCGATGGCACGCCGTCCTCCACTGATTTCCGCCACGCGCTGCGCGACGTCGCGCGGCGCTGCATTCATGGCGTGGATCGCAACCCCATGGCGGTGGAGCTGACGAAGGTCGCGCTTTGGATTGAGACGGTCGATCCTGGTCTACCGCTCGGCTTCTTCGATGCGCAGATCCGCTGCGGGGACTCTCTGCTCGGCGTCTTCGACCTGCAGGCGCTGGAGGCTGGCATTCCGGACGCCGCCTACAAGCCGCTCGCCGGAGACGACAGAGAGACGGCGCGGCATTTTGCGGCGCGAAATCGGAGCGAACGGGCCGGCCAGGGCACTTTGGACTTCGCGCGTGGCGGTGGCGCGATGCCGGCTGCGCGACAGTTCGCCGACCTGGGCGGCAAGCTGCGCGCGCTGCGCGAGGATACGTTGGAGGAAATCGCGGCCAAGGCACGGCAGTATCAATCCCTGCGCAGCGGTCCGGCCTGGTACGGCTGGAAGGTGGCCTGCGATGCCTATGTGGCGGCCTTCCTGGTGCCGAAGACGGGCGGCGTGCCGCCCAACCGCAACACGGTCACCATCCCGACCACAGCGCATGTCTGGGACGCGATGGCGGGACGGATGCCGTATCCGCCGTTGGTCGGGCGGGTTGTCGAGCTCGCAGAGACGGCGCGTGCGTTCCACTGGCCGCTGGAGTTCCCGGACGTAATGGCCCGCGGTGGCTTCGACGCGGTGCTGGGCAACCCACCCTGGGAACGGATCAAGCTGCAGGAGCAGGAGTTCTTCGCGGCGCGCTCACCCGAGATTGCCGCAGCCCGGAACAAGGCGGCGCGAGAGCGGATGATCAAAGCGCTGGCGGAGGCGCCCGAGGGCTCGCAGGAACGGGCGCTACATGCGGCCTTCATCTCGGCAAAGCGAGAAGCGGAGGCGGCAAGCGAATTCGCGCGCGTCCCAGCCGAGGAGGAGGTCACGGACCGCCGCGGTGTGACGAAGAAGGTCACCATCGGCGGCCGCTTCCCGCTGACTGGCAAGGGCGATGTGAACACCTACGCTCTCTTCGCAGAGCTTTTTGCTGATCTGCCTGTCTCCGCGGGTCGTGCAGGCGTCATCCTGCCAACCGGCATAGCCACCGACGCCACCACCGCGAGCTTCTTTGCGGCTCTCGTGGAAGAGCGCCGCCTTCACTCGCTACACGATTTTCAGACTGGCCTTGGCTTCTTCGATCGTATCGGCCACGCCCGGTTCAAGTTCTGCTTGTTGACGATGGTCGCGGCTGGCGGCGGACCTCCGGAAGCCTCGTTCAGCTTCTTTTCGCGCACGATGGAGGAGTTCAGCGACGCAAGGCGACACTTTCTCTTGTCTCCTGAGCAGATCGTCGCGGTGAATCCGAACACGAAAACCTTGCCCGTTTTCCGCACTACCGCCGATGCCGATCTCACAGCCAAGATGTACGCCCGTGTGCCGGTGCTGATCGACGAGGCGAAAGGCGCCGCGGGGAATCCGTGGGGCATCAGCTTCCTGGCGATGTTCCACATGTCAGGTGACAGCCCGTTGTTCCGCACCGCCACGCAACTGGCGGCGGAGGGGTTCGTCCGGCAGAGCAGCGACTGGCTGGCCGAAGGGGCGAAGCCACGCCAGGCTGTGTTGGCTGTTGAGGGCGCCGGTGGCGGTGGGCTCGATCTGTCAGGCGGCGGTCCACGCAAGCCGCGACGCTACGTCCCGCTCTACGAGGCCAAGATGGCCCACCAGTTCGACCACCGCTGGGCCAGCTATGCCGCGGATGGCGAGGACAGCGCCACTGCGACGCCAGCCCAGAAGCGCGACCCGGACTTCGAGCCTGCGCCGCGCTACTGGGTGCCGGCGGCGGAGGTGGAAGAGCGTCTGGCCGGGAAATCTTGGACGCGCGGCTGGCTGATGGGTTGGCGTGACATCGCACGTGCGACGGACGAGCGGACGATGATTTGCGGCATCATCCCGCGGACGGGCTGCGGCGATAAGTTCCTCCTCGCCCTGCCTGACGCGTCACCGGAACGTTGCGCCGGCCTGTATGGAAATATGAACTCGTTGGCGGGCGACTTCGTCGCGCGTCAGAAGCTTGGCGGCACCTCATTCAAGTACTTCACTATGCGACAGATCGCGCTCCTGCCGCCGGAGTACTATGACGAGCGTCGCCTCGCCTTCATCGTCCCCCGCGTCCTCGAACTCACCTATACGTCGCGCGCCCTCGCGCCTTTCGCCCGGGACCTCGGCCATGACGGCTCGCCCTTCGCCTGGAACGAGGACCGCCGGGCCCATCTGCGCGCCGACCTCGATGCGTTCTACGCCCGCGCCTACGGCCTGACCCGCGACGAGTTGCGCTACATCCTAGACCCTGCGGACGTGATGGGCGCCGACTACCCCTCCGAGACATTCCGTGTGCTGAAGCAGAACGAGATCCGCCAGCACGGCGAGTACCGTACCGGCCGCCTCGTCCTCGCCGCCTGGGATCGAATGGAAGCAGAGGGTGTTTTCGCAAGACTGGGCATCACCGGCGGGGACGAGCCGAAAATCATACATGGCGAGCCGCCTCGGCTCGATCCGGCTCAGCTGGCGAATGAGAGTTGGGTACGCGCTGCACACACTGATGGCGACGCCATCGCGGCACTGGCTGCGATCCTCAAGGCTAGCAGGGGCCCCGCGTCCATCAGAACCATTCGGCTGGCCGCCGCTTTCGTGCTCGAACCGCGCCTATTGACGCCGCTGCTACCCGAGCCAGTGGCCCGCGAGTGGACGCGGCTCGTAGGCCACGAAGCCGATCCGCTGCCGACTGGCGTTGTCGGCTTCGTGCAACGCATCAATGCCAGTTGGGGGAAGGCCGTCACAAATCACCGCGGCAATGGGCGACTGATTGAGGATCGTGCAGCTCAGACATGGTCTCCTGGCATTGGCCTCGATGCTTTTGTGACCGACGGTTGGCCGGACGGCCGTGCCAGCTTCGTGCTCTCAGCCCTGAGCGCGATAGATCTCGATCAGGCTGTAAAGGCGATGCCGGCCGACGTCCGGGTCTGGATTGCAAATGCGGCAGCGTGACTTGCTCAGGCCAGACAGGCTCACACTGAAGCCCGCAGCGGGGCTAACAGGACCTCGTCTCTGGGTTCGTCGGCTGGCGATCTGGAAAGAGCCAGGAGGCGACCTGGTCCGCGATGTTCACCTGCGTCCGGGATTGAATGTGATCTGGTCGCCAGATGGTTCCGACGAAATCAGTGAAGGCGGTGATCGGCCAGCCATCGGGCACGGCAGCGGTAAGACCCTCCTCTGCCGTTTGCTGAGGTACTGCCTCGGCGAGCAGCGCTTTGCAGATGAGGAACAGAGGAGCCGAATCGTCATAGCGTTTCCCGACGGTCTCGTTGGCGCGGAGATCATGGTCGACGGCGTGTGCTGGGCTGTGGTCAGGCCATTGGGCCACCGGCGCCGCCATGTCGCGGTGCCAGACGGCGACCTCGAGCGCATTGCGGCAGGCGAAGGTGCAGCGACGGGAATCGAGCCGCTGATTGAAGCGATCGAGCAGAGGATCGTGACACCAGAAGTTGCCGGCTTGGTTCGTCTTCAGCGTGGTCAGAAGGCGTGGCCAGTTGCATTGGCTTGGCTCACGCGGGATCAAGAATGCCGGTTCGACGACGTGCTGGACTGGCGTTCACCGGCGTCCGGATCGGACGCGCCGCTACCAGCCAGTGGCCGCGAAACGGGGCCGAGACGTGAGGCGCTGCGCGCCTTCTTGAGGGCGATCACTGAGGAGGAGCAACGCGCTCGCCAGAGCGAAGAAGAGCTGAGGGCGCAGCTTCAGAGTGCGGAGAAGGAGGCAGAGTTTCTCGCCTGGGACGGGGAGCGTCGCAAGCGACGCCTCCTCGCAGACCTCCAACTTGAGGATCGATCGCTTCCGGAGATGCCGCTGCTTCTCGAGGCCCTTCGCAAAGCTGCGGCGGATCGGCTCACCGAAGCGGCGAGTATGCAAGCAGGAGACCCGACAGATCTCACGAAGGCGCGGCAAGCGCGGGACGCCGCGCGTTTGAGGCATTCAGAGATTGAAGAGGAACACAAGCAGCTTGAGCGCGTGCTGCCCGCGGAAGAACGGGTTCTCGCTTTGCTCCAAAGCGAGATCCCTGGCCTCACCGCATCCACTTTAGCTGCGTCCAGTGCAATCTGCCCCATCTGTGACGTGCCAATTGAGAAGGCGTTGGCGGAAGGATGCAGGATCTCCCTCAAGCAGCACGACGAGCAGGCTTGTCGATCTCGCCTTGAGGAAAAGCAGCGGGAGGTTGGTGAACAACGCGCGAAGGTTACCCAGATCAGCACGACGAAATCCGGGCTACTTCCGGCTCTTGCGATCGCAAAGCAGCAGAGGGAGGCCGCCGAGAAGCAGGTAGGCGCCCTCGAGGCAGCACACGACGAACGGAATGCAGCGTGGGAGAAGGCAAGACGTATTCGAACTGACGTTGAGGCATTTGCCGAAGTTGACGCGCAGCGTCTTGCCGCAAAGGAGCAACTTCGGGAGATTGATGAAGAAATCGCCCGCCTGCGCAATCAACTTGCGACATTGCGCGATCGGCAGGCGGCAGTGTTCGGTTCAATCTCGGAAAAATTCGATTTGGTCGTCAGGCGTTTGCTCAAACAAGAGGCCAGCGGCACGGTCAATCTGACAGGAAGTGGCCTCTTTATCAAAATCGACGTTGGCGGAGATCGTCGAACCGCAGCGATCGAATCCCTTAAAGTCATTGCTTTTGATTTGGCCTGCCTATGTGAGAGCATAGAAGGCCGCACGAATATTCCTGCGTTCTTTTTGCACGACAGCCCCCGTGAGGCCGACCTTGGACTAAGCATTTATGATGAGTTATTCCGATTTGTTCGTGAGATCGAAGAATTAGACGTCTCGCCCTACTTTCAGTATATAATCACGACAACGACGCGCCCACCGCAGGAACTCCGTACTACCCCCTGGTTACGCGTCACGCTTGGCGGGGCGCCCGGTAACGCACGGCTCCTGGGTCAAGACCTGTAGTCATGATGCGGCTTGCCGACACGCCCCACGGGCGCACTGAACCTCTCGGTCGGCCTCGCTGTATGCCTGGTCGCTCAGAATGAAGTTACAGGTGCCGCAAGGCTTTGTCGCCGCGGAGGAATGCCGCAAGGCAGCCTGGCAGAACGGCTACCGGCGTCCCTTTGGACAACAGGACGGATGGGCCCGCTACGGGTCGACCACGGCGCGAGGGGACATCTATCTTGGCGCTGCTGGTCCAGATGGTCCGTGGCTCCTGGCGCTTGACCATCCCGGCGTCATTGCCGAACTCGGCCTGACCGCGGCCGGCATCCCTGGTCCTGGCCACGCGCGCTACACCTTCTCGACGCTGCGGGATCTCTATGTGCTCCTCGCCCGGGTCTATGCGCTCGCGCTCAGCCTGCCCGACGCACCGCTGCAGACATTCCTTACCAAGACGGAAGATCTGCCTCGCTCCACAGAGGCAGAGCGTGTCGTCGTTCAGCGCGTTGGCCAGGAGATCTTCCGCGAGGGCTTGATGGCCTACTGGGGCGGCCGCTGCCCGCTCACTGGCATCACAGACCCGGCACTGCTCCGCGCCTCGCATATCAAGCCCTGGGCGCGCTGCGACAGTGATGCCGAGCGGTTGGACGTTCACAACGGCCTGCTGCTCTCTGCCCTCTGGGACGCGGCCTTTGACCGAGGCCTGGTCACGTTCGAGGACGACGGGACGCCTCGCCTGTCCAGAAGTCTGAGCAGCCAGGCTCTGAAGGCTCTTGCCTGGTCGGAGCCGCTGCCGCTGACGACACAGCACCGTGCCCGGGTCATTTGGCACCGCGAGAACATCTTTGAGGCAACCATGCCCGACCAAGCTGCGGGTTTGCGGGCGAGCACGGAGTGATCGCAATCTTCTCTGGCCGACCCGCACACACGCATGAGGCTTCGACGAGTGACGTGTTCCGCACTGCCGGAGAGCCGGTCGACTATGGCCATTCGCCGGAAGACGTCGGCACGATGTGCAGTATCCCGGGAGCGAACCACGATGGCTATGCCCGACTACCAGTCTCTCATGTTGCCCCTGCTGGAGATCGGCGCGAAGGGCGAGTCATCGGTCCCGATTGCAGAGGCGGAAGTTGCAGCGCGCCTTGGCCTGTCCGAGGAGGAGCGCACCAAGAGGCTTCCAAGCGGGAAGCAAACTGTGCTGCATAATCGCCTGCATTGGGCGAAGTTCTACCTGACAAAGGCCGGCCTGCTCACCAGTCCCAGACGCGGGCGCTTCGCCATCACAGACTCGGGGCGGCAGGTACTCACCGCACCGCCACCCAAGCTTGACACAAAGTACCTACTGACGATCCCGGCCTTTCATGAATTCTATCGCGGTGACCAGGGATCCAGCGATGCCTCCGCGATCACGACCGCCGAGCCGGCAGTCGCGACGCCTGAGGAGATCGTCGACGCGGCGCACAACGCCTTCCAGACGGCACTGCGCGACGAGCTGCTGGAACGCATCCTGCAGAATAGCCCGGGTTTCTTCGAGCAACTGATCGTCGACCTCCTCGTGGCCATGGGCTACGGCGGCTCGCGTCTGAATGCCGCCGAGCAGCTTGGAAAATCGGGGGATGGTGGCGTCGACGGTGTGATCAATGAGGATGTGCTTGGCCTCGACCGCGTCTATGTGCAGGCCAAGCGCCACGCGCCAGGCAACTCCATAGGGCGCCCAGAGGTTCAGGCTTTCGTAGGAAGCCTGGTGGGCCTTGGCGCATCAAAGGGCGTGTTTGTTACGACGGCCGGGTTTTCGGCGCAGGCGATCGATTTTGCATCTCGCATCCCCCAACGCGTAATCCTCATCAGCGGCAAGCGACTCACCGAATTAATGGTTGAGCACGGTGTAGGGGTACGCATCAACCGGACCGTTGAATTTAAGCGTCTCGACGAGGATTTCTTCTCTGAGGAGTGATATGCTTCTGTTCGGCGTACTGAGTGTTCGCTTGAAGAGTACGATTTCTGG
The DNA here is from genome assembly GCA_023424475.1 of Pseudomonadota bacterium. Lineage (GTDB taxonomy): Bacteria > Pseudomonadota > Alphaproteobacteria > Acetobacterales > Acetobacteraceae > Neoroseomonas. Next base: position 24,736 of record JAFADX010000144.1, read on the forward strand.
CGAGTGGCTGTCGAAACCAAGCAGGCACCGGCCGCGCCGAAATCGACCTTTTACCTATGTTCTCGAGTTCCGTACCGAATCGGTCAAGTCAGGAGGTCCGGAGAGAAAGGGCCTCCGGAGAGCGATTTTCGCCCGTCTCCGCGTCCTGCCAGTCAACAGGTCTGACCTGAAAACCCCGGGAAACCTGCCACTCAGCGCGGCGTCCAATCAGGCGGAAAGCACAGCTCGTATGGAAACTGGCGGACAGGGAGGGATTCGAACCCTCGATACGCTTTTGACGTATACGCACTTTCCAGGCGCGCGCCTTCGACCGCTCGGCCACCTGTCCGGAGGGCGCGGAACATAGTCAGGGCGCGGCCGCAGGGCAACCCGCAAGCCGCACCCAATTTTCGTCAGTCCGCGTATTGCCCCGCCGCCTGGATCAGCGGCCGCCACTTCGCGATGTCCTGCTGCCAGAACTGGCGATGGAACTCCGGTGTCGCGCGCGCCACCGGCACCGGCGCAGTGCCGAGATCCGCGAAGCGCCGCCCCACCGTCTCGTCCTGCAGCGCCGCCACCAGCGCCTGGTTCAGCCGCGCCACCACCGGCGCCGGCGTGCCCTTCGGCGCATAGAGGCCATGCCAGACCGAGACCTCGAAGCCGGGCAACCCGCCCTGGGCCGAAGTCGGCAGGTCGGGCAGCGCCGCAATGCGGTCCGGCGTCGTCACGGCGAAGGCACGGACGGTCCCGGCACGGATCTGCTCGGTCGTGTTGGTGGTCTGGTCGCACATGATATCGACCGTGCCGGCCATCAGGTCGTTCATCGCGGGCGCGGTGCCGCGATACGGCACCGTGGTCATCCGCTTGTCGACCGCCTTCATCAACAGCAGGCCGCAAAGATGGCTCGCCGCACCGATGCCGGCATTGGCGTAGTTGAGGTCCTCGCCGCGCCGGCGGATCAGCGCCACCAGTTCCTCCAGGGTATTCACGCCGATGTCGCGCCGGGCGATCAGCGTCATCGGCACCTCGGTCACCAGGCCGAGCGTCTCGAACCCGTTGATCGGGTCGTAGGCCAGGCGCCGGTAGAGGGTCGGGATCGTCGCCATGCCGATGTGATGCAGCAGGATGGTGTAGCCGTCGGGCCGCGCCTGCGCGACCCGCTGCGCGCCGAGCGTGCCGCCCGCTCCGCCGACATTCTCGACGACGACGGTCTGGCCGATCTCCCGGCTCATCGCCTGCGCGATCAGCCGGCCCACTGTGTCGGTCGGGCCGCCCGCGGCGAAGGGGATCACCATGGTGATCGGACGGTTGGGATAGGCTCTCTGCGCCAGCGCCGGGGCGGCAAGGCCCGCAGAGACGGCAGCAAGCCCGGCGACGATGTCGCGGCGCGTGAAATGCGTCATGGATGATCTTCCCGACCCCGCCCGGCGCCCATCGCCGGCCCGGAGGCGGGGCGCCGAATCGGGCCGCGGCCGGGCAAAGTCAAGGCCCATGACGAGCGCGGCCGGGATGCAGGCCGCAGCATGGAATATCGCCGAGGCCGGCCGGTCAGGCGTCCATCTTCAGCGCCGCGATGAAGGCGCTCTGCGGGATCTCGACCTTGCCGAACTGCCGCATGCGCTTCTTGCCCTCCTTCTGCTTCTCGAGGAGCTTGCGCTTGCGGGTGATGTCGCCGCCGTAGCACTTGGCAGTGACGTCCTTCGACAGGGCGGAAATGGTCTCGCGCGCGATGACGCGCCCGCCGATCGCCGCCTGGATCGGAATCTTGAAGAGCTGGCGGGGAATCAGCTCCTTCAGCTTCTCGCAGATCTGCCGGCCGCGGCGCTCGGCCTGGCCGCGATGGGCCATGAAGGACAGGGCATCCACCGGCTCGTTGTTGACCAGGATGGAGATCTTCACGAGGTCGCCTTCCTCGTAGCCGTCCATCTGATAGTCGAAGGACGCGTAGCCGCGGCTCACCGACTTCAGCCGGTCGTAGAAATCGAACACCACCTCGTTCAGCGGCAGGCGATAGACCAGCATGGCGCGGGAACCGACATAGGTGAGCTCGACCTGCTGCCCGCGGCGGTCGTTGCACAGCGTCAGCACCGGCCCGAGGTAGTCGTCCGGCAGCATGATCGTCGCCTTGATCCAGGGCTCCTCGATGCGGTCGAGGACGCTGCCATCCGGCATGTCGGCCGGGTTGTGCAGCTCGAACGTCTCGCCATTGGTCTTGTGGACCTTGTAGACGACCGAGGGCGCCGTCGCGATCAGGTCGAGGTCGAACTCGCGCGACAGCCGCTCCTGGATGATCTCGAGGTGCAGCAGCCCGAGAAAGCCGCAACGGAAGCCGAAGCCGAGCGCGGCCGAGGTCTCCGTCTCGTAATGGAAGGATGCGTCGTTGAGGCGCAGCTTCGCGAGGCTCTCGCGCAGCTTCTCGAAGTCGTCGGCATCGACGGGGTAGAGGCCGCACCACACCACGGGGATCGACGGCTTGAAGCCCGACAGCGGCTCGGCGGCCGGGTTGCGGTCGTCGGTGATGGTGTCGCCGACATTGGTGTCGGCGACCGTCTTGATGGCGGCGGTGACGTAGCCCATCTCGCCGGGCCCGAGGCTGTCCACCGGCACGAGCTTCGGCTTGAAGACGCCGACCTGCTCGATGGTATGGACCGCGCCGTTCGACATCATGCGGATGCGCTGGCCCTTCCTGAGGTAGCCGTCCTGCACCCGCACCAGGATGATCACGCCGAGATAGGCGTCGTACCAGCTGTCGACCAGCAGCGCCTTGGTGGTCGCGCCCGCATCGCCCTTCGGCGGCGGCAGGCGCGTGACGATCGCCTCCAGCACGCCCTCGATGTTCAGCCCCGTCTTGGCGCTGATCTCGACCGCATCCGAGGCGTCGAGGCCGATCACGTCCTCGATCTGCTGCTTCACGCGCTCGGGCTCGGCAGCGGGCAGGTCGATCTTGTTCAGCACCGGCACGATCTCGTGCCCCGCGTCGATCGCCTGGTAGACATTCGCGAGCGTCTGCGCCTCGACGCCCTGGGAGGCATCGACCACCAGCAGCGAGCCCTCGCAGGCGGCGAGGCTGCGCGAGACCTCGTAGGCGAAGTCCACATGGCCCGGCGTGTCCATCAGGTTCAGGACGTAGGTCCTGCCGTCCTTCGCCGGATAGGTGAGCCGGACCGTCTGCGCCTTGATGGTGATGCCGCGCTCGCGCTCGATCTCCATGTTGTCGAGCACCTGGTCCTTCATCTCGCGCGCGGTCAGCGCCCCGGTCGCCTGGATCAGCCGGTCGGCAAGCGTGGACTTCCCATGGTCGATATGGGCGATGATCGAGAAGTTGCGGATCAGGTCGAGCGGGGTGTCGGTCATGGGAATCCGGCGAGGGGGCGGAAGCAGGGGCGCGCGCCCCGGTCTGAGGGGGGACATAGGGCAGACGGCCCCCAAGTCAAAGCGCCTTGGCGTGCTGGCGGCCCTCCTCGTCCTGCTCGGTTGCGCCGGCGCGGACCGGCTGCCCAACCCGCCCCTGGCGAGGGGCGCCCGGAACGCCGGCTACGGCCTGGCGGAGATCAATGCGTCCGGCGGCAGGCCGGATCTTTTGGTCTTCGTTGCCTTCTCGGGCGGGGGCAAGCGTTCAGCGGCCTTCGGCCACGGCGTCCTGCGCGGCATGCGGGACGTGCCGGTGAACCTCGGGGGCCCGCCGTCGAACCTGCTCGCCGAGGTCGACCAGGTCGCGGGCGTCTCCGGCGGCAGCTTCACCGCGGCGCACTATGCCCTGTACCACGAGGCCTCCTTCGAGACCTTCCCCGGGGAATTCCTCTACCGGGACATCGCCGCCTATGTCTGGGGCACCTATGTCCTGCCGTGGCAATGGGGCTGGCTGGTGGACCCCGGCGTGGGCACCAACGACCGCATGGCGGGGGTCTATGACGACCTCATGTTCCACGGCGCGACCTTCCGGGACCTCGTGGCACGCGGCCGGCCCCGCCTCTCGATCAACGCCACCGACCTCGCCACCGGCTCGGCCTTCCCCTTCCTGCCTCATTCCTTCGACGTGATCTGTTCCGACCTCGGCCGCTTTTCCCTCGCGCGCGCGGTCGCGGCCTCGAACGGCTTCCCGCTGCTGTTCACCCCGATCACGCTCGCCAACCACCGCGGGCCCCGCTGCGACGCGCCGCTTCCGGTCAACCTCTCCGTCATGCCCATGCTGGCGGAATACAACCGCCGCCGGCTGCTGGAGGTCGTCGCCCGCATGGCCGACCCGGACCGCACGCCCTGGATCCACCTCCTCGACGGCGGCATCTCGGACAACCTCGCCCTGCGGGCGACGCTCAACTTCGCGATCCTGGGCGGCACCGAGGAGCCGGAATTCGCCGCCCTGATCCGCCCGGTGCGCCGGTTCCTGATGATCAGCGTGGACGGCCAGTCCGCCACCGACCCGGCCCTGTCGCGGCAGCGCATGGTCAACGGCCTGGTCCAGATCTTCGATGCCGTCTCGGGCGGGCAGATCGACAACTACAACCTCGAGACCCTGGCGGTGGCCGCGACCGAGGTGGAGCGCATGACGGAACGGCAGCGCGAAAACCGCTGCCGCCACGCCCCGGTGATCGACGGGCACCCCTGCGGCGACGTCGCGGGCCTGCTGGTCCATGTCTCGCTGGCCGATGTCCCGGACCCGGCCCTGCGGGCCAGGCTGCGCCGCGTCCCGACCGGGCTGACCCTGCCGCGCGAAGACGTCGACATGCTCGTCGCCGCCGGCGAGACGGTGATCCGCAGCAACCGCGAGATCGCCGCCTTCCTCGGCGCCGAGGATCCGGCGCGGCGCGCGCACCGCTGATCGGCGCATTCACCCCGGAAAGCCCCCCATGCCCAGGCGCACCATCGCCTCCAGCCGCGTCTTCAAGGGCTCCCTCCCCTTCGCGCAGGCGACCGCCGCCGGCGGCTTCATCTTCGTCTGCTGCGTCGGCCGCGACGCCGAAGGGCGTTTCGCCCCAGGCGACGTGCGCGCCCAGACGCAGCAGGCGATCGACAACATCCGCATCCTGATCGAGGAAGCCGGCGGCGGCCTGAAAGACGTCGTGAAATGCACGGTCTGCGTCACCAACCGCGCGGACTGGGCGCCGATGAACGAGGCCTGCTTCGCGAATTTCGCGGAAGGCCCGCCGCACCGCGTGTCCTGCATCGTCTCCGGCCTCGGCTCCCCCGAATGCCTCGTCGAGATCGACGCGACGGCCTACCTGGGCGAGGACGCCTGATCGAGAATCGGCGCCAGCCGCCACATCGCGACCGCGCCCAGCAGCGGCCCGGCGCCCAGCAGGGCGAAGGCCCCGCCCGGCCCGAGCGCCGCCATCAGGTACGGCAGCGCGCCGATCACCACCGCCGTCAGCAGGAACCCCATCGAGGTCTGCACCGTCAGCATGGTGCCGACATAATCCGGCGGCGAAAGGCTGACGACGCAGGCCGAGAACTGCGCCGAATCCGCCACCACCGTGAAGCCCCACAGGAAGGCGACCCCCAGAGCCAGGCCCGGCCAGGCCGAAGCCGGCCCGATCAGCAGCGCGCAGGCCCCGGATACCACCATGCAGAGCGCGGCCACCCGCGCGCGGTTCCAGCGATCCGCCGCCAGCCCGGCCAGCACGCAGCCCGCCGCCCCGGCCGCCATCACGCCGAAGACCCAGGGCCCGACCTGCGCCCGCCCCAGCGTTCCCGCCAGGAAGACGCCGATCCAGGCCCACATGGCATAGAGTTCCCACATGTGGCCGAGATAGCCGAGATTCGCGAGCCGCAACCCGCGGTTGCGCCACGCCTCAAGCATCTGCCCCGGGTCGAAGGGCGGCCGGACCCCGATCAGCGGCCCGGGCCGGAAGCCCAGCACCATCAGCCCGCCCAGCGCCGCCAGCATCCCTGCCCCGCCATAGGCCACCCGCCAGTCCAGCGAGCCGACCAGGGTCGGCAGCAGGTGCGGCAGGGCGGACCCGAGCGTCAGCGCCCCCACCACGATGCCGATCAGCAGCCCGAGGTCACCCTTCGCCCAGGAGGCCGCGAGTTTCATCCCGACGGGATAGACGCCCGCCATGCTCGCCCCGGCGACGAAGCGCAGCGCCAGCGCCGCCGCCCCGGAAGGCGCTGCCGCCGTCTGCGCCAGCGTCGCCGCGGCAGCCGCCAGCGAGCATCCGAGGAACAGCCGCCGCGCATCCAGCCGGTCGGCCAGCGACAGCGCCGCGCTGACCAGCGTGCCGGCGACGAAGCCGAGTTGCACCGCCGCCGTGAGCCAGGCCGCCCGGCCCGGAGTGACGAGCCCTTCGCGGATCAGCACCGGCACGGCGACAGTGCCGGCGAACCAGACCGAGAGGACCAGGACGAGCGCCGCGGCCAGCAGCGCCAGGTAAAGGCGCTTGCCGGCCGCGGCAGGCGTCATGCGCGCAGCACCGCGCCCGTGGCCTTGGCCACGGCGGCGACGATGCGGTCGGCCACGGCTTCGATCTGCGCGTCGGTCAGCGTCGCTTCCCGCGGCTGGATCGTGACCTGGATGGCAAGGCTCTTGGACCCCTCCGGCACGCCCTTGCCACGATAGACGTCGAACAGCGCGACATCGGCGATCAGCGTCCTGTCGGCGCCGCGGGCTGCGCGGAGCAGCGCCTCGGCGGCGATCCCGTCCTCGACGATGAAGGCGAAGTCGCGCCGCAGCGGCTGGAAGGCCGGCAGGTCCGGCGCACCCTTCTTCCGCCGCTTCGGTTCGGGAATGGCGTCGAGGAAGACCTCGAACGCCACGGCGGGGCCGGGCAGGTCGAGGGCTTCCAGCACCTTGGGATGGACCTCCCCGAAGGTGGCGAGCACGATCTTCGGCCCCTGCCGCACCACGCCCGAGCGGCCCGGATGGTAGAAGCCCGGCGCATCGGCAGTGACCTGCAACGCAGCCATCGGCACGCCGAGCGCGCCGAGCAACGCCATCGCGTCGCCCTTGGCATCCATCGCATCGACGCCGCGCGAGGCTTCCGCCCAGTTCCGCGGCGTCACCCCATGGCGGACGCCGGCGGCAAGCTGCGCCTGGCCCTCCGGCGTGACGTCGCGATAGGCCGCGCCGAGCTCCGCCAGCGCCACATCCGCGAAGCCGCGCGCCGCGTTGCGCGACGCCGCGAGCAGCAGCGAGGCGACCGGCGTCGGCCGCATCTGGTCGAGGTCCGCCGCGATCGGGTTCACCAGGCGCAGCGCATCGGGCGTGGCGCCGAACAGCGCCGCCGTCTTCGCCTCCATGAAGGCGAAGGTCACGCATTCCTGCATGCCGCGCGCCGCGAGCACGCGACGGGCCAGCGCGGCCCGCACCTGCTTCGCCGTGAAGGCCGGCGGCGGGATGACGGCGACGGCCGGCAGCGAGACCGGCGGCACGGCATCGAGGCCGCCGAGCCGCAGCACCTCCTCGACCAGGTCGGCCTCCGGCTCGATGACGGCGCAGCCTTCCGCGGCCTTGGCGGCGCGGGCGGGGTCCAGCCCCTCGAACTGCGTCAGCGCCCCGCCGCCGGCGCGATAGGCCGAGAGGTCGGAGGCGACGTCGTTGCGCCAGGACGGCACGGCGACGGTCACGCCCGCCGCATCCCGCGCCCGCACCGCGAAGCCGAGGCGTTCGAGCCGCGCGACGGACTCATCCGCCGGCAGGTCGAGCCCACCATAGGACGCCACGCGCCCGAAGCGCAGCGTGGCGGAACGCCTCCAGGCCGGCTCGGCGCCGGCTTCGGACACCTCGCTCGCCTCCCCGCCGCAGAGGTCGATGATCATCCGCGTCGCCGCCTCCAGCGCATCCGGCAGGAAGGCGGGGTCGAGGCCGCGCTCGAACCGCGCGCGCGCATCGGTGCGCACGTCGTGGCGGCGGCCCGACAGCGCGATCCGCACCGGGTCGAACAGCGCGCATTCGATGAAGCATTCGGTCGTGGTCTCGTCGCAGCCCGAATGCCCGCCGCCGATGACGCCGCCCAGCGCCTCCGCGCCGCCCGCGTCGGCGATCACGCCATCCTCGGCCATCAGCGCGTAGTCCTTGCCGTTCAGCGCGGTCAGCGTCTCGCCGTCCCGCGCCATGCGCATGGTCAGGTCGGTGCCCTTCACCTTCGCCACGTCGAAGACGTGCAGCGGGCGGCCGAGGTCGAAGGTGAAGAAGTTCGTGATGTCCACCAGTGCGGAGATCGGCCGCAGCCCGATCGCCACCAGCCGGTCCCGCAGCCACTTCGGCGAAGGCCCGTTCCTCACGCCCCGCACCGCGCGGCCGAGCACCCAGAGGCAGGCGCGCGGGTCCTCGATCTTCCAGTTCAGCGGGGACTTGTAGGCCGCCGCGACCTTCGGCGCGGACCACGGCTTCAGCGTGCCGAGCCCCGCCGCCGCCAGATCCCGCGCCACGCCGCGCACCGAGAGCGCATCGCCGCGGTTCGGCGTGACGCTGATCTCGATGACCGGATCGTCGAGCCCGGCCCATTTCACATAGGACGCGCCGAGCGGTGCATCCGCCGGCAGGTCCACGATACCGGTGTGGTCGTCGCCGAGGCCCATCTCGCGCATCGACAGCATCATCGCCTCGGATCTTACGCCGCGGATCTCGCCCGCCTTCAGCGTGATGCCGGTGCCGGGGACGAATTCGCCAGGAAGTGCCGCGACGCCCACCAGGCCCGTGCGCGCATTGGGCGCGCCGCAGACGACGGAGAGTTCACGCCCGTCGCCGATATCGACGCGCAGGTGGCGCAGGCGATCGGCGTTGGGGTGCTGCACCGCCTCGATCACGCGGGCGATGCGGAAGGAGGCGAGCGCCGCGCCGCGATCCTCGATGCCTTCGACCTCAAGGCCGATGGCGTTCAGCGTGCGGGCGATCTCGTCCACGGAGGCATCCGTGTCGAGGTGGTCGCGCAGCCAGGAGAGGGTGAACTTCATCAGGTGAGCCTCGCATTGCCGGAGGGGCCTTGCCCCTCCAGACCACCCCACCAAAGGCCGAAAGGCCTTTGGAAACCGTCACTTGGCGCCTGCCGCGCAACGCGCGCCCGACAGCCAGGAATAGAAGGGGGATTCGGGGGAATACCTTCCCCCGACAGGAAGGGTTCGGGGAGGGCAAAGCCCTCCCTGGCCTCACACCCCTTCATGCAGCGTCGCCGGCGTGAGCGGGCTGCTCGCGTAATGTCGCAGCCAGCGGATATCCGCCTCGTAGAATGGCCGCAGGTCCGGGATGCCGTGCTTGAGCATGGTGATGCGCTCGATCCCCATGCCGAAGGCGAAGCCCTGCCATTCGCGCGGGTCGATGCCGCAATTCGCCAGCACCTTCGGGTGCACCATCCCCGAGCCCAGGATCTCCAGCCAGTCGCCGCCCTTGCCGAGTTCGCCGGTCTTGCGCGACCAGCCGATATCCACCTCCATCGAGGGCTCGGTGAAGGGGAAGTAGGAGGAGCGGAAGCGCACCGGCAGGCCGGCGATGCCGAAGAAGGCGCGCAGGAAGTCGATCAGGCAGCCCTTGAGATGCCCGAGCGTGATCGCCCGGTCGATCACCAGCCCCTCGACCTGGTGGAACATCGGCGAATGTGTCGCGTCGTGGTCGGCGCGGTAGGTGCGGCCCGGCACGATGACGCGGATCGGGGGTTCCTGCGCCAGCATGGTGCGGATCTGCACCGGGGAGGTGTGGGTGCGCAGCACCGGCCGGCGGCCATCCACTTCCGGCAGGTAGAAGGTGTCGTGGTCCTGCCGCGTCGGATGGTGGTCGGGGATGTTGAGCGCGCCGAAATTGAACCAGTCGCCCTCGATGTCCGGCCCCTCGGCGACCTTGAAGCCCATGGCGCCGAACAGGGCCGTGAGTTCCTCCATGGTCCGCGCGATCGGGTGGATGCCGCCATCGGCGGCGGTGCCGGGAGCCGAGGCGCGCGGCGGCAGCGTCACGTCGATCCGCTCGGCGGCGAGGCGCGCATCGAGCGCCGCGGCGTCGAGCACCACGCGGCGCGCCTCGATCGCGGCCTCGATCGCGCCCTTCAGCCGGTTCAGCGCGGCGCCGCGATCCTTGCGCCGGTCGGCGGGCACGGCGCCGAGCCCCTTGAGCAGGCCCGTGAGGCTGCCGGACTTGCCGAGCACCCCCACGCGCACCGCGTCCAGCGCGCGCAGGTCGGCGGCGGCGGCGAGGGCGGTTTCGGTCTCGGCCTGCAGGGAAGCAAGGTCGTCGGTCATTGGCACCATGTCCGGAAAGCACGAAGGGCCGCGCCCCGGTCGTCCCGGGATGCGGCCCTCTGCTAGACGCTGAAACGGCGCGGGGGAAGCCCGCGCCACGGAACCTCAGGCGGACTGCGCCGCCTTGGCCTTCTCCACCAGCGCCGCGAAGGCCGCCGGTTCGTCGAAGGCGAGAGCCGCCATCACCTTGCGGTCCATCTCGATCCCCGCCGCCTTGATGCCGGCGATGAAGCGGGAATAGGTCAGGCCGTGCTCACGGACCGCCGCGTTGATGCGCTGGATCCAGAGGCCACGGAACTCCCGCTTCTTGTTGCGGCGGTCGCGATAGGCGTACTGCAGCGCCTTCTCGACGCGCTCGAGCGCGGGGCGGTAGGCGGTCGAGGACCGGCCGACATAGCCCTCGGCGAGCTTGAGGACCTTCTTGTGCCGGGCGTGCTTGGTGACGCCGCGCTTCACACGAGCCATGGTGCGTCCCCTTCCTTACCGGTCCAGCCCATAGGGCAGCCACTGCTTCACGGTATCGCCGTCCTGCTTGTCCAGGACGAACATGCCGCGGTTCTGGCGCTTCATCTTGGTGGTCTTGGCGGTCAGCATGTGGCGCTTGTTGCCGGCGCCGGCCTTGACCTTGCCCGTGGCGGTCAGCCGGAAGCGCTTCTTCACGCTCGACTTCGTCTTCATCTTGGACATTTGGCCCTCCTCGTGGGGTCGGCGCGTCCGGGGCCATCGCACCATGCGACAGGGACGCGTGTTCCCGGCCGGGCATGTCCATGGGGCCACGACGCGGGAGGCGGGCGTATAGCGGGGGCCGGGGGCGGCGGCAAGGGGCGGCGGATCGCCGGCGCGGAAACCGGCCCTTCACCGGCCGGGGCCATTCTCATGCCCCCTCTCCCGCCGGGACGGAAGGCCTCACCCTTGCCTCACGACCTCGCCCTGCCCATCGCGGCGCTCGACCAGGCCCTCGCGCCCCACTTCGTCCCTCTGCGCGGCTTCATCGACCGCCGGATCGCCGAACTCAGCGCCGAACTGGCATCCTCGGTGCAACTCATGGGCATGGGCGAGGAAGCGATCACCGCCCGCATCGCCGAGGTCCATGCCCAGGTCGCCGGCCTGGTCTCCATCCCGGCCGCCGGCGCGCGCGGTTCCGGCCTCGAACTGGAAGCCGTGGTCCAGGCGACCGAGGCGGCCGCCGACACCATCCTCGAAGCCGCCGAGGCCATCCAGGCCTGGCTCGACCGCGGCGCGCGGGAACCCGAGGCGATCGCGGCGCTGACCGGGCGCGTGAACGCCATCTTCCAGGCCTGCTCCTTCCAGGACCTGACCGGCCAGCGCATCCGCCGCGCCATCCGCCAGTTGCAGCTGGTCGAGACGATGCTCGAGGGCCTGGTCCCCGGCGCGGTCGCACCCCCGGCCCCGCGGCCCGAGATCCGCGGCACCGCGCCGACCGCCGCCCCGGCGGCGCCCGGCCTCGCCCAGGCCGAGATCGACCGGCTGCTGGGCGGCTGACCCGCGCCATCCGCGGGTTCCGGCGGCGCGCTCCGCGCTCTATATGCGGACCACGATGGTTCCGTTCCGCAAGATGCACGGCCTGGGCAACGACTTCGTCGTGCTGGACGCGCGCGCCGGCGCGCTGCCCATCACGCCCGCCCGCGCGGCCGCCATCGCGGACCGCCATTTCGGCATCGGCTGCGACCAGTTCATCGTCCTGGAGCCGCCTCCGGCCGGCGCGGACGTCTTCATGCGCATCCGCAACCCGGATGGTTCCGAGGCCGGGGCCTGCGGCAACGCCACGCGCTGCATCGCCTCCCTGGTGGCGGAGGAGCGCGGGGCCGACCGCGTCGTGGTCCGCACCATCGCCGGCGACCTGCCGGTGGAACGCCTGCCCGGCGGCCTCTGGCGCGCCGACATGGGCTTGGCGCGGCTGCGCTGGAACGACATCCCCCTCGCCTACAAGGCGGACACGCTGCACCTGCCGCTGGCCCTCGGGCCGGTGTCGGACCCGGCGGCCTGCTCCATGGGCAATCCGCACGCGACCTTCTTCGTGGAGGACCCCGACGCCATCCCGATGGCCGAGATCGGCCGGGCGCTCGAGCACGACCCGATCTTCCCCGAACGCGCGAATATCGGCTTCGCCCAGGTGCTGGCGCCGGACCGGATGCGGCTCGTGATCTGGGAACGCGGCGCGGGGCTGACGCTGGCCTGCGGCTCGGGTGCCTGCGCGGCCATCGTGAATGCGGCACGCCGCGGCCTGACCGGCCGGCGGGCGACCGTGACCATGCCGGGCGGCGACCTGGTCATGGAATGGCGCGAAAGCGACGGCCACGTCCTGATGACCGGCCCCGTCGCCACCGCCTTCCAGGGCACCCTCGACCTCGGGGCCTATGGGGCATGAGCGGGGCGCCGGACGATGCGGCCCCGGTCAGCGTCCTGACCTTCGGCTGCCGCCTCAACACCTATGAATCCGAGGCGATGCGCGACCTCGCCACGAAGGCCGGCCATGCCGGGACCATCCTGGTCAACACCTGCGCCGTCACCGCCGAGGCCGAGCGCCAGGCACGCCAGGCCATCCGCAAGGCGCATCGCGACAACCCGGGCGCGCGCATCATCGTCACCGGCTGCGCCGCGCAGATCGCTCCCGAGAAATGGGCCGGCATCCCCGGCGTCGAGCGCGTCATCGGCAATGCCGACAAGCTGAAGCCCGAGACCTGGGCGGGCCTCGACGCGCCCCCGGCGCCGGTCACCGACATCATGGCGGCGACCGAGACGGCAGCGCACCTGGTCACCGAATTCGCCGGCCGCGCGCGGGCCTTCGTGCAGGTCCAGCAGGGCTGCGACCACCGCTGCACCTTCTGCGTCATCCCCTTCGGCCGCGGGCCGTCGCGCTCGGTGCCGATCGGCGCCGTGGTCGAACAGGTCCGCGCCCTGGTGGCCGCCGGCTACCGGGAAGTCGTGCTGACCGGGGTGGACATCACCTCCTACGGGCCGGACCTGCCGGGCCGGCCCACCCTCGGGCAGATGGTCCGGCGCCTGCTCGCCCTGGTGCCGGGGCTGCCGCGGCTGCGGCTCTCCTCGCTGGATCCCGTGGAGGTCGATGAGGACCTCTGGCGCCTGATCGCCGAGGAACCGCGGCTGATGCCGCATCTCCACCTCAGCCTGCAGCACGGGGCCGACCTGATCCTCAAGCGCATGAAGCGGCGGCACCTGCGCGCGGACGCCATCGCGCTGGCCGAACGCGCCCGCCGCCTGCGCCCCGACATGGTCTTCGGCGCCGATCTCATCGCCGGCTTCCCGACCGAGACCGAGGCGCATTTCGCCGAAACCCTCGCGCTGGTGGAGGATTGCGGCCTGAGCTTCCTGCACGTCTTCCCCTATTCCGAGCGCCCGGACACGCCCGCCGCCCGCATGCCGCAACTGCCCGTGCCGCTGCGCCGCGAACGCGCCGCCCGGCTGCGCGAGGCCGGAACCAGGGCGGCCGCGCGCCTCTTCGACGCCCGGATCGGGCAGGAGGAAGCGGTGCTCTTCGAACACGCCGATCGCGGCCATACCGAGCAGTTCGCCCCGCTGCGCCTGGCGCGCGGCGCCGCCGCGCCCGGCGAGATCCGCCGCCTGCGCGTGACCGGCGCGACGGGCGACGCCCTGCTGGCGGAGGCCGCCTGATGGTGCTCAAGAACCTCTTCAGCCGCTTCCGCGGCGGCGATGTCGCGGAAGAGCCGCCCCCCCCCGAGC
>JAFADX010000284.1 GCA_023424475.1 Pseudomonadota bacterium
GACCCGGACCTGCCGATGGACGACGCCGCGGTGCGCGCGAAGGTCCTGCGCTTCGCCGCGCCCGTCATGGGCGAGGCCGGTGCGCGCGCCGCCCTGGAAGCCATCCTGGACGGCGATCCCGCGGGCCGTCCCGGGGGGATGCTTCTCGTCCCGAACCGAGCCTAGACTTCCCGCGTCCAGCAGGAGGGCTGCCGATGCCTCGTCTCACCCGCCGCGCCACCCTTGCCGCCGCGGCCGGCAGCATGCTTGCCGCGCCTGCGCGCGCGCAGGCGTTTCCATCCCGCCCGCTCCGCATCATCGTTCCCTTCGCGGCAGGCGGCACCACCGACATCCTGGCCCGCGCCGTCGCCGAGCAGATCGCCCCGGCCCTCGGCCAGCCGGTGGTGGTCGAGAACCGCGGCGGCGCCGGCGGCACCATCGCGGGCGAGGCCTTCGCGCGCTCGGACCCCGACGGGCACACGCTGCTCGTCGCCACCGCCTCGCTCATCTGCATCAACAAGGCGCTCTATGCGCGGCTGCCCTTCGACCCGGACACCGACTTCGTGCCGATTGCGATGCTCGCGCAGCAGCCGAACGTGCTGGTGGTGAATCCGCGGCTGCTGCCGATGCCGACCCTCGCGGAACTGGTCGCCCACATCCGCGCCCATCCGGGCCAGGTGAACTACGCCTCGGCGGGGACGGGCTCGCAGCTGCATCTGACCGGCGAGATGTTCCGCGCCGCCGTGGGCGTGCCGATGACCCATGTGCCCTATCGCGGCAGCGCGCCGGCGATGACGGACCTGATCGCGGGCAACGTGCCGATGATGTTCGACGGGCTCGGCACCGCGCTGCCGCAGGTGCGCGGCGGCGCCGTGAAGGCGCTCGGCGTCGCCTCCGAAGGGCCGAACGCCGCGCTGCCCGGCGTGCCGCCCATCGCCTCGGTGCTGCCGGGCTTCCTGTCGGTGAACTGGACCGGGCTCTTCGCGCTGCGCGGCACGCCGGAATCGGCCGTCGCGCGCGTCGATGCCGAGACGCGCAAGGCGCTTGCGGGCCCGGCGATCGCGGCGCTGTTCCGCGAGCGCGCCTTCGACCCGCTGCCGACGCCGCGCGCCGAGCTTCCGGCCTTCGTCGCGGCGGAGAATGCACGGTGGCGCGAGGTCGTGCGGGCATCCGGCGCGCGGGCCGACTGAACGGGGACAGGGCGGGCGCTGCCCTCCCCGGAGCCCCACCCGCCGAGGGCCGAAAGGCCCTCGGAACCCGATACTGGTTTCCAAAGGCCTTTCGGCCTTTGGCAGAGGTGTTCGAGGGGGCGGCGCCCCCTCGATGTCCTTACTGCCCGTGCCGGACGTGGCGCAGCTGGAAGTAGTTGTCCGCCGTCTGCACGACGTGCCAGCCGTTGCGCACCGCCCAGACCACCTGCTGCTGGTGCAGCGGGATGAAGGCGACGTCGTCGCGCAGCACCTTGCTCGCCTCCGAGATCAGGCGCTGGCGCTCCGCCGGGTTGGTCTCCACCGCGATGCGGTCGAGCAGCGTGTCGAACCGCGGGTTCGAATAGCCCGCGCTGTTGAAGATGCCGCGCGTGCCGTCGCGCGTGCCCGCCAGGTTGAAGAGCGAGTTCAGCGCATCGCCGGTCGAGGGCGTCCAGCCCAGCAGGTAGAAGGACGTGTTGTAGCGGGGGCCGAGGATTTCGGCGAAGTAGCGCGCGCGGGTCTGCGCGTTCAGCGTCACGCGGATGCCGACGCGGGCGAGCATCGCGGTGATCGCCGTGCAGATCGCCTCGTCGTTCACGTAGCGGTCGTTCGGGCAGTCCATGGTGACGCCGAAGCCGTTCGGGTAGCCGGCCTCGGCGAGCAGGCGCTTTCCTTCGTTGACGTTCACCGCCGGGCGGACGTCGTCGGCCTCGAGGAAGCCGTTCACGCCCGGCCCGTAGAGCAGGTTCGACGGCCGCGACTGGCCGCGCATGACCGTGCGCTGGATGGCGTTGACGTCGATCGCGAGCAGCATGGCGCGGCGCACGCGCACGTCCTGGAACGGGTTGCGTCCCTGCACGTCGGACTTCAGCAGCTGCGGCCGCATCTGGTCCATGCCGAGGTAGATGGTGCGCAGCTCCGGCCCCTGCAGGATCGAGACGCCCGGCGAGCGGCGGATGCGCTCCACGTCCTGCGGCGGCACCGTGTAGACGAAGTCGAGCTCGCCCGAGAGCAGCGCCGCCACGCGCGTCGCGTCGTTCGAGATGACGTTGAACTCGACGCGCGTGAGGTTGTGGCGCGGCGTGTCCCACCAGTTCGGGTTCGGCACCAGCACGGTGCGGCGGTCGGGCTCGCGCGACTGCAGCAGGAAGGGCCCGGTGCCCATCGCGTTGCGGGTGGCGAAGTTCTCCTGGCGGGAGGTCATGTCGGCCGCGCGCTCGGCGTTGTGCTGGGTCGCCCAGGCGCGGGACATCATGCCCCAGTTGGTGATCTCCTGGAGCAGGATCGGATTCGGGACATTGGTCTCGAAGTCGACGGTGTGGTCGTCGACCCGCCGGATCTCCTTCACCGAGGCGAGCACGCCCTGGATGTTCGATCCCTGCGCGCGGGCGCGCTCGGCGCTGAACACCACGTCGTCGGCGGTGAAGGGCGTGCCGTCGGAGAACTTCACGCCGCGGCGCAGGTGGAAGCGCCAGACGGTGGGGGAGGGGTTCTCCCAGCGCTCGGCAAGGGCCGGTTCCACCTGCATCTGCGCGTTCCGGCGCACCAGCGGCTCGTAGATGTTGGAGTTGAACGACAGCAGGAAGGTTTCCTGCCGCGCATACGGATCCATCGAGTTGGTGTCGCCGTCATTGGCCCAGCGGAAGGTGTTGGCCTGGGCGGTGAAGGCGCTGCCGGCGAGCAGCGCGGCGGCGAGGGTGAGACGGATTGACATGCGGATGCCCCCAAAAGTCCTGAACACGAGGGTCGCATGCTTGCGCCATCATGCGGCTCAGGGGAAGGCCATGGCGTCGTCGCCGGCCATGAAAAAGGGGTGCCGGCCTTGCGGCGGGCACCCCGTTTCATGTTGCAGTGCGGCGGGTCGGGTCAGGCGGCCCGCAGCGCCTTCGGCAGATCCGCGAGGTCCTGGTTCACCAGCGCCGCATCCGCGGCCGCGTCGTGCGTCTTCGCGATCACGTCGCGCGCGGCGACGGCGGCGATGTCGGCCGCGACGTTGCGCACCTCGGCCACGGCCGACGCTTCGGCTGCGGCGATGCGGTCCATCGCCATCCGCTCGCGGCGCTTGGCGGAGGCCTCGGCCTCGGCGGCGGCGGCGGCGGCCAGGCGCTCGGCTTCGGACCGCGCGCTGGCCAGCAGCTCCTCGGCTTCCCTGGCCGCCGCGGCGCGTTCGGCCTCGGCATCGGCGAGCATCTGCTCGGCCTGCGCGCGAAGTTCGGCGGCCTCGGCCAGCTGGCGGCGGATGTTCTCGGCCTTGCCGTCGAGCGCGCCGGCCAGCGCCCCCCAGATCTTCCTGCCCAGCAGCAGGAAGAAGATGACGAAGGCGACGGCGACCCAGAACTTCGGATTGAGCCAGAAGTGCTCGTAATGGTGCATCAGGCCCTCCCCTGCACGGCGAGCGCATTGCCGACGGCGGCATCCACCGCGGCGCGGTCGGCGCGGCCGACGAGCTTGGCGACCAGCGCCTCGGCCGTGTCGGCGGCGACGCCGCGGATGGCCCCCATCGCGGCGGCGCGCGCCGCGTCGATACGCGCCTCGGCCTCCCCGATCTGGGCGTTCAGCCGGGCATTCAGCGCGGCGGCCTTGGCGTCGGCATCGGCCTGGGC
>JAFADX010000307.1 GCA_023424475.1 Pseudomonadota bacterium
GATCAGCACGGGCCGTTCCGCCGCGGCGACGATGGCCGCGATCGCCGCCGCGCTTTCCGCCGGAAGCGTCATCGGCTGCGGCGCGAAAGCCTCGGGCGCCGGCGCCGCGGGCGCTTCGATCCGCGCCTCGAGCACATCGGTCGGCAGCGAGAGATGCACCGGCCCCGGCCGCCCGGACCGCGCGATGCGGATCGCGCGCGCGACATCGGCGCCGAGCCTCGCCGTCGCGCCCGCCGTCGCGGCATGCTTCACGAGCGGTGAGGCCATCCGCGCCTGCTCGAGCTCCTGGAAGGCCCCGAGGCCGAGCTCGCCGAGCGGCGCATGGCCCGAGAGCAGCAGCACCGGCACCTCGCCCGCCAGCGCCGTCGGCAGGCCGGCGACGGCATTGGTATGCCCCTGCCCGCCCGTCACCAGCGCGACGCCGCATTCGCCGGTCAGCCGCGCCCAGGCATCGGCCATGTGCACCGTCGCCGCCTCGTGGCGCGTGTGCACGATGCCGATGCCCGAGCCGAGCAGCGCGTCGTAGAGCGGCATGATGTGGTTGCCGGAGAGGCTGAAGACGCGGCTCACCCCCGCCTGCTTCAGCGCCTGCACCAGGATGTCCGCGCCGCGGATCGTCTCGCCCATCGTGTCCTCCCTCGGGGTCGCGCGAACCTCGCCACGGGCTGGACAGCCTGTCCAGCGCCGCTAGTCTCGCCCGCGACGGGAGAGGGGCGACCATGGCCGAACCGGCCAGCCTGACAGTGAGCGTTTGGCGCGGCGGCGAGGATGGCGCCTTCGCCCGCTACGAGGTGCCGGCGCGCGAGAACCAGACGGTGCTCGACGTCGTCACGCACATCCAGCGCGAACTCGATCCCTCCCTCGCCTATCGCTTCGCCTGCCGCGTCGGCATGTGCGGATCCTGCGCCATGACGGTGAATGGGCGCGCGCGCTGGACCTGCCGGACGCATGTGCGCAAGGTCGTCGGCGCGGATGGCGCGCTGGAACTGCGCCCGCTCGCGAACCTGCCGGTGATCCGCGACCTCGCCGCCGACCTGACGCCCTTCTTCGACAAGTGGCAGCGCGCCCATGGCCGCTTCGCGCCGAAGGACATGCCGGACGGCGCGGTGCCGGAGGAATTCGCCGTCGTGCCGCCGACCTCGAAGGCCCGCAGGGAGGCCGATGCCGGCATCGAGTGCATCGGCTGCGCCGTCTGCTACGCCTCCTGCGACGTGGTGTCGTGGAACGGCGACTATCTCGGCCCCGCGGCGCTCAACCGGGCCTGGACGCTGGTGAACGACGTGCGCGACGGCGCGCGGCGGGATCGCCTGGAGGCGGTGGCCGGCGATGCCGGCTGCCATTCCTGCCATTCCACCCAGTCCTGCACGGAACGCTGCCCGAAGAACCTCGATCCCTCCGCGGCGATCGCCGGGCTGAAGCGGACCCTGTTCTGGGACACGCTGCTGGGGCGCCGGTGAGCACGCGCGGCCAGACGCATCTGTGGGTGGTGCAGCGGCTGACCGCGATGGTGCTCGCGCTCGCCGTCCTGGTGCATCTCGTCACCATCATCGGGGCGGTGCGCGGGGGACTCTCGGCCGCCGAGATCCTCGGCCGGGTCCAGGGCAACCTCGCCTGGTTCGCCTTCTACGCGGTCTTCGCGCTCTGTGCCGGGCTGCATGGCGCGATCGGGCTGCGCAACATCGCGGCCGAGACGATCGGCCTGCGCGGGCGCGGGGCCGACCTCGCCTGGGTCGCGATCGGCCTCCTCGCCGCGGGCTTCGGCATCCGCGCCGCCTACGGGCTGTTCGCGTGATGGATCTCCGCCCGCGCTCGCATCCGACCTACCTCGCCTTCGTCGTCCACCGGATCTCGGGACTGCTGCTCGCGCTGTTCCTGCCGCTGCATTTCTGGGCGCTCGGCACCGCCATTTCCGGCGAGGCGCGCTTCGAGGGTTTCCTGCGCTGGACCGAGAACCCTCTCGTGAAGCTCGCGGAGACCGGCCTCGTGGTCCTGCTCGCCGCGCACCTGGCCGGCGGGCTGCGGGTGATGGCGCTGGAATTCCTCGGCTGGCGGAAGCGGCAGAAGGACATGGTGGCGCTGTCGGCCGGCGTCGCGGTCTTCGCCGGCCTCGCGTTCCTGCTCAATGTCCTTTGACATCGCCGCCCTGGTGGGCGCCTGCTTCGTGGCCGCCTTCTGCTCGGGCGTGGCCGGGTTCTCCTTCAACCTGGTCGCCGCCGGCATCCTCTTCCACGTCCTGCCGCCGCAGCAGACGGCGCCGGTGCTGGTCCTCAGCTCCCTGCTGATCCAGCTCGGCACGGTGGGCGCGGTGTGGAAGGCGATCCGGTGGCGCGAACTCCTGCCCTTCCTCGTGACCGGGCTGGCCGGCACGCCGCTCGGCGTGGCCGTGCTGCGCATGGCCGACGGGGCGAGCATCAAGTTCGGCATCGGGCTGCTGCTCGTGGCCTATGGCGGCTACATGCTCGCCCGCATCGCGCTGCGCCTGGACCCGCCGCGGATCCGGGCCGGCCGGGCGGCCGACGCCGCGGTCGGCTTCGCCGGCGGGATGCTGGGCGGCATCGGCGGCTTCTCCGGGGCGCTGCCGACCATGTGGACCGACCTCAAGGGCATGCGGAAGGACGAGGCGCGGGCCATCTTCCAGCCCTTCATCCTGGTGATGCAGGCCGCGGCGGTGCTCGCCCTGGCCGGTGCCGGCTTCTTCGACGCCCGGGCCGGCTGGTCGTTGCTGATGGCCCTCCCCGCGCTCGCCGTCGGGACCTATCTTGGTATCAAGGCCTATCAGGCCCTGCCCGCGGAAGCGTTCCGGGTGGTACTGCTGGGGCTGCTCTTCGTCTCGGGCCTGTCGCTCGTGATCTGAGGGAGGAGGCAAGGCGCCATGACGCTGATGACGAAGCCGGGGGTCGAACCCCTGCGGGTGGAACCCGGGGCGATCGAGGAAGCCGCGAAGCTCCTCTACATCCGCGCCTGCAAGGTGCTGCCGGACGACATCAAGGAAGGCTTCGCGCGGCTCGACGCCACCGAGACCGACACGACCGCGAAGACCATCCTCGCGACGATGATCGAGAACATCGGCGTCGCGGAACGGATGGACAACCTGCTCTGCCAGGACACCGGCATCCCGATCTTCAACGTGCTGATCGGGCGCAACGTGCAGGTGGACGGCTGGGCGCTGAAGCAGGCCATCGCGACCGGCACGGCGCGCGCGACGCGCGAACACCCGCTGCGCTCCTCGGTCGTGCACCCCATCACGCGGAAGAACGGGCACACCTCCTGCGGCGAGCGCGTGCCCGTGATCAACATCGACTTCACCGATGCCGAGCGCGAGTTGCGGCTCGAGATGATTCCCAAGGGCTCGGGTTCCGAGAACGGATCCTTCCTGCAGATGCTGATCCCGGCGGACGGCGTCGCGGCCGTGAAGCGCTTCGTGGTGGACCGGGTGATCCAGGCCGGCGGCAAGGTCTGCCCGCCGACCATCGTCGGCGTCGGCGTCGGCGGCACCTCCGACCTCTGCATGCACCTCGCCAAAGTCGCCGCGACCCGCCCCCTCGGGACCGCCTGCGCGGATGCCGAGGGCGCGAAGCTGGAAGCGGAACTCAGCGAAGCCGTGAACAGCCTCGGCATCGGCCCGCAGGGCCTGGGCGGGGATTCCACCGCCTTCGCCGTGCATGTGGAGACGGCGGCGACGCACATCACGATGAACCCCGTCGCCGTCAACATCCAGTGCCATTCGGCCCGGCGCGCCAGCGCGACCTTCACCCCCGAAGGCATCCGGATCGGGTTCTGATGACCACGGTCAGCCAGGCCGGGCCGGCGGACCGCACGGCGCTCATCGCCCTGCTCGCGGACATGGCCCAGCACTATGCCGAGCGGCGCGACGTCAGGACGCTCGCCGACGCCGCCGAGGCGCTGACCGCGCCCGGGGGGCGCGCCGGTCCTTTCTGCCTGGTGGCGCGGCGCGGCAATGTCGCAGTGGGCTTCGCCTCGCTGTCCGGCTTCTTCCCCGCCTACGACCTGACCTGGGGCCTGCTGCTGAAGGACATCTATATCGGGTCCGCCCACCGCGGCAGCGGCGTCGGCCGGGCACTGATGACGGCGGCCATGCAGTTCGCCGTGGCGCAGGGCTATACCCGGGTGGACTGGACGACCGACGGCACCAACGGCCGCGCCCAGGGTTTCTATGCCCGGCTCGGCGTCGCCCCCTTGGGCAAGGTCTTCTATCGTCTGACCGGCACCGCGCTGGCCGCCGCGGCCTGCGGCGACTGGCCGGCCCAGGAGAACGCGTCATGACGCACCACGTCCTCGCCATGCCGATCACCGAGGAGCAGGTCCGCGCGCTGCGGGCCGGCGACACCGTGACGCTCGAGGAGACCCTTTTCGGCATCCGCGACGCAACGCAGATCCACATGTTCGACCATGGCCGGCGGACCAGGTTCGACCTGCGCGGCCATGCCGTGATCCACACTGCGCCGAACCTGCGCAAGGTGGACCGTTCCGGCACCAACCATTCGGGCTACGAGGCGGTCTGCGTCGGCACCACCACCTCCGACCGCATGGAACGCTTCACGCGGCCGCTGATGGAACGCGAGGGCGTGCGCATCATCATCGGCAAGGGCGGGCTGCGCGACGGCTCGCTGCAGGCGTTCAAGGACCTCGGCGGCGCCTACCTCGCCGTGGTCGGCGGCGCCGCGGCGCTGGAGACGACCTGGATCGAGGCGGTGGAGGATGTCGATCTCGACGACCTCAACCCCGAGAGCCTCTACAAGTTCCGCATCAAGGGCTTCGGCCCGCTGCTGGTGGCGATGGATTCCCATGGCGGCAGCCTCTACGCGGCGGTGAACGAGGAAGCCGCGAGGCGTCGCCAGGCGGTGCTCGCGAAGCTGGGCGCCGCCTGATGTTCCTCGCCGTCCTGCCGCTGGTCCTGCTGCTCCAGGCCCTGCCGCCGCCGGCCGGCCGCGTCGGGACGGCCATCCTGTTCCACGGGACCGCCGGCGGCCGCGACGTGATCGTCGCGGGGCCTGCGCCCTCCGCCGGCCCCGGCGCGGCCTCCGGAGAGGACTGCCGCTGCGGCGTCCCCAACAGCCCGCGAGGCCCGCGATGATCGAGCGCCGCCGCACCGACATCCTCGTCCTCGGCGCGGGCGGCGCCGGGCTGCTCGCCGCGCTGCACGCGAAGGACGCGGCGCCGGGGCTCGAGGTGACCATCGCGGTGAAGGGCCTGCTCGGGAAGTGCGGCTGCACCCGCATGGTCCAGGGCGGCTACAACGTCGCGATCGCGGCCGGCGATTCCGCCGAGCGCCACTTCATGGACACGCTCGACGGCGGCAAGTGGCTGAACGACCAGGATCTCGCCTGGACGCTGGTGGTCGGCGCGCAGCGGCGCATCCGGGAACTCGAGAACCGCTGGGGCTGCTTCTTCGACCGCAACCCCGACGGCACCATCCACCAGAAGGCCTTCGCCGGGCAGACCTTCGACCGCACGGTGCACAAGGGCGACCTGACGGGGATCGAGATCGTCAACCGCCTCGCCGAACAGGTCTGGGCGCGCGGCATCGCGCGCCTCGAGGAACACCGCGCCGTCGCGCTGATCCGCTCGAAGGACGGCGCGCGCATCTCGGGCGTGCTGCTGATCGACATGCGTACGGGCGGCCTGGTCTTCGTGCAGGCGAAGGCGGTGCTGCTCGGCACCGGCGGCGGCCCGACCATGTACAAGTACCACACGCCCTCGGGCGACAAGGCCTGCGACGGCATGGCCATGGCGCTGCGCGCGGGCCTGCCGCTGCGCGACATGGAGATGGTGCAGTTCCACCCGACCGGCGTGCTCGCCGGGCCGGGCACCCGCATGACCGGCACCATCATCGAGGAAGGGCTGCGCGGCGCCGGCGGCTACCTGCTGGGCGGCGACGGCCGGCGCTTCATGCACAGATACGACCCGCGCAACGAGCGCGCGACGCGCGACATCGTCTCCCGCTCGATGCAGCGCGAGATCCTCGCCGGCAACGTCAATCCCGAAGGCGGCCTCTGGATCGAAATGGCCCATCTCGGCCCCGACCGCGTGCGGCGCGAGTTCAAGGGCATGGTCGAGCGCTGCGCCGACAACGGCTTCGACCTCGCGGGCGGCCGCGTGCCGGTGGTGCCGACGGCGCACTACATGATGGGCGGCGTGGTGTTCCGCGCCGACGGCAGCACCGACCTGCCCGGCCTCTTCGCCGCCGGCGAGGACACCGGCGGCGTGCACGGCGCCAACCGCCTCGGCGGCAACGGCGTCGCGAACTCGACCGTCTTCGGCGGCATCGCCGGCGACAGCATGGGCGCCTGGGTGCCGAGGGAGGGCGCCTTCGAGGACCCGGACGAGACGGCGCTCGACGAGGCCGCCGCCTTCGTCCACGCCCCCTTCGCGCGCCCGGCCAGGAACCTCTCCCCGATCCGCGACGCGCTGCTCGACCTGATGTGGGACAAGGCCGGCATCCTGCGGGATGCGGCGGGCCTCGCCGAGGCCGCCTCGGGCCTCGACGCGCTGGAGGCGGAGACGGAGGCGGCCGGCGTGGACGGGCGCGACCACGCCTTCAACCTCACCTGGCACGACTGGCTGAACCTCAAGTCGCAGTTTCTTGTCAGCCGCGCCATCGTCGCCGCCGCGCGGGCGCGCGAGGAATCCCGCGGCGCCCACTGGCGCGAGGATTTCCCCCATACCGCCCCGGACGCCGCCGGCCTCGCCGCCACCCGCGTCACGCTGCGGGACGGGGCGATCGCGCTCGACTGGCAGCCGGTCGCCTTCACGCGGCTGCAGCCCGGGCAGAGCCTGCTCGCGGCCGAATAGCGCCGGTCGTCACGCGGCCGCCCTGGCCAGCGCCGGGCGCCGGCGGCATCCTCGCCGCGATGTCCGACCCTTCCTTCCCGACCTTCGCCGCCGCGCTCCGCGTCTGGCTGCGCGTCGGCCTGCTCTCCTTCGGCGGGCCGGCGGCGCAGATCGCCGTCATGCACCGGGAGGTGGTCGACGAGCGCCGCTGGGTCTCCGACGCGCGGTTCCTCCATGCGCTGAACTTCTGCATGCTCCTGCCCGGGCCGGAGGCGACGCAGCTCGCGACCTATCTCGGCTGGCTGATGCACGGGGTGAAGGGCGGCGTCGCCGCCGGCGTGCTCTTCGTCCTGCCCGGTGCAGCGGTCATGCTCGCGCTCTCGGTGATCTACGCGACGCTCGGGGCGGTGCCGATGGTCGCCGCGCTGTTCTTCGGCCTGAAATGCGCCGTGCTGGTGGTGGTGATCGAGGCGCTGCTGCGCGTCGCGAAGCGCGCCCTGCACGGGGCCATGGCCTGGCTGCTGGCCGCCGCCGCCTTCGTCGCCCTGGCCGCCTTTGCCGCCCCCTTCCCTCTCGTGGTGCTGGCGGCGCTGACGATGGGGTTCGTCCTGCCGGGCGCCTTCGCCGCCACCGGCCCGGCCGGCGCGAAGGACGGCCCGCCGGCCCTGCTCGACGCCGCGCTGGCCGCCGAGCCCGGGCGCATCGCGCGCCTGGCGCCGGCGGCGCGGCGCGCGGGCCTGCTCACGCTGGCGCTCTGGATCTGGCCGGTGGTGCTGCTGATGGGCACGCCGCTGTGGGGCGACGTCGCCTGGTTCTTCTCCAAGATGGCGGTCGTCACCTTCGGCGGCGCCTATGCGGTGCTCGCCTATGTCGCGCAGGAGGCCGTGGAGCACTACCGCTGGCTGACGGCGCCCGAGATGCTGGCCGGGCTCGGCCTCGCCGAGACCACGCCCGGCCCGCTGATCCTGGTGCTGCAATTCGTCGGCTTCCTCGCCGGCTATCACGATGGCGGCATCCTCGGCGGCCTCGGCGGCGCGCTGCTGACGCTCTGGGTCACCTTCGCGCCCTGCTTCGCCTGGATCTTCCTCGGCGCACCCTTCGTCGAGCGGATGCACCACCAGCCCCGCCTGAAGGGCGCGCTGGCCGGGGTGACGGCGGCGGTGGTCGGCGTCATCGCCAACCTCGCCCTGTGGTTCGGCCTGCGCGTGATCTTCGCCGAGGTCCGCCGCCTGCCGCTCGGCCCGGCGGCGATCGACCTGCCGGTGCCGGGCACGCTGCAGCCGGCGGCGCTGGCGCTGGCGCTGCTCGCCGCCGCGCTGCTGTTCGGCCTGCGGCTCGGCCTCGCGCGGACGCTCGGGGCCTGCGCCCTGGCCGGGCTCGCGCTCTCCTACCTGCTGCCCTGATGGGCAGAAAGCCCGTCTGGAAATGCCGCCACCGGCCCGCATCCCCGCCCGATCACCCAACGGCAGAATCCTGGATGGGTGGCCGGGCGGGGGGGGCGGGCCGGTGCCGCACATGGAACTGCGCGCATGGCGCGTTCCCTCAGGACCCGCCGATCAGGATGCCGGTCGCCAGCACCAGGCCGCCGCCCAGCAGGATCTGGAACATCGCCCGGCCGATCGGCGTTTCCATGTAGCGGTTCTGGATCCATACGATCGCCCAGAGCTCGAAGAACACCACCACCAGCGCGATCGCCGTCGCGGTCCAGAAATGCGGGATCAGGTAGGGCAGCGCGTGCCCCAGCCCGCCGAGCGCCGTCATGACGCCCGAGGCAAGGCCGCGCTTCACCGGCGACCCGCGCCCGGACAGCCTGCCGTCGTCGTGCGCCGCCTCGGTGAAGCCCATCGAGATGCCCGCGCCGAGCGAGGCCGAGAGGCCGACCACGAAGGTCGTCGCCGGGTTCTGCGTCGCGAAGGCGGTGGCGAAGATCGGCGCCAGCGTCGAGACCGAGCCGTCCATCAGGCCCGCCAGCCCCGGCTGCACCCAGGTCAGGATGAACTGCCGCTTGGCGACGGCCTCCTCCTCCGACCCGGCCTTGCCGGCGGTGACGCCCTCGGTCAGGCGGGCCGCGTCCTCCTCGTGATGCGCCTCGGCTTCCGCGAGGTCCCCGAGCAGCCGGCGCACCTCGGCATCCGTGCTGCGGGCCGCGGCCGCCAGGTAGAAGGCCCTGGCCTGCTGCTCCATCGCCTCGGCCTCGGCGCGGATGCGGTCCAGGCCGAGGTTCTCGACCAGCCAGACCGGCCGGCGCTGGTAGAAATCCGCCACGTGCTCGCGGCGGATCGGCAGGATCAGGTCCCCGTAGCGGGCGCGGTAGAGGTCGATGAGCCGGCGCCGGTGATCGTTCTCCTCGGCCGCCATGGCGTCGAAGATCTCCGCCGAGGCCGGGAAATGCTCGCGCAGGCGGCTCGCATAGAGAGCGTAGATGTTGCCGTCCTCCTCCTCCGAGGAGATGGCGAGGGCGAGGATCTCCTGCGGGCTCAGGCTGTCGAAGCGGCGGCGCCCGGCGCCGAAGAGGGGAAACAGGGAGGTCATGGCAGCGCGTCGTCCGGTTGGTTGGAGCGTTTTCCGACCTGCCTGTCGGAGCCGGCACCGGCCGGCGCCGGCTGATCGAAAAGCGCCCTGGCGGCGCGCAAGGAAGCACGGGACGTGCCGGAGCCCCACCCCACCGATGATGACGCGCTTGTCATCCCCGCACGCGCCCCGCCTCCATCATCGCGGCGCGATGGTTCCACCGGCGGCCGACTATCGCCGCCGCGCGCCCCCTGACCCCCGACTTCCCCCCGGGGGGCGCGCGCCCCCACGGCGAAGGGAGCCGGCCCCCCCTGGACGCGCGCCCGGCCCCGGCCCACCATCGCCGCCCTTTCATCCCCCAAGCTTCGCCGGGCTTCAGGAGACGCGGCCGGAATGCGCATCCTGGTCATCGAGGACGACCGCGCCACCGCGGACTACGTGGCCAAGGGCCTGACCGAGGAAGGCTTCGTGGTCGACGTGGCCCGCACCGGCAAGGACGGGCTGTTCCTCGCCCTCAACGAACCCTTCGACGTGATCGTCACCGACCGGATGCTGCCGGGCCCGGACGGCCTTTCCATCGTGCGGGCCATCCGGGCCTCGGATATCGGGACCCCGGTGCTGATGCTGACGGCACTCGGCGACGTGGACCGCAGGGTGGAGGGGCTCGAGGCCGGCGCCGACGACTACCTCGCCAAGCCCTTCGCCTTCGCCGAGCTGCGCGCGCGCGTGCGCGCCCTGGCCCGCCGCCCGGCGGCGCCGTCCGCCGCGCAGACCGTGCTCGAGGTCGGCGACATCCGCATGGATCTCCTCCAGCGCGTCGCCACCCGCCGGGGGCGCGTGCTCGAGCTGCTGCCGACCGAATGGCGGCTGCTCGAGTTCATGATGCGCAACCCCGGCATGGTGCTGACCCGCACCATGCTGCTCGAGAAGGTCTGGGACTTCTCCTTCGACCCCACGACCAACGTGGTGGACGTGCATGTCAGCCGGCTGCGCCGCAAGCTCGAGGCCCCCGGCGAGGCACCCGCCATCCGCACGGTGCGCGGCGCGGGCTACGTGCTCGAGCCGCGCAGCCCGAAGGCGTGATGCGCCGCAGCTTCGCACTCCGCGCCGCACTCGCCGCGGCCGCCCTGATGCTGTTCGCCTCCCTGCTCGGCGCCGGCTGGGTCTGGTACGCGGCCGAACAGGAGCTGCGCCAGCAGCGCGACCTCGCCCTGGTCGCCGAGGCCGAGGCGATGATGCGCGAATACGAGGTCCTGGGCATCGCCGGCCTCGCCGAGCAGGCGCGCGCCGTCGCGCGGCGCCAGGGGCCGATCCTGGTGCTGCTGCAGACCATCGACGGCACGCCGATCGCGGGCAACTTCCCGGGCATCCGGCCGCCGGTCCTGCGCGGCTTCGCGACCTTCCCCGGCGGCACGGGCGATGCCGGCGTGCGCGCCCTCGGCGCCATCCTCCCCTCGGGGCTGAACCTGATCCTCGCCGCGGACCTCGCCCCCATCACGCGGGCCGCGACGCGCCTCGCCTGGGCGCCGGCCCTCGCCGCCGGCATCGCGGCTCTGATCGCATTGCTGCTCGGTTACCTCGCCGCCCGCCGGATCGAACGGCGGCTGTCCGGCGTCGGCGCGGCGGCGCGCGCCATCATGGACGGCAACCTCTCCCGCCGCCTGCCCCAGGCCGGGGAAGGCGACGAGTTCGACCGCCTGACCGGCACCCTCAACACCATGCTCGGGCGGATCGAGGCGCTGATGCAGGCGCAGCGCCAGGTCACCGACGACATCGCCCACGACCTGCGCACCCCGCTCGCGCGGCTGCGCCAGCGGATCGAATCGGCACTTGCGGATGCCCGCAACCCGGAGGCCGACGCCGCGACGCTCGAGGACTCCCTCGCCGAGCTCGACCAGGTGCTCGCGACCTTCGCCGCGCTGCTGCGGATCGCGCGGGCGGAAAGCGGCGCGCCGCGGGCGGAATTCCGCCATGTCGATCTCTCCGCGCTGGTCGCGTCGGTCGCCGAGGTCTATGCCCCGGCCGCCGAGGAAGCGGGCCGGAGCCTCGCCTGCGACATCGCGCCGAACCTCGGGATGGACGGGGATGGCGCCCTGCTCCGCCAGGCCCTGGCCAACCTGCTCGACAACGCGCTGGTCCATGGCGGGCCGCATGTCCGGCTGCGGCTCGCCGCCGGGCCGGTCATCGAGGTGACCGACGACGGGCCCGGCATCCCGCCGGCGGAACGCGAGGCCGTCACCCGCCGCTTCCATCGCCTCGACGCGAGCCGGCACACCCCGGGCACCGGCCTCGGCCTGGCCCTCGTCGCCGCCACCGCGCGGCTGCATGGCGGGCGCTTCGAGGTGCTGGACGGCCCGGGCGGCCTCGGCGCGACCATGCGCCTCGCCCTCGCGGGCGGCTGACGGCGGTCCGGCGCTTTCTGACACGTCTGTCATGGACAGGCGGGCGGCCCCTCCACGGTCCACGCCCGAGAGTGCGGGCTGTCGCGGCCCCGAACGGGCCGCCCTTCAGGAGACCGCAGATGACCAATCGTTCCAGCCGCCGCCGCAGCGCCGCCTTCGCCGCGCTGCTCATGGCCGGCACCGCGCTGGGCGGCTTCGCCTTCTGGCAGGGCGGCGGCGCCCATGCCGAAGGCGTCCAGGCGCCGGCCATCACCGCCCCTGCCGTCGGCCAGACCGCCCTGCCCGGCTTTGCCGACCTCGTCGCCCATGTCCGCCCGGCGGTGGTGACCATCACCACCACCCGCAACGTCGAGAACCGGCTGTCCCCCTTCGCGCCGGGCTCCCAGCAGGACCGCAACTTCCGGCGCTACTTCGGTGGCGAGGGCCAGGGCCACGGCGCCGCGCGCGCGCTCGGCTCGGGCTTCGTGGTGGATCCGGCCGGCTATGTCGTCACCAACAACCACGTGGTGCAGGACGCGAGCGAAGTCCGCGTGACCCTCGATGACGGCCGCAACCTCGAAGCCCGCATCGTCGGCCGCGACCCGCGCACCGACCTCGCGCTGCTGAAGGTCGAGGCGGGCTCCGCGCTTCCCTTCCTGAACCTCGGTGATTCCGACCGCGCGCGGCCGGGTGACTGGGTGGTGGCCGTGGGCAACCCCTTCGGCCTCGGCGGCACCGTCACGGCGGGCGTCGTCTCGGCCCGCGGCCGCAACATCGGCGCCGGCCCCTATGACGACTTCCTGCAGATCGACGCGCCCATCAACCAGGGCAACTCGGGCGGCCCGCTCTTCGGCCTGGACGGCAGCGTGATCGGGGTGAACACGGCGATCTACTCGCCCTCCGGCGGCTCGGTCGGCATCGGCTTCGCGATCCCGTCCAACATGGTCCGCACGGTGGTCGCCCAGCTGCGCGAGAATGGCCATGTGGAGCGCGGCTTCCTCGGCGCCACGACCCAGGCGGTGACGCCGACGCTGGCCGAGGCGCTGCGCGTGCCCTCCTCCAAGGGCGCGCTGGTCGCCGAGGTGACGCCGGACAGCCCGGCCTCCCGTGCCGGCCTGCAGGCGGGCGACGTGATCACCTCCCTCGACGGTCACCAGGTGAGCGACCAGCGCGACCTCGCGCGCTCCGTCGCCGCGGTCCGCCCCGGCACCGCGGTCACCCTGACCGTGCTGCGCAACGGCGAGCCGCAGGAACTGCACGCGACCCTCGCCACGCTGACCGACAAGACGCCTGCCGGCGGCGGTGCCGAGCAGGCGGGCGGCCAGGGCCAGGTCGGTGTCGCGCTGGCGCCGCTGGACGACGGGGCACGCCAGCAGCTCGGCCTGTCGCGCGACACCAACGGCGCCGTGGTGGCCGAGGTCCGGCCGGACAGCCGCGCCGCCGCCGCCGGCCTGCGCCCGGGCGACGTGATCACCCGCGTCGGCAACCAGACGGTGGCGAACCCCGAGCAGGCGGCCCGCGCCATCCGCGAGGGCGCCTCGGGTCCGCTGGCCCTTCAGATCGTCCGGGAGGGGCGCTCTCTCTTCGTAGCCGTGCCGACGAAGCAGGGCTGATCCCGGGCGACGGGGGGCGGGCGGGTCCGCCCGCCCCCCACCCGCCGGCGGCGTCCCGTCGCCGGCGGCAACGTGGTCCAGGTGCTGCCGGTCACCACCCCCGCCTTCGCGGGCACCTCGCCCGGCGGCCACAGGACGGGGCGGGGCTTCTGCCCCTTCGGCGTCAGGCCGTGCGGCGGAAGATCGCCCCGGCCATGCGCTTCAGCCCGACGGCCTGCTGGCGCAGCCAGCCGCCGGTCGCCAGCGCCTCGGGCGAATCCGGGTCGCCGGTGCGCGGATAGACGTCGCGGTGGAAATCGGCGGTGCCGAAGATCCAGTCCCAGACCGGCAGCAGCACCGCGTAGTTCTTCCCGTGGCCGGCGGTGGACAGCACCCCGTGGTGCAGCCGGTGGAAGCGCGGGGAGACGACGAGCCGTTCCCCGATCCGCCCGAAGGACAGGCGGACATTGGCGTGGCTCAGGCTTTCCGCCAGCCGCATGATCATCACCAGGATCGGGAACTGCCCCGGGGGCACGCCGATCAGCAGCGCGATGGCGCCGAACCAGAGCGCCGCCAGCACCTCGTCGAGGATATGGTTCCGGTCGTCGGTCCAGAAGGTCATCTGGCGCTGGGCGTGGTGGATGGAATGCAGCGCCCACCACCAGCGGATGCTGTGCTGCAGCCGGTGCCGCCAATATTCGCCGAAATCGAGGATCACGACGTAGAGCGCGAAGGCCAGCAGGGGCATCCCGCGCAGGCCCGGGATCAGCGTCTCGAGGGTCGGCGCCACGAAGCCGGCATCCGCCAGGGCCGCTTCCCACCAGCCATCGAGCCAGGACAGCAGCACGAAGGCGAGCAGCGGCAGCACGCCGAGCCGGGCGAGCAGCGTATAGAGGATGTCGGTGCGGATCGCCCGGCGGTCGGTCACGGGCTCGACCGGCCGCCACGCCTCGAGCGGGCGGCACACCAGGACGACGACGACGATCGACATCACGCCGAACAGCGCGAAGTCGAGCCAGGCGAAGGCGTCGTCGGCATATTCCATCAGCCCCGCCTGGTAGAGCGCCGGCTGTAGCAGGGTCTCGAACAGCCAGCCGGTGACGGTGTCGTGCAGGTTGATCAGCGGTTCGAACATGGCGGGTTCAGCCTAGCGCCGCCCCTCGGGCGGCAGGGTGGCGAAACAGAAGCCGCGCGCCTGGAGGCCGGCGATCACCTCCTCCAGCACATTGGCGAAGGGGTCCCGGCGGCTGCGGATGCCCCAGTGCATGACCAGCACCTCGCCGTCCCGGGTATTGGCGATGGCGCGGCGGGCGAGTTCCGCATTGGGATGCGCCTCGCTCGACAGCTCGTCGCCGAGGAAGCCGTTGGCGGTCCAGCGCTGGTGGTGCAGGCCGCAGGCCTCGGCCATGCGGATGGCGTTGGGCGTGGTGATGCCGCCCGGCGCGCGCCACAGCGGCAGCACCACGGCATCGGGTGCGACCTGCCGCAGCCGCTCGATCGGGCGGGCGAGCTCGCGGCACAGCGCCGCCTGGTCGAGCACCTCAGAACCCTCCCGCGCGCGGGAGACGTAGCGCACCCGCCCCGGCCCGGCATCGCCGTGGAAATACCAGTGGCGGTCGGTATGGGTCGCGAAGACATGGCCCTCGGCCACCCGGGCGCGCCAGAAGGCGGCCCAGCCGGGGCCGAGGCTGCGCTCGCCGGTGTAGGTCGGCTCATTGGCGACGAAGAGCGTCGCGCGCACGTCGTGGCGCTTCAGGATCCCGGCGATCCGCTCGGCTTCCCGCCCCCAGCCGGTGTCGATCGTCAGGTAGACGGTTCCGGCCCGGCACGGCGCGGGCGCCTGCGCCGCGGCCGGCAGCGCGGCCACGCCAAGCGCCAGCGCAAGGCCCGCGAGCGCGCGGCGCCGCCTACCGCTCGCCACGGCGCGGCTGGATGAAGATGCCGTGCGGGCTGCGCCCCACGCGGATCAGCTCCGCCTCGCCCGTGCGGGGGTCGAGCCGCGCGATCCGCCCGGCCCAGCGCAGCGTCGTCCAGAGCCGCCCGTCCGGGTCGAAGGCGATGTCGTCCGGCCCGCCCGGCAGGTCGATGATGCGCCGCACATCGAGGGTATCCGGATCGATCTCCGCGATCCGGCTCTGCACCCGGCTGGTGGCCCAGATCGACCTGCCGTCCGGCGAGATGAAGACCTGGTGCGCGCCGCGGCCGACCGGGATGGTGCGCTCCACCTGCTGCGTCCCGGGGTTCAGCACCGCGAAGCTGTCGGTGCCCATGACGCCGACGATCAGCCGGCCCCGGTTCCACAGGATGCCGGCGGGTTCGCGCCCCACCGGCGCCTCCCACAGCATCTGGTGCGTCTCGAGGCTGACCGCCGCCACCATCCCGGTGCCCTGCAGCGTCACATAGGCGGCCCGGCTGTCGGGGCTGAAGGCGATGTGGGACGGCTTGCTCGGCGCGCGCAGCCGCGCGACCAGTTGCGGCCCCCGCGCGTCGTAGATGTCGATCTGGTTGCGCCGCAGGCTCGCCACCACGAGGTAACGCCCGTCCGGCGAATAGGCGAGGTGGTAGGGGTTCGAGATCCGCTCCCGCCGGCGCGTCTCGCCGGTGTTCGGGTCGATGAAGAAGATCTCGTTGCCGCCGGAATCGGCGATCAGGAGGTCCTGCCCGTCGGGCGAAAGCACCAGGTGGTGCGGCTCGCGCAACATCGGGATGCGGCGGACTTCCTGTCGCGTGAAGGCATCCAGGATGGAGACGGAAGCGTCCCCGGAATTCAGGACGTAGATGAGATCCGCCGCGGCCGGCCCGGCCTGCAGCAGGAACGGAAGGAGGAGCAGGGCGGCGAGGCGGCGCATGAGACTCTGCCGGGGGTTCGAGGGCGACGGCACGGGGGGGGGCCGTCGCGCCGGAACCTGCGCCGCCGCGATGGCCGGCGCAAGCACGGAATGGGCGTCACCCCCCCTTGGGCACGAAGGTCAGCGACACCCCGTTCATGCAGTAGCGCAGGCCCGTCGGTTCCGGGCCGTCGGGGAAGACGTGGCCGAGATGGCCCCCGCAGCGCGAGCAGTGCACCTCGGTCCGCGTCATGAAGAAGGAACGGTCGGTGTGGGTGCCGACCGCCTCCTGGTCGATGGGCGCGAAGAAGGAGGGCCAGCCGGAGCAACTCTCGTATTTCGTTCCGGCATCGAAGAGAGACTGGCCGCAGCCGGCGCAGGCGAAGGTGCCGGGGCGCTTCTCGTCGTTGAGGGGGGAGGTGCCGGGGCGCTCGGTGCCGTGCTGGCGCAGGACGCGGAAGGCTTCGGGGGAGAGGGCGTCGCGCCACTCCGCCTCGGTGCGGGTCACGGGATAGGTGTCGTCTTGCTTCATCGCTTCATCCTCTCAGGGGCGGGCCGCGGGAAGGGCGCCGCCCTCCCCGGATCCCACCCGCCAAAGGCCGAAGGGGCCTTTGGAAACCATGATGGGGGTTCGGTTCCCGATCAGGCCGCCGGCCGCGTCAGCCGGCCGGCGAAGGCCTTGCGGAACTTCAGCACCTTCGGCGCGACCACCGCCCGGCAATAGCCGGACCAGGGGTTGCGGGCGAAATAGTCGTGGTGCTCAGGCTCGGCCGGCCAGAAGGGCGCCTCGGGCACCAGCTCGGTCACCAGCGGCCCGTCCCAGATGCCGGCCTGGGCGATCTCGGCCATCACCGCGCGCGCGGTCGCGGCCTGCTCGTCCGAATGGGCGAAGATGACGGATCGGTATTGCGGACCGACATCCGCCCCCTGGCGGTCCTTCGTGGTGGGGTCGTGGATGGTGAAAAAGACCCGCAGCAGGTCCGCGTAGGACAATTCCCCGGGATCGAAGACCACCCGCACCACCTCGGCATGGCCGGTCTTCTTGCCGCAGACCTCCTCGTAGGAGGGGTTCTCGACATGCCCGCCGGCATAGCCGGAGGTCACCGAGACCACGCCCCGCAATTCCTTGTACACCGCCTCCAGGCACCAGAAGCAGCCGCCGCCGAGCGTGGCCGCCTCGTGTCCAGCCTGTGCGATCATCCTGTCCTCCGTCGGTTGGCGAGGCATGTTCGCCATGTGGGGAGGAAAGGTCACGCGAGGAAGACGAAATCCGTCGCATGCAGCGCGGCCTTCGCCACGCCGGTCAGCTGCACCGCATCGATGGGCGAGAAGTCGATGATCGCCCCGCCGGCCGCATCCCGCGTCGCCGCCAGCACCGCGTCGAAATCCGCGACGGGCAGGCCCTGCAGCAGGATCCGGTCCTCCCCCGGGGCGAAGTCGCGGATCGCGTCCACCCCCGACCCCGGGCCGAAGACGAAGGCGTCGCCGCCCCCGTCGCCCCACATCAGGTCGTCCCCGCCACCGCCCGTGATGGTGTCGTTGCCGTCCTTGCCGACCAGGCGCTCATCCCCCGCGCTGCCGGTGATGCGGTTGGAGAGCGCATTGCCGGTGCCGGTCAGCGGCCCGGACAGGAAAAGTTCCTCCACATTGTCCGGCAGCACGAAGCCCGACCCGCCAAGCGCGATGACCGCGTCCCACCCTTCGCCCGGGTTCTCGTAGATCGCCTCGATCTGCTGGGAGGCGACGTAGATGTCGTTGCCGAGCCCGCCATACATGGCGTCGTAGCCCGGTCCGCCGTCGAGCCAGTCATCGCCGTTCCCGCCGAAGAGGAAATCGGTGATGGCATCGGTGCCGCCGAACAGGCTGTCGTTGCCGTCCTCGCCGTAGAGGGTGTCGCTGCCGACCCCGCCATCGACGATGTCGGCGCCGTTGCCGCCGAGGATGACGTCCGTGCCGCCCTCGCCATGGAGCCGGTCGTCGTCGTCCCGGCCCTCGATGCGGTCGTTGCCCTCGCCGCCCCAGATCGTGTCGTCCCCGGCATGGCCAATCAGCCGGTTGCGCCCCTCATTGCCACGGATGCCGTTCGCGAGCGGGTTGCCCACCCCGTAGATGTCCCCGGTGGCGGGTTCGAGCAGCAGCCATTCCACATCCGGGCCAAGGAAGTGGCCTGTCGTTGCCAGCACGGTGTCGCTGCCCTGGTCCGGCAGTTCCGCGACGCGGTCGAGGGCGTCGTCCACCCGGTAGACATCGTCGCCCATGAAGCCGACCAGCGTATCGGCGCCCGCCCCGCCATCGATGGTGTCGTTGCCGTCCGCGCCCTCGAGCCGGTCGCCGCCCGCCTCGCCCAGCATGGAATCGTTCCCCGGCCCGCCCACCAGGCGGTCGTTGCCGTCGCCGCCGGTCACCGTGTCGTTGCCGCCGAAGGCGATGATGGTGTCGTCGCCGGCGAGGCCCTCGATGCGGTCGTCCCGCTGCGTACCGCCGAGCGAATCCCCGTGGTTCGACCCGATCAGCGTCTCGAAGCCCGCGATCGTGTCCCATGCGCCGCCGTCCCAGGCGGTGCCGGCAAAGAGCTGCGCCGTCACCGGCCCGCTCGCGGCGGCATAGGTCAGCAGGTCGTCGCCGCTGCCGCCGTCGAGCCGGTCGGCCCCCGGCCCGCCCTCGATCACGTCGTTCCCGGCGCCGCCCAGAAGCGTGTCGGCGCCGGCGCCCCCGACAAGCGTATCGGCGCCGTCCTTGCCCTCCAGCCGGTCGTCCCCCGCCCCGCCGGTCAGCCGGTTGCGCCCCGCCGTCCCGTGGAGCGAGACGGCCAGCAGCGCCGCGGAGGCGTCCACCCCCTCGAACCCGAGGGTGACGCCGCCCCCCGCCACCTGGTCGATCTGGCTGTCGAGCGTCACGGTGACCGGCGCGCTCACCACGAGCAGGTCGGTATCGTCCCCGCCATCCGCGAAGGCGTCGGCGGGGTCGTAGTCCACCGTGTCGTCCCCCGCGCCGGCATCGATGGAATCCGCCCCGGCCCCGCCCTCGATCAGGTCGGCCCCGTCGCCGCCCAGGATCGTGTCCGCGCCCGCCCCGCCCCGCAGCGTGTCGAGCCCGACGCCGCCATAGAGCCAGTCGGCGCCCTCCCCGCCCTCCAGCGACTCCCGCCCGCCCGCACCCCAGAGGCTGTCGTCGCCGAGCCCGCCGAGCACCGTGTTGCGCGCGAGGAAGCCATCCACCTCCTCGATGCCGGGGCCTTCGACGAAGACCTCGTCGTTGCCGTCGCCGCCCTCGATCCAGTCATGGCCCGCCCCGCCCCAGAGCTGGTCCGCGCCGCCGAGGCCGATCAGGGTGTCGTTGCCCTCACCGCCCAGCAGCCGGTCGGTCGCGGCGCTGCCCAGCAGGAGGTCGGCGCCGCCGAGGCCGAAGGCCTCCTGGCCCGTCTCCGCGGTGCCGATGGTGTCCGCCGCGGCTGTGCCGACCAGGACGCGGAAGGTGCCCTCGGCGAAGGCCGCGGGACCGGGCGCCACCGCGCCCCAGGCCCCCGGCGCCCCGGTCCGGATCACCGCATCGTCGATGTCGAGCACCAGATCCTGGTCGAGGTCGATGACCAACCAGCCGCCCGCCGCCTGCCCGTCGGAGACGGCCGGCTGCCACCAGGCCTGGTAGTAGCCCGGGCCGATGCCCTCCCCCGGCAGGGCGAGGCCGTAGCCCGGCTCATCGGCGAGCGCCCGCGCCGCCAGCGCCCCCCGCCAGGCGAGCGGCCCCGGCCCGTAAGCCCCGCCGGCCATGCCTCCGGGCAGCCCGAGCGAGAGGATGTCGCCGTCCGCCGGCTGGAAGTCCTGGATCCAGTCGGCCGCCGCGCCGGTGCTCTCGGCGAGATCCTTGGCCGAGAGATCGACCACGAAGAGGTCCGCCCCCACGCCGCCGAGCATGACGTCGGCGCCGGGCCCGCCGAGCAGCGTGTCGTCGCCGGCCCCGCCATCCAGCCGGTCGGCGCCGTCCCAGCCGTAGAGAAGATCGTTGCCCTCCCCGCCCTCGGCCCAGTCGTCGCCCGCATCGGCCCAGAGGACGTCGTCCTCGGTGCCGCCGAACAGCGTGTCGAGCCCGGTCCCGCCGAACAGCATGTCCGGCCCGGCACCGCCGATCAGGGTGTTGCGGTCTTCCGCACCTTCGGTCTCCGGCGCCCGGTAGTCGCCGGCGAAGAGCGTGTCCCACCCCTCCCCGCCATCGATCAGGTCGCTGCCGGGGCCACCATGCAGCTCGTCCGCGAGGTCGCCGCCGAGGATGGTGTCGTCGCCGGTGCCGCCGAACAGCACGTCCGTGCCGCCACCGCCGGAGAGGAGGTCGCCGCCGCCCTCCCCCCACATGATGTCGTCGGTCGCGCCCCGGCCTTCCAGCACGTCGGGGTCCGGCCCGCCGACGAAGGCGCCGAACTCGGTCGCAAAATCCTCCGCCCGCAACGCGTCCGCGGTTTCGCCGGGGGCGAGCGCGATGCGCAGGAACAGGT
>JAFADX010000078.1 GCA_023424475.1 Pseudomonadota bacterium
GCGGCGGACCGCCAGCACGACGCGGCGACGCGCGCCCTGGCCGACACCATCGCCGAGCGCGGCAGGGCGTATCTGCAGGTGGTGGACGAGCTGGCGCGGCTGCGGCTGGAACTGCTGCGCGCGCGCGACGGCACCTTCCTGGCGCGGGCCCAGGACTATGACCAGGCCTTCGAGGGCGCCTCCGCGACCATCGACTTCGATCTCTCCGGCCCGGCCCAGGCCGACGCCCGCAACCGCTTCATGGCGTTCCACCAGGGCTTCAACGACATGCGCGCCTCGGCGCTGCGCTACCTCGCGACCGGGGAGGAGCGCGTCGCCCAGCGGGTCCGGCGGTCCGCGGCACAGGCGCGGGTCCACCTGCGCGGCGCGGTCTCCACCACCCAGCAGGTGCAGCGGGTGCGCGAGGAGCTCGAGCGGATCGGCGGCATCGCCGAGCAGGCCGCGGCGGCCGCCATTTCCGTCATCGAG
The DNA here is from genome assembly GCA_023424475.1 of Pseudomonadota bacterium. Lineage (GTDB taxonomy): Bacteria > Pseudomonadota > Alphaproteobacteria > Acetobacterales > Acetobacteraceae > Neoroseomonas. The sequence goes on from JAFADX010000078.1 coordinate 469, forward strand.
ACCGGCGCAGCGATGGAGAGCCTCGCCGCCGAACGGGGGCGGCCGGCGCAGGAGGCGCTGCTCGCCGCCTTCGCCGCGGCGAATGCGCGCCTGGCCGAGACCGCCGGCGCCGCGGAGGCCGCGATGGGTGCGGAACTGCGCCGGCAGACGAGGATCGTGCTGGCGACGGCGGGCGGCATCGCCCTGGTGCTGCTGCTGTCGGCCTGGGGCATGGCGCGCACCATCGGCGCGCCGCTGCGCCGCCTGGCCGCGGCGATCGGCGCCATCGCGAGCGGCGAAACGAAGCTCGATGTGCCCGACCGCGGCCGACGCGACGAGATCGGCCGCATCGCCGAGGCGGTGGAACGCATGCGCCTGACCGTCGGCGAGGCTTTCGCCCGCAGCCAGATCATCGAGCAGATGCCGGTCGGCGTGCTGGTCGCCGACCCGCATGACGGATTCCGCATCACCTATGCGAATGCCTTCTCGAAGACCCTCGTCCACGCGCTGGAGGAGCAGGTGCAGGTGAAGGCCGAGGAACTGATCGGCCAGAGCATCGACATCTTCCACAGGAACCCCGAACGCATCCGCGCGCTGCTGTCGGACCCGGCCAACCTGCCGCACAAGGCGCGCGTGGCGCTCGGGACGGAAACGCTCGACCTGAACGTCTCCGCGCTGCGCGATCCGTCGGGGGCCTATACGGGGGCGATGCTCGCCTGGCAGCGCACGACCGAGCAGACGCGCCTGGCCGATACCTTCGAGGCCGATATCGGCGCCGTGGTCAATTCCGTCGCGGCCTCCGCGGCGCAGTTGCAGCAGGCTGCGCGCACGCTGACCGATACGGCCGCCGAGACCGGGCGCGAGGCGGTGACGGTCTCCGAAGCCGGGACCCAGGCCAATGCCGACGTGCAGGCGGTCGCCGCCGCGGCCGAGGAGATGGCCGCCTCCGTCGAGGAGATCACGCGGCGCGTCGCCGAGGCCGCGGAGGTCGCGCGGCGCGCGGTCGCCGAGGCCAAGGCGACGGATTCCACCGTGCGCGGCCTGGCCGAAGCGGCCTCGCGCATCGGTGACGTGGTGCGGTTGATCGGCGAGATCGCGGGCCAGACCAACCTGCTGGCGCTGAACGCGACGATCGAGGCGGCGCGCGCCGGCGAGGCCGGCAAGGGCTTCGCGGTGGTGGCGAGCGAGGTCAAGAACCTCGCCGGCCAGACCGCCAAGGCGACGGAGGAGATCGGCCGGCAGATCGGCGAGATGCAGACCGCGACAACCCAGGCGGTGGATGCGATCCGCGCCATCGGCACCACGGTGGACCGCACCAGCGACATCGCGACCGCCATCGCCGCGGCGGTGGAGGAACAGGGCGCGACGACGCGCGAGATCGCCCGCAGCGCCGCGCAGGTGGCCCAGGCGACCGAGACGGTGGCACGCCGCATCGAGGGCATCCGCACCGCCGCCGATGCGACCGGCGGTTCCGCCGGCGCGGTGCTGCAGGCCTCCGAGGCGCTGGGCGGCGATGCCGAAACGCTGCGCAGCCGCGCCGACGGCTTCCTGAAGGCCGTCCGCGCCGCCTAGAGCATTTCCGGTGAGCTTGCGTTCACCTCCAAAGCTCCAGGTATTTGCTTTTGCGAGCATCTTCACCCGATCAGGTGATTCCACCTGATCGGGATCCGCTCTAGCCAGGTCCCGGTTTCCAAAGGCCTTCGGCCTTTGGCGGGGTGGTTCGGAGGGGCAGCGCCCCTCCGCCGCCTTTCCCCTCCCCCACGAACTGCTCTACAGCCGCGCGCAACAGGCTGGAGCATGTCATGGCGTACAAGGTCGCGGTCGTCGGAGCCACCGGGGCGGTGGGGCGCGAGATCCTCAAGACCCTCGCCGAGCGCCGCTTCCCGGTGCGCGAGATGGTGGCCCTCGCCTCCGGCCGCTCGGCCGGCGCCCAGGTCTCCTTCGGCGAGGATGCGGTGCTCAAGGTCCGCGACCTCGACCGCTACGACTTCGCCGGCACCGATCTGGGGCTGTTCTCGCCCGGAGCCGCGGCCTCGGCCGTGCACGCGCCGCGGGCGGCGGCGGCGGGCTGCCTCGTCATCGACAATACCTCCCAGTTCCGCATGGAACCCGGCGTGCCGCTGGTGGTGCCGGAGGTGAACCCCCAGGCGATCGCGAAGCGCCCGAAGAAGGGGATCATCGCGAATCCCAACTGCTCGACCATCCAGATGGTGATGGCGCTGAAGCCGCTGCACGACATCGCGAAGATCAGGCGTGTGGTGGTGGCCACCTACCAGTCCGTCTCCGGCGCGGGGAAGGAGGCGATGGACGAGTTATGGTCCCAGACCCGGGGCGTCTTCGTCAACGATCCCGCGCTGCCTGAGCAGTTCACCAAGCCCATCGCCTTCAACGTCATCCCGCATATCGACCGCTTCATGGAGGACGGCTCGACGAAGGAGGAATGGAAGATGGCGGTCGAGACGCGCAAGATCCTCGACCCCGACATCCAGGTGATGGCGACCTGCGTGCGCGTGCCGGTGATGATCGGCCACGCCGAGGCGGTGCATGTGGAGTTCGCGACCCCGATCACCGAGCGCCAGGCGCGCGAGGCGCTGCGCGGTGCGCCCGGCATCACCGTGCTCGATACCCGCGACGACGGCGGCTATGCGACGCCGCTCGAAACCGCGGGCGAGGATGCGGTCTATGTCTCGCGGCTGCGGAAGGACCCGACGGTGCCGCACGGGCTCGCCTTCTGGTGCGTGGCGGACAACCTGCGCAAGGGGGCGGCGCTGAACGCGGTGCAGATTGCCGAGGAACTGCACCGCAAGGGCCTCATCGGCCCCGCAGCCCGCCTAGAGCATTTCCGGTGAAGATGCTCGCAGAAACAATGGGCTAGGGACGTTGCCGTGAACCAGGGCGAACGGGAACGGCGCGAGGCCAGGCGAGCACCAGCCCGCCCGCCGCGATCAGCGCGCAGCCGAGCAGCGCCCAGAGGCCCGGCACGCGGGCGAACAGGATCGCGTCGAAGGCCAGCGCGAAGACGATGCGCGAATAGTTCCAGGGCGCGAGGCCCGAGACCTCCGCCCGCCGCACAGCGCCCGCGATGCAGAGCAGCGCCGCCGTCTGCACCGCGGCATAGACCGCGACGAGCAAGAGCCCCCGCAGGTCCGGCGTGCGCCACAGGAAGGGCATGGCCGGCCCGAGCAGCACGACGCCGGCGAGCGCGCCCTGCAGCGTCGCATCCCACTCGTTCGCGACGCCGCGGATGCGCCGCGTCATCACCTGGTAGAGCGCATAGGTCAGCGCCGCCGTCACCGGCACGAAGGCGGCCCAGGTGAAGAGGTCCCCGCCCGGCCGCACCACCACCAGCATGCCCGCGAAGCCGAGCGCCAGCGCCACCCAGCGCCGCGGCGTGACATGCTCGCGCAGCACCAGCGCGCCGAGCAGCACCAGGATGATCGGCGCGGTGAAGCCGAGCGCCGAGGCCTCGGTCACCGGCACCAGCGAATAGCCGAGCACCGCGAGGGTGGTGGAGAAGATCAGCATGGCCGCCGCCAGGCGCTGGTCCCTCGCCCGGACGGGGTTGAGGATCCGCCGGACCGCGCCGGCGGGATCGGACAGCCGCAGCGCATAGGCCGCGGCCCCTGCCAGCACGAAGGCCGAACGCAGGAAGGTGATCTGCACCGGGTCGAGCGTGCCCGCGATGATCTTCGCGATGGCGTAGCCGAGCGTGTAGAGCAGGCCCGCCCCGAGCGTGAGAAGGATCGCGAGGGCGGGTTGGCTCATCGACGGTCCGGATAGTCCCGCCCGGGCCGCGCGCGATAGGCCGGCAGCGACCAGCCAAGGACAATGGCCGCGGCACGCGTGCCGAAGGCGACCGCGATGCCGATGGAGACCGCAACCGTCCGCCCCGCCCCCACCGCCTGCAGCAGGGCGAAGACCACGGCCCCGAGCGCCGCGGCGGTGGCGTAGATCTCCCGCCGCAGGACCAGCGGCACCTCGGCGCAGATGATGTCGCGCAACATGCCGCCCGCTGTCGCTGTGATGGTGCCCATCAGCACCGCCACCCAGGGGGTCGCGCCGCCGCGTTGGGCCGCCTCGGCGCCGAGCACGGCAAAAAGGCCGAGCCCGGCCGCATCCGCCCAGAGCAGTGCCACGAAGCGCCGTTCGACCAGGTGCGCGGTGAAGAAGACGACGATCGCGAGACCGGCGGCGAGCGCGACCATCCCCGGCACGTCGAGCCAGAAGACCCGCTGGTTCAGGATCACGTCCCGCACCGTGCCGCCGCCGAAGGCGCAAAGGCAGGCGACCAGCATGAAGCCGACCGGGTCGAGCCGCTTGCGCGAGGCGCTGAGTGCGCCTGCCACCGCCAGCACCGCCACTGCCGCCCAGGTCAGGGCGAGCAGCAGGTCGTCGAAGGATGTCAGCGCCGCCTCCGGCCCGGCGGGGCGCGCCTCACTCCGCGGCCACGGCCGTCGTGCGGCGGCTTCGCGCATCCGCCTGGGCGGATCCGGCGCAGAGCAGCGAGAGCCCGAGCAGCGTCGCCACCACCGGCAGCACGAGTTGCGGATGCCCCATGTCGATGAGGAAGCCGAGCGGCACCGGCGTGATCGCACCGCCGAGCGGCAGGCCCGAGGAGACGAAGCCGAAGACCTTGCCGATCTGCCCGGGCGGGGAGGCATCCTTCAGCATCACGTCGCGCGGCGTGCGGGAGGCGCCCATGGCGAGCCCGCCGAGCAGCCCGACCACCGGCAGCACCAGGTCCGGCATGGGCACGAGGCCAAGCGCCAGGATCATCGCCATGGCGAAGACGGTCAGCACCACGACGAAGCCGATGAGGTTCTTCTTCGTCCCGTCCGCGACCCAGCCGCCGACCAGCGTGCCGCCCGTCGCGCCGATCATGTAGCCGGTCAGCACGGTGGAGGCGACCGCGACCGGCGTGCCCCACAGCTTGCCGAGCACGGTGATGACGAAAGCCTGGATGCCCGAGCCCGCCATGGAGGAGAGAAGGAAGAAGCCGAAGAACAGCAGGATCGGGCGGGAGAGCAGCAGTTCGCGCCCGCTCGGGCTGGGTTCGGCCGATCTGGGCTTGGCCTGATCCCGCAGGATGCGGCTCTGCACCAGGATCGCGGCGACCACCGGCACGCCGAGCAGCCCCACCAGCAGCAGCGCCCAGCGCCAGCCCATGGTCGCGGCGAGCAGCGCGATGGTCGGCGGCGCCAGTGCGAAGCCGAGGTTGCCCGTGAAGGTGTGCAGCGCGAAGGCGCGCCCCATGCGGGCCTTGTCGATCGACCCGGCGAGGATGGCGTAGTCCGCCGGGTGGATCACCGAGTTGCCGACGCCCGAAAGGATGCCGAGGAGCCAGATCGCCCAGATCCCCGGCGCGGCCGCCATGGCCGAGACCGAGAGTGCCATCAGCAGCGTCCCACCCACCAGGAAGGGGCGCGCGCCATGCCTGTCCACCATGAAGCCCACGGGGGTCTGCAGCAGCGCCGTGGTGCCCGACATGAGCGCAACGGCCAGGCCGAGCTCGGCGAAGGAGGCGCCGAACTCGGCCCGCCAGAACAGGAAGAGCGGCGGCAGGCACAGCATGTAGAAATGCGACAGGAAATGCCCGGTGCCGATCAGCGTGATGATCCGGGCGTCTTGGCCCGTGCCGGGTGCAGGATCGGCGCTCATCTCGTCTGTCCTATGAAATGCAACATGACGCTGGGCGCTGGTCGCTTTCCCGTCAACGGCGGGCGTGTGTAACATTTCGCCCATGAGAATGGCGCGGACCATCACGCTGGTGCTGCTCGGGGGCGGCGTGGTGCTGGGCGGGGCCTCGATGCTGGCGCTCGGGTCCACCGACCGCGCGCGCCAGCGCGAATGCCAGGAGGCGCGGGCCGCGCGCCGGCCCGACGCCGAACAGATCTGCGCCGCCGCCACCCGCTCGACCTATCGGCATGGCGGGTCGGGCATCTGGTTCTGGGGGCGGTCCGCCGGCGGGTCCTATGTCCGCCGCTCGGCCCTGGCAGGTGCGGCGGGCTTCCGCGCCCCGGTGACGGCCTCCTCTTCCTCCCGCGGCGGCTTCGGCTCGACGGTGCGCGGCTTCTTCTCGGCAAGGGGCTGACGGGTGGAGCGGCGTCGCCTCGACCCCCGCGCCGACCGGCAGGACCGGGCGCGCCGCATGGGCTTCGCCTTCGCCGAGATCGAGGGCGAGCCCTACTGGGACGAAAGCGCCTACTACCGCTTCAGCGAGGCCGAGGTGGATGCGCTCGAGGCCGCGACGGCCGAGATCGAGCGCATCAGCCGCGCCGCCGTCGCCCATGCGGTCGCCAACGATCTCAACGGGCCCCTCGGCATCCCGACGGGCGCCTGGCCGATCGTGAAGCGGTCCTGGGAGGCGGGCGAGCCTTCCCTCTACGGCCGGCTCGACCTGCGCTGGGACGGCACCGGGCCGCCGAAGCTGCTGGAATACAACGCCGACACCCCGACCGCGCTGTTCGAGGCCGCGGTGGTGCAGTGGGAATGGCTGCAATGCCTCGAGGACGGGCGCGGCCCGGACCACTACGACCAGTTCAACGGCCTGCACGAGGCGCTGATCGGGGCCTGGCCGCGCCTCGGCCTGCCGCCCATGGTGCATTTCTGCTGCGCTTCCGGAAGCATCGAGGACCGCGGCACCGTCGACTACCTCCGCGACACCGCCCTGCAGGCCGGCTTCGAGGCGCCCTTCCTCGACATGGAGGAGATCGGCTGGAACGGGGCGGACTTCACCGACCGCGAGGAACGGCCGATCGAGGCCATGTTCAAGCTCTACCCCTGGGACTGGCTGCTGGCGGAATCCTTCGGCGCCGGGATCCCCCGCGCCCGCACGCGCTGGATCGAGCCCGCCTGGCGGCTGATACCGGCGAGCAAGGCCTTCCTCTCGCTGCTCTGGCACCTCAACCCGGGCCATCCCAACCTGCTTGCCGCCTATCTCGAGCCTGGCAGGACGGGCGGGCCGGAGATCTCGAAGCCGATCTGGGGCCGGGAGGGGTCGAACATCTCCGCCCCCGGCATCGAGACCGACGGCCCCTATGCCGGCCAGCCGCGCGTCTGGCAGGCCTATGCCGAGTTGCCGGCGTTCGGCGGCCGCTACCCGGTGCTGGGCTCCTGGATCATCGCCGGAGAGCCGCGCGGGCTCGGCATCCGGGAGGACGATACGCCCGTGACCCGCGACACCAGCCGCTTCGTGCCGCACCTTTTTGACTGAATCGGCAGCAGGCCCTTGGGGGTGCCCATCCCCGGCGGAATTCGGCCCTGCACGCCCCGCCCGATTTGACGCTGTGCGGCGCAGCACCATACAAGACCCACTGTAAGGCCGCCCCCGGTTCGGGGATCGGGACAGACGGCTGACTGGAGTTCCGGACCCATGTCCATCGACACCGATTCGCGCGAGGCCCTGATGATCGGCCGGCGCTCGGACGGCAGCCTCGTCCGCCGCCCGCTCTCGCCGCACCTGCAGGTCTACGACATGCTGCAGATGACGAGCGCGCTCTCCATCGCGCACCGCATCACCGGCACCATCTGGGCCATCGGCCTCGCGTTCCTGACGTGGTGGCTGGTCTCCGCCGCGGCCGGGGAGGCGTCCTTCGCCGGCCCGCAGTGGTTCTTCAGCTCCTTCCTCGGCGTGATCGGACTGATGGCCCTGACCGCGGCCGCCTGGTACCACACGCTGGCCGGCCTGCGGCACCTCTACTGGGATTCGGGGCGCGGCTACGACCTGCCGACGACCTACCTCACGGGCCGGGGGGTGCTGATCGGCGCCGCGGCGCTGACCGCGCTGACTTGGCTCATCATGCTCATCTCCTGGACCTGACGCCAATGGCCGCGCCGACGATACGCTCGCTCCGTTCCCCGCTCGGCCGCGTGCGCGGCATGGGCACCGCCAGGTCCGGCACCCACCACTGGTGGATGCAGCGCGTGACCTCGATCGCGCTGCTGCCGCTCACCATTTGGCTGGTCTTCGCCCTCGCCGGCATGCCGGGTGCCTCGTGGCAGGAGGTGACCGGCTGGATCGGCCGCCCCTTCAACGCGGTGCTGCTGCTCACCTTCCTTGCCGCGGCGTTCCACCACGCCGCGGCCGGCCTGCAGGTCGTGATCGAGGACTACGTCCACAACGAGATGGCGCGCATGGGCGCGGTGCTCGCGGTCAAGGGCCTCTGCCTGCTGCTGTGGCTCTCGGCCACGCTCGCGGTGCTGCGCATCGCCATCTGACCACCCCTGGCGGGACCGCCAGGGCCGAGTAGCTAGGACGATTACAGCGACGTCCGCGTGCCGGAGAGCACCTCCCCTGCCGCGGTCCAGAACGAGACGGAAGCGATGAACGCGATCAGCAAGCCTTCCAACGGCGCCTACCGGATCGTCGACCACACCTATGACGTGGTGGTGGTCGGTGCCGGCGGCGCGGGGCTGCGCGCCACCTTCGGCATGGGCGCGGCCGGCCTGAGCACCGCCTGCATCACCAAGGTCTTCCCCACGCGCTCGCACACCGTCGCCGCCCAGGGCGGCGTCGGCGCGGCGCTCGGCAACATGGGCGAGGACGACTGGCGCTGGCACATGTACGACACCGTGAAGGGGTCGGACTGGCTCGGCGACCAGGACGCCATCGAATACATGTGCCGCGAAGCGGTGCCCGCGATCTACGAGCTCGAGCACTACGGCGTGCCCTTCTCCCGCACCGAGGACGGCAGGATCTACCAGCGCCCCTTCGGCGGCCACATGAAGGACTACGGCAAGGAGCCCGCGATGCGGGCCTGCGCCGCTGCCGACCGCACCGGCCACGCGATCCTGCACACGCTCTACCAGCAGTCGCTCAAGCACAACTGCGAGTTCTTCGTCGAGTACTTCGCCCTCGACCTCATCATGGAGGACGGCGCCTGCCGCGGCGTCATCGCCTGGTGCCTCGAGGACGGCTCGATCCACCGCTTCCGCGCGCAGACCACGGTGCTCGCGACCGGCGGCTACGGCCGCGCCTATTTCTCCTGCACCTCGGCCCACACCTGCACCGGCGACGGCGGCGGGATGGTGCTGCGCGCCGGCCTGCCGCTGCAGGACAACGAGTTCGTCCAGTTCCACCCGACCGGCATCTACGGCTCCGGCTGCCTCGTCACCGAGGGCGCGCGCGGCGAGGGCGGCTACCTCACCAACTCCGAGGGCGAGCGCTTCATGGAACGCTACGCGCCGACGGCGAAGGACCTCGCCTCGCGCGACGTCGTCTCCCGCGCGATGTCGATGGAGATCCGCGAAGGCCGCGGCGTGGGCCCGCACAAGGACCACATCCACCTGCACCTCGAACACCTCGGCGCGGACATCCTGCACGAGCGGCTGCCCGGCATCTCCGAGACGGCGAAGATCTTCGCCGGCGTGGACGTGACGAAGGAGCCGATCCCGATGCTGCCGACCGTCCACTACAACATGGGCGGCATCCCGACGAACATCCACTGCGAGGTGCTCGCCGCCACCGGCAAGGACCAGGACAAGGTCGTGCCCGGCCTGATGGCGGTGGGCGAGGCCGCCTGCGTCTCGGTGCACGGCGCCAACCGCCTCGGCACCAATTCCCTGCTCGACCTCGTGGTGTTCGGCCGCGCCGCGGCGCACCGCGCGACCGAGACGATCAAGCCGGCCGCATCCCAGGCCCCGCTGCCGCCCAAGGCGGGCGAGGCCTCGCTCGACCGCTTCGACCGCGTGCGCAACGCGAAGGGCGATGTCTCGGTCGCCGAGCTGCGGCTGAACATGCAGCGCACCATGCAGACCCACGCCGCGGTGTTCCGCACCTCCGAACTGCTGAAGGAGGGCGTGGAGAAGATGGACAAGGTCGCCGCCACCTACCGCGACATCAGGATCGCCGACCGCGGGCTGATCTGGAACAGCGACCTGATGGAGGCGCTGGAGCTCGACAACCTGATCGGCAACGCGCTGACGACCATCCACGGCGCCGAGGCGCGCCATGAGTCCCGCGGCGCCCATGCGCACGAGGACTACCCCGAGCGCGACGACCAGAACTGGATGAAGCACACCCTGGCGCGCATGGGCGACAACTACGCCGTCAGCCTCGACTACCGCGACGTGAAGATGCGCACGCTGACCAACGAAGTGCAGGTCTTCCCGCCGAAGCCGCGCGTGTACTGAGGAACCGGCCGTCCGATCGCCGGAAGGCCGCAGGGCCTGGAGGCGTGAATCGGCCGGCCCAGATGGAAGAGACCAGATGGCCACCTTCACCCTTCCGAAGAACTCCACGGTCGGCGAAGGCCGCACCTATCCGGCCCCCGCGGGCGCCAGGAACGTCAGGTCGTTCAGGATCTACCGCTGGGATCCGGATGGCGGCGCCAACCCGCGCACCGACACCTACGAGATCGACCTCGACAAGTGCGGCCCGATGGTCCTCGACGCGCTGATCAAGATCAAGAACGAGATCGACAGCACGCTGACCTTCCGCCGGTCCTGCCGCGAAGGCATCTGCGGCTCCTGCGCGATGAACATCGACGGGCTCAACACCCTCGCCTGCCTCAAGCCGATCGAGGACGTGAAGGGCGATGTCCGCATCAACCCGCTGCCGCACATGCCGGTGGTGAAGGACCTGGTGCCGGACCTGTCGCAGGCCTACGCGCAGCTCCGCTCGATCGAGCCCTGGCTGAAGTCCGACACCCCCCCGCCGCCCGATGGCGAGCGCCTGCAGTCCAAGGAGGAACGGGCGAAGCTCGACGGCCTCTGGGAATGCATCCTGTGCTTCTGCTGCTCGACCGCCTGCCCGTCCTACTGGTGGAACGGCGACCGCTACCTCGGCCCGGCGGTGCTGCTGCAGGCCTACCGCTGGATCTCGGACAGCCGCGACGAGGCGAAGGGCGAACGCCTCGATGCGCTCGAGGACCCGTTCAAGCTCTATCGCTGCCACACCATCATGAACTGCACCCGGACCTGCCCGAAGGGGCTGAACCCGGCGCAGGCGATCGGCGAGATCAAGAAGCTGATGGTCGAACGCCAGGGCTGATCCGCCCCGGCCCGGACGGCCTGCCGCGCCGCGGTCCCCCCAAGGGGCCGCGGCGCGCTCCGTTTCGGGGGTGACGCCGGCGGCGAACGGGGGCTAGCCTTCCGCCCAACCGAGAACCGGAGGCTCCCTTGTCCAGGACCATCCACGCCCTGATTGCCGGGGCTGCCGCCATCGCCCTCGCCGCACCTGCGGTGCAGGCCCAGACGCTGACGCTGGCATCGGCCGCGCCGGTGACCTCGATCGACCCGCACTACCACAACCTCGGGCCGAACAACGCGATGATGATGCATATCTTCGACCGCCTGGTCGAACGGGATGCACGCGCGCGGCCCCATCCGTCCCTGGCCGAATCCTGGCGCGCGGTCTCGGACACCGTGTGGGAATTCAAGCTGCGCCAGGGCGTGACCTGGCACGACGGCCGGCCCTTCACCGCCGACGACGTCGTCTTCTCCTTCGGCCGCGTGCCGAACGTCGCGAACAGCCCGGGCGGCTTCCAGGGCTTCCTGCGCGCCATCGAGCGTGTCGAGGTGGTGGACCCGCACACCATCCGCATCCACACCAAGCACCCGCATCCGCTGATGCCGCTCGACCTCGCCTCGGTCTCGATCGTGTCGCGCCACGCGGCGGAAGGCGCGAGCACCGAGGATTTCAACAGCGGCAAGGCGGCGATCGGCACCGGCCCGTACCGCTTCGTCTCCTATCGCCTCGGCGACCGCACGGAGCTCGCGCGCAACCCGGCCTATTTCGCCGGCGCCCAGCCCTGGGCCCGGGTGAACTACCGCATCATCACCAATGACGGCGCGCGCACCGCGGCGCTGCTCGCCGGCGACGTGGACCTGATCGAGCAGGTGCCGACCTCCGACCTCGCGCGGATGCGCCGCGACCAGCGAGTGACGGTGACCTCCATCCCGAGCCTGCGTACCGTCTATATCGTGCCCGACTACGGGCGGGACGGCGGCGACGCGCAGGTCACGGACAATGCCGGCCAGCCGCTGCCGGCGAATCCCTTCCGCGACGTGCGCGTGCGCCGCGCGCTCTCCATGGCGATCAACCGCCAGGGCATCGCCGACCAGGTGATGGAAGGCGCCGGCACGCCGACCGCCCAATGGCTGCCCGAGGGCGCCTTCGGCTACAGCGGCGACGTCCGCCCGCGGGCCTACGACCCCGAAGGAGCGAAGCGGCTGCTGGCCGAGGCCGGCTATCCGCAGGGCTTCCGCATCACCATCACCTCGCCCAACGACCGCTGGCCGAATGATTCGCGCATCACCCAGGCCGTCGCGCAGATGTGGACCCGGATCGGCGTGCAGACCCAGGTGCAGACCTATCCCTGGACCGGCTTCGTGCCGCGGCGCATGCGCTTCGAATACGCGATCCAGCTCGCCGCCTGGGGCAGCAGCACGGGCGAGGCCTCGAACTTCCTCGCCAATGTGGTGGCGACGCGCGACCGGTCGCGGCTGACCGGGGCGAACAACAACGGACGCTACTCGTCGCAGTTCTTCGACGACATCACGGCGCGCGGTTCCGCGACGCTCGACGACGAGCGCCGCGAGGCGATCTGGCACGAGGCGGTGGCGCGCTACGCCGAGGAGGAGCCGTACATCCAGGTGATCCAGTACGTGAACAACTGGGCGGTGAAGCGCGGACTCGCGCATGACCCGCGGATGGACGAGCGGACCATCGCGATGGGCGTCACGCGGGCGCAGTAGCGCGCCGGGGGAAGGGTCGCGCCGCCCTTCCCCGCATCCCTCACAGGAACCCGACCGGGTCCACGTCCACCTGCACCCGCACCTTCGCGGGCACCTCGACCTTGGCGAGCCAGCCCTCCAGCAGCGGCTGCACCGCGATGTCCCGCCGCGTCTTCAGCAGCAGCCGCCGCCGGTGCCGTCCGCGCAGGATGGCGAGCGGCGCGGGCGCGGGGCCGAGCACCTCGACGCCTTCCCCGCCCGGCGCGGCCAGGCCCAGGTCGCGCGCCGTGCGGTCGGCCGCGCGCTCATCCTCGGAACTCACGATCAGGGCCGCGAGCCGTCCGAAGGGCGGCCAGTGGCCGGGCCGGCGGCCTTCCGCCTCGGCCTCCATGAAGGCCTCGAGGTCCCCATGCACCAGCGCCTGCATGACCGGATGCTCGGGCGCGAAGGTCTGCAGCAGGACGCGGCCGGGCCGTTCCTCGCGCCCGGCGCGGCCGGCGACCTGGTGCAGCAGTTGCACGGTGCGCTCGGCGGCACGCAGGTCGCCCCCGGCCAGGCCAAGGTCGGCATCGACCACGCCGACCAGCGTGAGATGCGGGAAATGCCATCCCTTGGCGACGATCTGCGTGCCGATGACCAGGTCCACCTCGCGGTCCTGGATCGCCTTCGCCGCCGCCGCCGCCGCCGCCGGGCCGGGAATGGTGTCGGAGGCCATGACGAGCACCCGCGCCTCGGGCCACAGCGTGCGCGCTTCTTCGAGCACGCGCTCGACGCCCGGCCCGATCGGCACGGTGGAATGCGCGCTGCCGCATTCCGGGCAGGCTTCCGGGATCGGCTCGACATGGCCGCAATGGTGGCATTGCAGGCGGCGCTGCGCGCGGTGCTCGACCAGCCAGGCGGTGCAGTTCGGGCAGCGCAGGCGATGGCCGCAGGTGCGGCAGAGCGTCATCGGCGCATAGCCGCGCCGGTTCAGGAACAGCATGGCCTGCTCGCCGCGCCCGAGCGTCTCGCCCACCGCGGCGACCAGGGACGGGCTGAGGAAGCGGCCCCGCTCGGGCGGCGCGCGGCGCAGGTCGATGGCCTCCACCGACGGCATCTCCGCCCCGCCGTGGCGCGCCGGCAGGTGCACCGCCGCATAGCGGCCGGTCTGCGCGTTGATGGCGCTTTCGAGCGAGGGCGTCGCGCTCGCCAGCACGCAGGTGGCGGCCGACAGCCGCGCCCGGACCACCGCCATGTCCCGCGCGTGGTAGACGACGCCTTCCTCCTGCTTGAAGGCAGTCTCGTGTTCCTCGTCCACGACGATCAGGCCGAGGTCCGGAAAGGGCAGGAACAGCGCGGAACGCGCCCCGACCAGCACCGGAGCCCCGCCCTCGGCGACCGCGCGCCAGGTCTCCCGCCGCGTGCGGGACGTCAGCTCGGAATGCCACAGCGCCGGCACGACGCCGAAGCGCCCCGCGAAGCGGTCGAGCCACTGCGCGGACAGCGCGATCTCCGGCAGCAGCACCAGCGCCTGGCGGCCCCGGCGCAGGCATTCCGCGATCGCCTCGAAATAGACCTCGGTCTTGCCGGAACCGGTCACGCCGGTCAGCAGCGTGGTCGCGAAGGCGTGGCGCGCCACGGCCGCGCGCAGCGCATCGGCCGCCTCCCGCTGCCCGGGGCCGAGCGCAGGCCCCGGGTGCTCCGGGTCGGGCCGCGCGAAGCGCGGCGGGCGCGGCATCAGGGCGGGCT
>JAFADX010000084.1 GCA_023424475.1 Pseudomonadota bacterium
GGGGGACAACGTGTCGATGGACGTGACGCTGATCGCGCCGATCGCCATGGACGAGGGCCTGCGCTTCGCCATCCGCGAGGGCGGCCGCACCGTCGGCGCCGGCGTCGTCGCAAAGATCACGAAGTAAGGCAGGAACGCGGGTCCCCATCATGGACAACCAGAACATCCGCATCCGCCTCAAGGCGTTCGATCACCGCGTGCTCGACGGCAGCACGCGGGAGATCGTCAACACCGCGAAGCGGACGGGCGCGCGCGTGCGGGGCCCGATTCCTCTGCCGACGCACATCGAGCGGTTCACCGTGAACCGCTCCCCGCACGTGGACAAGAAGTCGCGCGAGCAGTTCGAGATCCGGACGCATCGCCGGCTGCTCGATATCGTCGACCCCACCCCGCAGACCGTGGACGCGCTGATGAAGCTCGACCTCGCTGCCGGCGTGGATGTCGAGATCAAGATCTAAGATCTTAAGGCCAGAGGGAAATAGAGCCATGGCCGCGAAGACGGGCCGCACCGGCCTGATCGCGAAAAAGCTGGGAATGTCCCGGCTGTTCAACGAGGACGGTTCGACCGTTCCCGTGACGCTGCTCCATGTGGACAATGTCCGCGTGGTGGCGAAGCGCACCGCTGACAAGGACGGCTACGAGGCCGTGCAGCTCGGCATCGGTGCAGCGAAGGCCAAGAACGTCTCCAAGGCGAACAAGGGCCACTTCGCGAAGTCGGGTGTCGAGGCGCCGATGAGGGTGGTCGAGTTCCGCGTCGGCTCCGACGCCGCACTCGAGCCTGGCGCGAAGCTTTCGCCCGCGCATTTCGTCGCCGGCCAGAAGGTTGACGTGACGGGCGTGACGGTCGGCAAGGGCTTCGCCGGCGGCATGAAGCGCTGGAACTTCGCGGGTCTCGAGGCATCGCACGGCGTGTCGATCAGCCATCGCTCGCTGGGGTCCACCGGCAACCGCCAGGATCCGGGCAAGACCTTCAAGAACAAGAAGATGGCCGGCCATCTCGGCGTCGAGCGCGTGACCACCCAGAACCTGGAAGTGGCCGGCGTGGACGCGGAGAAGGGCCTGCTGCTGATCAAGGGCGCCGTGCCCGGTGCGAAGGGCGGCTACGTGCTGATCCGCGACGCTGTGAAGCGCGCGCGTCACGCCGATGCGCCCTTCCCGGCGGCCGTGGCCTGAGGGACGCGACGATGCAGATCAACGTCATCACCCTCGACAACGCCGCCGCCGGCGAGATCGAACTGCCGGAGGCGGTGTTCGGCGCGCAGCCGCGTGCGGACATCATGGCGCGCGTGGTGCATTGGCAGCTCGCCAATCGCCGCGCGGGCACCCACAAGGCGAAGGGCATGGGCGAGGTCTCCGGGACCACCAAGAAGCCCTATCGCCAGAAGGGCACCGGCAATGCCCGCCAGGGCTCGCTGCGCGCGCCGCAGTACCGCAAGGGCGGCGTGGTGCACGGGCCGGTGGTCCGCGACCATGGCTACAGCCTGAACAAGAAGGTCCGCCGCCTCGGCCTGATCTCGGCGCTGAGCCAGAAGGCCGCCGAGGGCAAGCTCGTGGTGCTCGATGCCGCGACGGTGGCCGCCGACGCCAAGACCGGCGCGGTCGCCAAGCAGCTCAAGGCGCTCGGTTGGGCCAGCGCGCTGGTGGTGGACGCCGCGGCGGACGAGAATTTCGCCCGCGTCGTCCGCAACCTGCCGAAGGTGCAGGTGCTGCCGACCGTCGGCGCGAATGTCTATGACATCCTCAAGCACGACGTGCTCGCGGTGACGCGCGCCGGCGTCGAGGCGCTGAAGGAGCGGCTGGCATGAGCGACGCCCCGAAGCAGAAGCGTCCGGTGATCGGCCGGGAGCGGATGTATCAGACCATCCTCTCCCCGCTGGTGACCGAGAAGGCGACGCTGAACAACGAGCGCGGCCAGGTGACCTTCAAGGTCGCTCCGGACGCGACCAAGCCGCAGATCAAGGCGGCGGTCGAAGGCCTGTTCGGCGTGAAGGTTCTCGCGGTCAACACGATCGTGGTGAAGGGCAAGACCAAGCGGTTCCGTAACCGCCCGGGTCAGCGCTCGGATTGGAAGAAGGCGATGGTGCGCCTGGCCGAAGGCCAGAGCATCGACCTCACGACGGGGCTCGCGTAAGCCATGGCGTTGAAGAACTTCAACCCGGTCACGCCCTCGCTGCGCGGCACGATCCTCATCGATCGTTCCGAGCTGTGGAAGGGCGCGCCGGTCAAGGGCCTCACCGAGGGCAAGCATTCCTCGGGCGGGCGCAACCAGCACGGCCGCATCACCGTCCGCTTCCGCGGCGGCGGACACAAGCGTGCCTATCGTCTGGTGGACTTCAAGCGCCGCGCGAAGTTCGGCATGCCGGGCGTGATCGAACGCCTGGAGTATGATCCGAACCGCACGGCCTTCATCGCGCTGGTGAAGTACGAGGACGGGGAACTTTCCTACATCCTCGCGCCGCAGCGCCTGAAGGCGGGTGATACGGTGATCGCCGGCGACAAGGTGGACGTGAAGCCGGGCAATGCGATGCCGATGGCATCGATCCCGGTCGGCACGATCATCCACAACATCGAGCTGAAGCCCGGTGCGGGCGGCAAGCTCGCGCGCTCGGCGGGCACCTTTGCGCAGCTGGTCGGCAAGGACCAGGGCTATGCGCAGGTGAAGCTGCAGTCGGGCGAACTGCGCGTGATCCGTTCGGAGTGCATGGCGTCGATCGGCGCCGTGTCCAACCCGGACAACAGCAACCAGCAGCTCGGCAAGGCCGGGCGCAACCGCTGGCTGGGCAAGAAGCCGCATAACCGCGGCGTCGTGATGAACCCGGTTGACCACCCGCATGGCGGTGGTGAAGGCCGTACCTCGGGTGGCCGGCATCCGGTCACCCCGTGGGGCAAGCCCACGAAGGGTGCGAAGACCCGCAACAACAAGCGGACCGACGGGCTCATCGTCCGCCGCCGCAACGCGACGAAGGGCTGACGCAGATGGCGCGCAGCGTCTGGAAGGGGCCGTTCGTCGACGGTTACCTGCTGAACAAGGCCGAGGCGGCCCGTGCCTCCACGCGCAACGAGATCATCAAGATCTGGTCGCGCCGCAGCACGATCCTGCCGCAGTTCGTCGGCCTGACCTTCGGCGTCTACAACGGCAAGAAGTTCCTGCCGGTGCAGGTGACGGAGAACATGGTGGGCCAGAAGTTCGGCGAGTTCTCGCCGACGCGGACCTTCTCCGGCCATGCGGCCGACAAGAAGGCGAAGCGGGGCTGATCCGATGAGCAAGCCGAAGCATCCCCGCCTGCTGGCGGAAACGGAGGCGCAGGCGGTGACGTGGAACATCCGCGTCTCCCCGCGCAAGCTGAACCTGGTTGCCGGCATGATCCGCGGCAAGCGGGCGCAGGACGCCGTCGCGCAGCTGACCTTCAGCAAGCGCCGCATCGCCGTCACGGTGAAGAAGACGCTCGAATCCGCGATCGCGAATGCCGAGAACAACCACAGCCTCGACGTCGACCGCCTGGTCGTCTCGAAGGCCGAGGTCGGCCGCGCCCAGGTGATGAAGCGCTTCCACGCGCGCGGTCGCGGCCGTGCCGCGGGCATCGAGAAGTGGTTCAGCCACCTCAAGATCGTGGTGGCGGAACAGCAGCTCGCTGCGACCACCGAGCAGGAGGCCGCGTAACATGGGCCAGAAAGTCAATCCGGTCGGGCTCCGGCTCGGCATCAACCGCACCTGGGACAGCCGGTGGTTCGCGGGCAGCGACTACTCAAAACTGCTGCACGAGGACTTCAAGCTGCGCGAGACGCTGCAGAAGCGCCTCAAGGGCGCGGGCGTGTCGCGTATCGTGATCGAGCGCCCGGCGAAGAAGCCGCGCGTGACGATCCACGCTGCCCGCCCGGGCGTCGTGATCGGCAAGAAGGGTGCGGACATCGAGGTGCTGCGCAAGGATCTCCAGAAGATGGCCGGCGCCGAGGTGGCGCTGAACATCGTCGAGATCCGCAAGCCCGAGATCGACGCGCAGCTGGTGGCCGAGAACATCGCCCAGCAGCTCGAGCGCCGCGTGGCCTTCCGCCGCGCGATGAAGCGCGCGGTGCAGTCCGCCATGCGCCTCGGCGCGGGCGGGATCCGCATCAACTGCTCCGGCCGTCTGGGCGGGGCGGAGATCGCGCGCATGGAGTGGTACCGCGAGGGCCGCGTGCCCCTGCACACCCTCCGCGCCGACATCGACTTCGGCATGGCGACCGCGAAGACCACCTACGGCACCTGCGGTGTGAAGGTGTGGATCTTCAAGGGCGAGATCATGGCCCATGATCCGATGGCGCAGGACAAGCGCGCCGCGGAACAGGCGCCGCAGCGCTGAAGGTGAAGGACAATGCTGCAGCCTAAGCGCACCAAGTTCCGCAAGGCCCACAAGGGCCGCATCCACGGCCTGGCGAAGGGCGGCTTCTCGCTGTCCTTCGGCGGGTTCGGCCTGAAGGCCCTCGAGCCGGAGCGCGTGACCGCGCGCCAGATCGAGGCCGCCCGTCGCGCGATCACCCGCGCGATGAAGCGCCAGGGCCGCGTGTGGATCCGCATCTTCCCGGACGTCCCGGTTTCGACGAAGCCGGCGGAGGTCCGCATGGGGTCCGGCAAGGGCGCACCCGAATACTGGGTGGCCCGCGTGAAGCCGGGCCGCGTGATGTTCGAGATCGACGGCGTCTCCGCGGAGACGGCGCGCGAGGCACTGACCCTCGGCGCGGCGAAGCTGCCGATCAAGACCAAGTTCGTCACCCGCCTGGGTGCGGAGGCCTGACATGGCTGCCACCAAGATCGGCGACATCCGCGCGAAAAGCGCGGACGAGCTCACCACCATGCTGCTCGATCTGCGCAAGGAGCAGTTCAACCTGCGCTTCCAGCGCGCGACCGGCCAGCTTGAGGCGCTTTCGCGCATCAAGCAGGTCCGCCGCGACATCGCGCGGGTGAAGACCATCATCGGCGAGCGGACGCGCAGCGCCGCCACCAGGGCCTGAGAGGAGACCGACGGCGATGCCGAAGCGCGTCCTCACCGGGCGGGTCACCAGCGACAAGACCGACAAGACCATCACGGTCCTGGTCGAACGTCGCGTGATGCATCCGCTCTACAAGAAGTTCATCCGGCGCTCGAAGAAGTACGCTGCGCATGACGATGCCAACCTGTGCAAGGAAGGCGACGTGGTGCAGATCGAGGAGTGCCGCCCGATCTCCAAATCCAAGTCCTGGGTGGTGATCGAGCGCAACGGTGCGGCCGTGGACCGCCCCGCCTTCCTCGGCGCCCCGGAGGCCTGATCCATGATCCAGGTCGAATCCAACCTCGAAGTCGCCGACAACTCGGGTGCGCGCCGCGTGCAGTGCATCAAGGTGCTTGGCGGCTCGAAGCGCAAGACCGCGGGCGTGGGCGACGTCATCGTCGTCTCCGTCAAGGAAGCGATTCCCCGCGGCAAGGTGAAGAAGGGGACGGTGGAGCGCGCGGTGATCGTGCGCACCGCCTATCCGGTGCGCCGCGCCGACGGCACGGTGATCCGCTTCGACCGCAACGCGGCCGTGCTGATCAACAAGCAGAACGAGCCGATCGGCACCCGCATCTTCGGGCCGGTCGTGCGCGAGCTGCGCGCGAAGAAGTTCATGAAGATCATCTCCCTCGCGCCGGAGGTGCTGTGACATGGCTGCGAAGATCCGCAAGGGCGATCGCGTTCAGGTCCTGACCGGCAAGGACAAGGGCCGTCAGGGCGAGGTGATCCGCGTGATGCCGACCGAGGGCCGCGCCCTCGTGCAGGGCGTCAACATGGTGAAGCGGCACGAGAAGCCGCAGGGCATGGGCCGCCCCGGCGGCATCCAGGAGAAGGAGGCTGCGATCCAGCTTTCCAACCTGGCCCTGCTCGACCCGAAGTCGGGCAAGCCGACCCGGGTCGGCTTCAAGCTGCTCGAGGACGGCAAGAAGGTCCGGGTGGCGAAGGCCTCCGGCGAGGTGCTCGACGCATGAGCGAAGCGATGGAAAAGCCGCGCCTGCGGCGGCACTACGACGAGGTCGTGCGCAAGCGCCTCGTCGAGGAGTTCGGGTACAAGAACCCGATGGAAGTGCCGAAGCTCGAGAAGATCGTCATCAACATGGGCGTGGGCGAGGCCGCCGGCGACCAGAAGAAGCTTGATGCCGCCGTCGCCGACCTGACGGCGATCTCGGGCCAGAAGCCGGTCAAGACGAAGGCCAAGAAGGCCATCGCGGGGTTCAAGATCCGCGAGGGCATGGCCATCGGCACGAAGGTCACGCTTCGCCAGCAGCGCATGTACGAGTTCCTCGACCGGCTCGTCACCATCGCGCTGCCGCGGTTGCGCGACTTCCGCGGGCTGCCCGGCTCGAAGGGCTTCGACGGGCGGGGGAATTTCTCCCTCGGCCTGAAGGAGCAGATCGTGTTCCCCGAGATCAGCTACGACAAGGTGGACGCGATCCGCGGCATGGACATCGTCTTCGTCACGACGGCGAAGACGGACAAGGAAGCGAAGGCGCTGCTCAAGGCCTTCGAGCTTCCCTTCCAGAACTGATTTTGGAAAACCGCCGGGCGGCGCCCGGCAGGTTCCGGAGGACCTAGACGGTATGGCCAAGACCTCGTCTGTCGAGAAGAACAAGCGGCGTGAGAAGCTCTCGAAGCTTCATGCGTCGAAGCGTGCCGCGCTGAAGGCCGTGATCATGGATCGCGAGCTGCCGGTCGAGGACCGCTTCGAGGCGACGCTGAAGCTCGCGCAGCTGCCCCGCAACGGTGCGGCGAACCGCGTGCGTCTGCGCTGCGAAGTGACCGGCCGCCCGCGCGGCAACTACCGCAAGTTCAAGCTCTGCCGCAACCAGCTGCGGGAACTGGCCTCCAAGGGCCAGATCCCCGGCGTGGTGAAGGCGAGCTGGTAAGAGAGGGCCGGCCATGTCCATGTCCGATCCGCTGGGCGATATGCTCACGCGCATCCGCAACGCGCAGTCCGCCCGCCAGTCGCGCTGCAAGGCGCCGGCGTCGAAGCTGCGCGAGAACGTGCTCGAAGTGCTGAAGCGCGAGGGTTACATCCGCGCCTGGCGCACCGAGGAAGTGCGCCCCGGCGTGCGCTTCATCGACATCGAGCTGAAGTATTCGGAAGGCGAGCCCGCCATCAAGGAGATCACCCGCGTCTCCAAGCCCGGCCGGCGCGTCTATTCGAAGATCGCGGAGCTGCCGAAGTTCTACAACGGGCTCGGCACGTCGATCCTCTCCACGCCGCGCGGCGTGATGAGCGAGAACGAGGCCCGCGCCGCCAATGTCGGCGGCGAAGTCCTCTGCCGCGTGTTCTGACGGGAGCAACAGCAATGTCTCGCGTTGGGAAGTATCCCGTGCCGGTGCCGTCGGGCGTCACGCTCGCGCTGGCCGGCCGCACGCTGACTGCCAAGGGCAAGCTCGGCGAGCTGAAGCTCGACCTCACGGACGACGTGGATGTCGAGATCAAGGGCAACGAGGTCGCGGTGTCGCCGCGCCGCACGGACCGCCGCGCGCGGACCATGTGGGGCACGACGCGCAGCCTGATCAACTCGATGGTCACGGGCGTCTCCACGGGCTTCGCGAAGTCCATGGAGATCACCGGCACCGGCTACCGCGCCGCCGTGCAGGGCTCCGACCTCGTGCTGAACCTCGGCTACAGCCACGAGATCCGCTACCCGATCCCGCAGGGGATCAAGATCACCTGCGAGCGTCCGACCGCCATCAAGGTGGAAGGCACGGACAAGCGCCAGGTCGGTCAGGTGGCGGCCGAGATCCGCGCGTATCGCGGCCCCGAACCCTATAAGGGCAAGGGTGTGCGCTACGACAACGAGCAGATCCTCCGGAAGGAGGGTAAGAAGAAGTAATGGCCAGCAAGCTCGATCTCGAGGCGCGCCGCCGGCGCCGCCTCCGCTTCCAGCTCCGGCAGAAGTCCGGCGGGCGCGTGCGCCTGTCGGTGTTCCGCTCGGGCCGGCACATCTATGCGCAGGTCATCGACGACAGGCAGGGGCGCACGCTCGCCGCGGCCTCGACGCTCGAGAAGCCGATGCGCGAGAGCCTGAAGACCGGTGCGGACAAGGATGCGGCGTCGGCCGTCGGCAAGCTGCTGGCCGAACGCGCGATCGCGGCCGGGGTGACGGAAGTCGTCTTCGACCGTGGTCCCTATCTCTACCATGGGCGCGTCAAGGCGCTCGCGGACGGCGCCCGCGAGGGCGGGCTGTCGTTCTGAGGGTGATGAAGCATGGCACGTGAACCGAGGACCGGCGGCGAGGGTGGCGGCGAGGGCGGGCGCGAGCGCCGCGGCCGCCGCCGCGACAGCGACCGTGACAACCGGCAGGAGCGCCAGGAAGGCGACGAGCTGAAGGACAAGCTCGTCACCATCAACCGCGTCGCCAAGGTGGTGAAGGGTGGCCGTCGCTTCTCCTTCGCGGCCCTGGTCGTGGTCGGCGACGAAAAGGGCCGTGTGGGCTGGGGTGCGGGCAAGGCCCGCGAGGTGCCGGAGGCCATCCGCAAGGCGACGGAGCGTGCGAAGCGCACGATGATCCGCGTGCCGATGCGCGAGGGCCGGACGCTGCACCACGACGTGATCGGCGAGTTCGGCGCCGGCCGCGTGATCCTGCGCGCCGCCCCGGCGGGCACCGGCATCATCGCCGGCGGTCCGATGCGCGCGGTGTTCGAGACGCTGGGCATGGGCGACGTGGTCGCGAAGTGCACCGGCTCGGCGAACCCGCACAACATGGTGAAGGCCACCTTCGCCGCGCTGCAGCGCTGCACGTCCCCGCGTGCCGTCGCTGCCCGCCGCAGCAAGAAGGTTGCCGACATCCTCGGCCAGAAGAAGGACGCCGCCGAGGCGACGGAGGCCGCGAATGGCTGACAATAAGACCGTGAAGGTGACCCAGACCGGGTCGCCGATCGGCCGCAAGCCGGGCCAGAAGGAAACTCTGGTCGGGCTCGGCCTCAACAAGATGCATCGCACGCGCGAGCTGGAGGATACTCCGGCCGTGCGCGGGATGATCCGCAAGGTGGCCCACCTGGTGAAGGTGGAGGGCTGATCCATGAAGCTCAATGAACTGCGCGACAACGAGGGCGCCCGCCCGAAGTTCAAGCGCATCGGCCGCGGCATCGGCTCCGGCAAGGGCAAGACCGGCGGCCGCGGCGTGAAGGGCCAGAAGGCGCGCACCGGCGTGTCGCTGAACGGGTTCGAGGGCGGCCAGCTCCCGATCTACCGGCGTCTGCCGAAGCGCGGCTTCGTCAATGTGTTCCGCAAGGAATACGCGGTGCTGAACCTCGGTACGCTCGACGCGGCGATCGAGGACGGGCGCCTGGCGGCCGGCGAGGCGATCGACGAGGCGGCGCTGAAGGCCGCGGGCGTGGTGCGCGCCTCGGCCAAGCTCGCGGGCGTGCGCCTGCTCGCCAAGGGCGAGATCAAGCGGGCGGTCAACGTCACCGTCTCCGGCGCCTCGGCGGCCGCGATCGCGGCGGTGCAGGCTGCCGGCGGCAGCGTGACCGTCACCGCGGCGCCGGCGGAAGCGGCGTCGGAGTGACCCTTGCCCCTGGCCGGGCAGACGCTTAGGTCAGGGACCGGTCTACGCTGCGGCGCGCAGGGGCACCTGTGCGCCGCAGTGCTGAGGAGATAACGCATGGCGTCCGCTGCCGAGCAGGCGATGTCGAACCTCAATTTCGGGGTTCTGGCGAAGGCGACCGAGCTCAAGAAGCGCATCTGGTTCACCCTGGGCGCGCTCATCGTCTATCGCTTCGGCACCTACGTGCCCGTCCCCGGCGTCGATGCCGCGGTGATGGGGGAGATCCTGGCCCAGCACGGCGGCGGGATCCTCGGCATGTTCGACATGTTCACGGGCGGCGCGCTGGGGCGCATGACGGTCTTCGCCCTCAACATCATGCCCTACATCAGCGCCTCGATCATCGTGCAGCTGATGACGGCGGCGATTCCCTCGTGGGAGGCGCTGAAGAAGGAAGGCGAGGCCGGGCGGAAGAAGCTCAACCAGTACACCCGCTACCTGACCGTCCTCATTGCCGTGTTCCAGGCCTGGGGCATCGCGATCGGGCTCGAGTCGATGCGGGGGCAGTTCGGGGCGGCGGTCCACGATCCCGGGTGGTTCTTCCGATTCTCCTGCGTGATCACCCTGGTCGGCGGGACGATGTTCCTGATGTGGCTCGGCGAGCAGATCACCGCCCGCGGCGTCGGCAACGGCATCAGCCTGATCATCTTCGCGGGCATCGTGGCGAACCTGCCCCATGCGCTGATCACGACCCTGGAACTGGGCCGCACCGGCGCGCTCTCGACCTTCTTCATCATCGTCTTCCTCTTCGTGGCGCTGGCCGTGATCGCCTTCGTGGTGTTCATCGAGCGCGCCCAGCGGCGCATTCCGGTCCAGTACCCGAAGCGCCAGGTCGGCAACCGGATGTTCAGCGGGGAGGCGACGCACCTGCCGCTCAAGCTGAACACGTCGGGCGTCATCCCGCCGATCTTCGCCTCGTCGCTGCTCCTGCTGCCGGCGACGATCGCCGGCTTCTCGACCGACCCGACGCAGGAAAGCTGGCTGCAGACCATCACGGCGATGGTGGCCCACGGGCGGCCGCTCTACATGGCGCTCTACATGGCGCTGATCGTCTTCTTCGCCTTCTTCTACACGGCGGTCGTGTTCAACCCGACGGAGACGGCGGACAACCTGAAGAAGTACGGCGGCTTCGTCCCTGGCATCCGCCCGGGCCAGCAGACGGCGGACTACCTGGACCGGGTGCTGACCCGTCTCACCGTGATCGGCGCCCTCTACCTCGTCATCGTCTGCATCATCCCCGAGATCCTGATCAGCCAGTATGGCGTGCCCTTCTATTTCGGCGGCACTTCCCTCCTGATCATCGTTTCGGTCACCATGGACACGGTGGCGCAGGTGCAGTCGCACCTCTTCGCCCACCAGTACGAAGGCCTGATCAAGAAGGCCAGGCTGGGCGGGCGCGGCATGCCGCGGCCCCGCTGACGAAGGGGAAGGGGGAAGTACCGGGATGAACCTGATCCTGCTGGGCCCGCCGGGGGCCGGTAAGGGCACGCAGGCCAAGCGGCTGGAGGAGCGGCACGGGATCGCCCAGATCTCGACCGGCGACATGCTGCGGGCCGAGGCCAAGTCGGGCAGCGAGATCGGCCTCAAGGCCAAGGCGATCATGGAGCGGGGCGAACTCGTCCCGGACGACGTGATCACCGCCATGCTCGCGGCCCGGGTATCCCGGCCCGACTGCGCCAAGGGCTTCATCCTCGACGGCTTTCCCCGCACGGTCCCGCAGGCCGAGGCGCTGGACCGGATGCTGGCCGAGAAGGGCCTGAGGCTCGACCACGTGATCGAACTGCGGGTCGACGACGAGGCCCTGGTCGAACGCATCGCCGGCCGCTTCACCTGCGCGAAGTGCGGCGCGGGCTACCACGACACCTTCAAGCCCACGGCGAAGCCGGGGGTCTGCGATGTCTGCGGCGGGACCGAGTTCACCCGCCGGGCGGACGACAATGCTGCGACGGTCGGGGCCCGGCTCGAGGCCTATCACCGCCAGACCGCGCCGCTGCTGCCCTACTACGAAGCCCAGGAAAAGCTGAGCGGCGTGGACGGCATGGCGGCGATGGACGAGGTGGCGCGCCAGATCGGCGCGATCCTGGCCGGAAAGGGTTGACTCTCTCAGGGGCGGGGTCTAGATCGCCCGCTCCCGCGACCGGGCACGCCCGGCCGCCGTTCATCGTTGCATCGATTTGTTCACTGCGCCGGAGGGGGCCGCGGCCCCGCACGGCAAATATCGGGGCTGAGCCCCAGGAGAGGCACTGTGGCGCGCATCGCCGGCGTGAACATCCCGACCAACAAGCGGGTGCTCATTTCGCTTCGCTACATCTTCGGCATCGGGCCGCAGAACGCGAAGGACATCTGCGGCAAGCTCGGTATCCCCGACGATCGCCGGGTGAACCAGCTGACCGACGAAGAGGTCCTGAAGATCCGCGAGCTGATCGACCGGGACTACCGCGTCGAAGGTGACCTGCGGCGCGAGCAGGCGATGAACATCAAGCGGCTGATGGACCTCGGCTGCTACCGCGGTCTGCGTCACCGCAAGGGCCTGCCGGTCCGCGGCCAGCGCACCCACACCAATGCCCGCACCCGCAAGGGCAAGGCCGTGCCGATCGCCGGCAAGAAGAAGGTGACGAAGTAAGATGGCCCGCGAACCCCGCGGCGGCGCCCGTGGCCCCGTCAAGCGCAAGGAACGGAAGAACATCAGCGCGGGCGTGGCCCATGTGCTGGCGTCGTTCAACAACACGATCGTGACCATCACGGATGCCCAGGGCAACGCGATCGCCTGGTCGTCCTCCGGCTCCCAGGGCTTCAAGGGCAGCCGCAAGTCCACCCCGTACGCGGCGCAGGTCGCGGCGGAGGATGCCGGCCGCAAGGCGCGCGAGCACGGCATGGAAACGCTCGAGATCATGGTGAGCGGCCCCGGTTCGGGCCGCGAGTCGGCGCTGCGCGCCCTTCAGTCGGTCGGCTTCTACGTGACCGCGATCAAGGACGTGACGCCCATCCCGCACAACGGCTGCCGCCCGCGCAAGCGCCGCCGCGTCTGATCCGGACGCGCCGCTCGTCGCCCCGCTGCAGCCGACAGGAGAGAGAAGAGTGCTCGAGAGGAATTGGCGTTCGCTGATCGAGACGCAGAAGTCCGTCGAGATGGGTGCGGACCCGCTGCGCACGGCGACCGTCGTGCTGGAACCGCTGGAGCGCGGCTTCGGCATGACGCTGGGCAACGCGCTGCGGCGCGTGCTGCTCTCGTCGCTGCAGGGCGCGGCCGTGACCGCCATCCGCATCGACGGCGTGCTGCATGAGTTCAGCTCCATCCAGGGCGTGCGCGAGGACGTGACGGACATCGTCCTGAACGTGAAGCAGCTCGCCATCCGGATGCAGGGCGAGGGGCCGAAGCGCCTCCAGCTCACCGCGACCGGCCCGGGCGAGGTGACCGCCGGGCAGATCCAGACCACCGGCGACATCGAGGTGGCGAACCCCGACCTCGTGCTCTGCACGCTGGACGACGGCGCGAAGCTGTCGATGGAGCTGACGGTCGACATCGGCAAGGGCTATGTCCCCGCCGCCGAGAACCGCCCCGAGGATGCGCCGATCGGCCTGATCCCGGTGGATGCGATCTATTCCCCGGTGCGCCGCGTGGCGTATCGCGTGGAGCCGACCCGCGTCGGGCAGAAGACCGACTACGACAAGCTGATCCTGACGGTCGAGACGGACGGCACGCTGGCACCCGAGGATGCCGTGGGCGTCGCCGCCCGCATCCTGCAGGAGCAGCTGCAGATCCTGATCAACTTCGACGAGCCGCGCGCGCGGGTCGAGGAGGAGATCCGCGACGACCTGCCGTTCAACCGCAACCTGCTGCGCAAGGTCGATGAGCTCGAGCTCTCGGTCCGCTCGGCGAACTGCCTGAAGAACGACAACATCGTCTATATCGGCGACCTGGTTCAGAAGACCGAGCAGGAGATGCTCCGCACCCCGAATTTCGGGCGCAAGTCGCTGAACGAGATCAAGGAAGTGCTCGCCTCGATGGGCCTCGGCCTCGGCATGACCGTCACCGGCTGGCCGCCCGAGAACATCGAGGAACTCGCGAAGAAGGTGGAGGAGCCCTTCTAAGGGCTGCCCGCTGCGATCGCGGAGCCCCGCAGCGAAGCGAGGAGCGGAGCGTGAATCGCAGCGGCACAAAAGGATCGGTAAGGATACACAACCATGCGTCACGGAATTGCCGGGCGTAAGCTCAGCGTCACCTCCGCCCATCGCGTCGCCATGTTCCGCAACATGGCGACCTCGCTGCTGAAGCACGAGCAGATCACCACCACCCTGCCGAAGGCCAAGGAGCTGCGCCCGTATGTCGAGCGCATCATCACCCTCGGCAAGCGCGGCGGCCTGCATGCCCGCCGCCAGGCGCTGGCGCAGATCCGCGACGAGAAGATCGTCGCGAAGCTCTTCACCGAGATCGCCGACCGCTACAAGACGCGCCAGGGCGGCTATTGCCGCGTGCTGAAGGCCGGCGTCCGCTACGGCGACGCCGCGACCATGGCGGTGATCGAACTGGTGGACCGCAACGTCGCCGCCAAGGGCCAGGACAGCGGCCCGGTGCAGGCGGCCGAGACGGAAGAGGCTGCCGAGTCCTGATCGCCGCGCCAGGGCGTGAAGATCGGAGGGGCGGATGGGACACCATCCGCCCTTCTTTTTTGCCTCGGGCGCCGGCGCCCGCCACGCATTGTCACGCCGGGCGCGGCCGCGCTTCGCGTTCCCGGCCCCATGCTCCGCGTCTTCGCGAACGGGTCAGCGCGGCCCCATCGCTTCGGCCAGCGCCGGGATGAAACTCCGCAAGCCCTCGCGCAGCGCCTCGGGCCAGGCGCGCGGGTCGGGCGGGACTGACAGCCGCACGCTGCCGTTCTCGGTGAGCAGCAGGAAGATCCGTTCGTCGCGCATGTCGTAGGCCAGGAAGGCGCCACCCTCGCGGCAGCCTTCGGGCCTGCAGCCGAAGCCGTAGATGTAGCGGTCGCCGGCCATGGCCACCGGCGGGCCGGGATCGCGCAGCCGTGCGGCCAATGCACGGCGATGCCCACCGCTGTTGAAGCGCAGGCCGGTCGTCATTTCAGGACGCTGCGCGAGGGCGAGCACAGGCTGGCCCAGCACCGAGGTCACCGACTCCTGCGCCGTCGCGGACGTCGCCAGCAGCAGTGCGAGCAGCATCGGGGAGAGCGAGCTTCCTCGGAACCCCTCCTCCTTCTCCGGAGACCTCGCGGATCGCCGCAGGCGACCCGCCCTGACAGAGAAGGGAGGGGGGGCCGGGGAGGTTCTCCTCCCCCGCAGCATCGACAACAGCGTTCTCACCCCCCCACCATGTGCCCGATCGGCCCCGTCACTGCCAGCGCCGCCGGCGGCGCGGCACGCCGGGCCCGCGTCACGCTTGAAGCCCGCCCTGCCAGTGCGCCAAGGTCGGCCCGCGCCGCCGCGCAGGGGGCAGGGATCCGGGAACGCCATGACCGAGACGCTGGACCACCTCTTCGACCGGAACCTTGCCTGGGCGGAGCGCAAGACCCGCGAGGACCCGACCTTCTTCCGCCGGCTCTCGGAACAGCAGGCGCCGCGCTACCTCTGGGTCGGCTGTTCGGACAGCCGCATCACCGCGAACGACGTGCTGGGCCTCGACCCCGGCGAGGTCTTCGTCCACCGCAACATCGCGAACATCGTGCATACGAGCGACCTCAACATCCTCTCGGTGCTCGAATACGCGATCGACACGCTGGGCGTGCGGCACGTCATCGTCGCGGGCCACTACGGCTGCGGGGGCGTGCAGCGGGCCATGGTCGAGCGGCGCGGTGCGCTGGTGGACCACTGGCTGCAGCCCCTTTCGATGTTCTTCCGCAAGCACCGCACGACCTTCGACGCCATGCCGGATGCGAGGCGGCGCTACGACGCGCTCTGCGAAATCAACATCGAGATGCAGGTCCGCCGCGTAGCGGCGACGCCGATCGTCGAGAATGCCTGGGCGCGGGGCGCCGAGCTTCATCTGCACGGCTGGATCTACGGCATGCATGACGGGCTTCTCCGCGATGTCGGCCCACATGTCTCCTCGATCGCCGAGCGCGACTCGCTGCCTTCGATCGATTCCTGCGTGCATGGCCGGCCGGAGCCGCTCAGCGTCCTTCGTCGCCACGCGATGACGGCCTTCGGCGGGGCGCCCTGCTGCGACAGGTGACGCGCGCCGGCGGGGCGCTACCATGCGGCGATGACCTCGCCGCCATCCTATGACGACCTGCCCCGCCCTGCCGGCGACCCGACCGGCCTGCCTCTGTCCTGGGGCGTATGGGGCCCGGAGGACCAGGTCGGAACCCTGAACCGCATCACCGACGCGACCGTGGCCCAGGCGCGGGAGGAGATCCGCGACGGCCGCCGCTTCAACCTGAACCTGCCGCTGGACGAGCCCTTCGGCTCCGCCCTGGAAGGCGCGCATCGCCGCCGCGCCGCGCCGCATCCGGTGATGGTGAAGGAGGACCATCCCGGCCGCGTCACCCGCGACGACCGCCTCGACGGATTCTGGCTGCAGGCGAGCACGCAGTGGGACGGGCTCAGCCACTTCGCCGACCCGACGCACGGCTTCTACAACCACGCCCCGCTCGCCTCGATCGTGCATGGGGCGGGCAGCCGCAACGGCATCGACAAGGCGCTGGCGCATGGCATCGCCGGGCGTTGCGTGCTGGCGGACCTGGCGCGGCATTTCGCCCGCGCCGGCCGGGACTGGGGGGCGATGGGCGGCCGGCGCGCGACGGCCGAGGACCTTGCCGCATGCCTCGCCGGCCAAGGGGTGGCCCTGCGGCCCGGCGACATCCTGCTGGTGCGCACCGGCTGGCTGGCGGCGTTCCGCGCCGCACCCGACGCCGCCGCCCGCCACCTGCTGATCCAGGGGGCGGGCGGCGCGCGCGACTATTCGGGCCTGGACGGCAACGAGCCGATGTGGCGCTTCCTCTGGGATGCCGGCATCGCCGCCGTCGCGGCCGACAACCCGACGGTCGAGGCCTGGCCGATCTTTCCCTGGAAGCCGGCCCTGCACCTCGCCATCGCGCGGCTCGGCCTGTGCCTGGGCGAATTCTTCGACCTCGAATCGCTTGCCGCCGACAGCGCGGCGACCGGGCGCTACACGGCCTTCCTCACTGCCGCGCCGCTGAACCTTCGGGGCGGCATCGGCAGCCCGGGGAATGCGCTGGCGATTCGTTAGAGCTCTTTTCGATCGGACGGCACCGGCCCGCACCCCCACCCGGCCACCCATCCAGGATACTGTCGTTGGGTGGCCGGGTGGGGG
>JAFADX010000120.1 GCA_023424475.1 Pseudomonadota bacterium
CGCCCGCCCCGGCCGGCGGCGCGCCCGGCGAGCAATCCGCCGCGCCCGCAGCATCGCGTGCGCCGGCCGCCCGTGTCGCCATCGAGACCCCGCGCGTGG
Source organism: Pseudomonadota bacterium (assembly GCA_023424475.1). Classification (GTDB taxonomy): domain Bacteria; phylum Pseudomonadota; class Alphaproteobacteria; order Acetobacterales; family Acetobacteraceae; genus Neoroseomonas. The sequence goes on from JAFADX010000120.1 coordinate 100, forward strand.
CCGGCAGCGTCAACCTGCGCGGCGCGCGCATCGACGACCTGGTGCTGACCACCTACCACGAGACGCTGGAACCCGGTTCGCCGCAGGTCCGCCTGCTGGCCGGCCGCGACACCGCGCAGCCCTATTTCGCCCAGTGGGGCTGGACCGCGGCCGACGACCGCACCCGCGTGCCCGACAACGAGACGGACTGGACCGCGAGCGGCGGGCCGCTCGCCCCCGGCAAGCCCGTGACGCTCAGCTGGGACAACGGCCAGGGCCAGGTCTTCGAGATCGTGCTCTCGATCGACGACCAGTACATGGTCACCGCCGAGCAGCGCGTGCACAACAATGGCGCCGAGGCCATCTCGGTGCTGCCATGGGCCCGCATCCGCCGCGAGCACACCCCGCACACCGCCGGCTACTACATCCTGCACGAAGGCTTCACCGGCGTGCTCGGCGACCGGCTGCACGAGCTCACCTACAAGAACGCGGAGGCGGAGGCGGCGCGCCGCTCCGGCATCGCGCTCGAGCAGGAGACGACCGGCGGCTGGGCCGGCTTCACCGACAAGTACTGGCTGACCGCCATCATGCCGGCCGCGCCCGACCAGACGCTGCGCGCGGCCTACCGCTTCGTGAACGAAGGCGGCGGCACCGCGGGCGACCGCTGGCAGGTGGACATGTCCGCGCCGGCCGCCGTCTCGGTCGCGCCCGGCGCCACCACGCAGATGGCGACGCGCCTCTTCGCCGGGGCGAAGGAGGTCCACCTCCTCGATTCCTACAAGGACCGTCTGAACATCGCCGACTTCGACAAGGCGATCGACTTCGGCTGGTTCTACTTCCTGGTGAAGCCGTTCTTCCTGGCGCTCGACTGGCTCTTCCGGCTCACCGGCAACTTCGGCGTCGCCATCCTGATCTTCACGGTGCTGGTGAAGGCGGCGTTCTTCCCGCTGGCCAACAAGGCCTACCACTCGATGGCCCGGATGAAGGCGCTCGCGCCGAAGATGGCGGAGATCAAGGAGCGCTACAAGGACGACCCGCAGAAGTCCCAGCAGGAGATGATGGCGCTCTACCGCAGCGAGAAGGTCAACCCGGCCTCCGGCTGCCTGCCCATCCTCATCCAGATCCCGGTCTTCTTCTCGCTCTACAAGGCGCTGTTCGTCACCATCGAGATGCGCCACCAGCCCTTCTTCGGCTGGATCCACGACCTCTCGGCGCCGGACCCGACGAACCTCTTCAACCTGTTCGGCCTGCTGCCCTTCGACCCGGCGCAGTACAGCCACTTCCTGCACATGCCGGCCTGGGCGGTGATCATGGGCATCACCATGTTCCTGCAGCAGAAGCTGAACCCGCCGCCGCCGGACCCGATCCAGGCGAAGATCTTCCAGTGGATGCCGCTTCTCTTCACCTTCATGCTGGCGAGCATGCCGGCGGGTCTGATCATCTACTGGGCGTGGAACAACACGCTCTCGATCGGCCAGCAATACTACATCATGCGCCACGATCGGGCGGCGGCGCGGCTGGCCAAGGCCGGCAGCGCGGCGGGCAAGGCGAAGTGACGGCCGGCAGGGCGGGGGAGGGGAACCTCCCCCGCACCCCCTCCCTTCCTTTTCGGTCGCTAGGTCGGTTCCGCCGCCGCGGCACGGCCCATCCCGGCGATGGAGCGCAGCCATGACCGGGCTTTCCGAGGCACGCGACGATGCCGAACGCGCCGCGCTGATCGAAGCCGGGCGGCTGCTTTTCGCCAGGCCCTGCACCTTCTTCTACGCGGCACAGAAGTCCGACCAACTGCCGGATCCGGGATTGCCGGAGGTCGCCTTCTGCGGGCGGTCGAACGTGGGCAAGTCGTCGCTCATCAACGCGCTGACGGGGCAGAAGGCGCTCGCGCGCGTCTCCCAGACCCCGGGGCGCACGCGCCAGCTCAACTTCTTCAACCTCGCCGAGCGCCTCGTGCTCGTGGACCTGCCCGGCTACGGCTACGCGAAGGCGTCGAAGGACATGCAGCGCGACTGGCAGGGCGTCATGTTCGACTATCTGCGCGGGCGGCCGAACCTGATGCGCGTGATCCTGCTGCTCGACGCGCGCATCGAGACCAAGCCTGCCGACCGCGCGGCGATGGACCTGCTCAACGTCGCCGCCGTCGCCTTCCAGATCGTGCTGACCAAGGCGGACGACGCGGGGCCACAGAAGCTCGCCGCACGCATCGAGGAAGCGAAGGACCTCGCGCGCAGGCACACCGCGGCGCATCCGCTGGTGCTGGTGACCAGCAGCGAGACCGGCCAGGGGATCCCGGAGCTCCGCGCGGAGATCGCCTCCCTCGCCCTGCCGGCCTGAAGGGCGCGCCCGGAAATCCTGTTGCTTTGTAACCGCATGCGCCGGAACGGATCGCATGCGCCCGGGATCATCCTCTCCGCCTCGCTGTCCTGCTCCTCCTGCCTGCCCCGGCCCTGGCGGCGCGGGCGGGCGGCGCAGCCGGCCTCATGGCCGCGCCAGGTTCTCCCGCAGCGTCGCGCCCGAGTATTCCCTGCGGAACAGCCCGCGGCGCTGCAGTTCCGGCACCACCAGGCGGCAGAATTCCTCGAACATGCGGGGGAACACGGTGGGCCATATGATGAAGCCGTCGCAGGCCCCGCCGGTGAACCAGTCCTCGAGCTGATCGGCGACGCTCCTTGCCGTGCCGACCAGCAATCCGCGCGGCTTCTTCGCGGCCTCGGCGAAGCTGATGCCTTCCTGGCGCATCATCTGGAGGACGCGGTCGGTCGACCCGGCAATGCCCTGGTGGCCCTGTGCCGCCGTCAGGCTCTCCGCGTCGCCATGCTTGCGCAGATCGGCGCCGAGCAGCGCCGAATGCACCATCGCCTGCGCATCGGGGTCGAGCAGCGATTGCAGGTAGGCGTATTTCTCCTGCGCGATGGCCTCGGTTTCGCCGAGCACCACGGCGAAGCTCGGCATGATCCGGCAGGCGTCGGGCGGGCGGCCGAGCCGCGCCATGCGCGACCTGATGTCATCGTAGACCGCCTTCGCATCCGCCTTGCCGTGCGGCGTGCAGAAGACCAGCTCCGCCCAGCGCGCGGCGAAGTCGCGCCCGCGGTCGGAGGAGCCCGCCTGCATCAGCACCGGCCGCACCTGCGGCGAGCGCGGGATGCTGAGCGGCCCGCGCGTCTTCACCCATCTCCCCTCGAAATTCGTGTAGCGGACCTTGGACGGGTCGATGAAGACGCCTGCCTCCCGGTCCCGCACGAAGGCGCCCTCCTGCCAGGACTCCCACAGCGCGATGCAGGCTTCCAGTACCTCGTCGGCGCGGTCGTAGCGCTCGTCCTTGGGCGGGATGGCGCCCATCCCGAAGTTGCGCGCCTCGAGGTCCGTGGCGGAGGTGACGATGTTCCAGGCCATCCGCCCGCCGCTCAGCAGATCGAGCGAGGCGAGGGTCCGCGCCAGGTAGTAGGGGTGCAGGAAGGTGGTCGAGAGCGTGGCGCCGAGGCCGAGATGCCGCGTCACCCGCGCCATCAGCGGCAGCACCACCAGCGGATCGAGGTAGGAGATCTGCCCGCCGAGCCTGAGGTTGGCGTCGAAGGTCCCGCCATGGATGTCGGCGAGGCCGAAGAGGTCGGCGTAGAAGCAGGCGTCGAAGCGCGCCTCCTCCAGCACGCGGGCGATGTGCTCGTAGCGTTCGGGAGCGAAGATGTCGTCGAGCGCGGCTTCGGGATGGCGCCAGGCGCCCGGGTGGTTCGCGGTCGGCCCGGTCTTGAGGTAGGCGACCAGGTGCATCCGGCGCTGGGTCATGGGCGGGGGCTCCGGTCGGCAGGGCAGGCCATGGATCCTCCGGGTCCGGGGCGGCCGTGGCGTGGCCCCGACTATGCGGGCCGGGCGGCGGGGCAGCAAGGCGAGGGCCCGGCCGCATTGTCATCGGGCCGGGCGATTTCCAGCCGCGCCGTTCTGCTCTAAGGGGGTCCGGCCCTGTCCAGCATCCACGAGCCGCGTATGACCGACACGCCGAACACGCCCGACGCCATGCACATCCTGGCCGGCGCGCTGCCCTTCCTGAAGCGCTACGACGACGCGACCGTGGTCGTGAAGTATGGCGGCCACGCCATGGGTGAGGAAGAGACCGCGCTCCGCTTCGGCCGCGACATCGCGCTGCTCGAGCAGGTCGGCGTCAATCCGGTGGTGGTCCATGGCGGGGGGCCGCAGATCAACGCCATGCTCAAGCGCCTGAACGTGAAGTCCACCTTCATCCAGGGCCTTCGCGTGACGGATGCCGAGATGCTGGACGTCGTCGAGATGGTTCTCGCCGGCCCGGTCAACAAGCAGGTGGCCGAGGCGATCACCCGCTCGGGCGTGCTCGCCGTCGGCATCTCGGGCAAGGATGGCGGGCTGATCCGCGCGCGGAAGCTGCAGCGGACCTATCGCGACCCCGACAGCAACATCGAGAAGGTGCTCGACCTCGGCTTCGTCGGCGAGCCGGCCAGCGTCGATCCCAGGGTGCTGCGCCTGCTGATCGGCGCCGACATCGTGCCGGTGGTGGCGCCGGTCGGCGTGGGCGAGGACGGCCAGACCTACAACATCAACGCCGATACCGCGGCGGGCGCGATCGCCGGCGCCCTCGCGGCTGAACGGCTGCTGATGCTGACCGACGTGCCGGGCGTCCTCGACACGGAAAGGCGCCTGATCCCCGAGATGACGGTCGCCGAGGTGAAGGCCGGCATCGAGGCGGGCTGGATCTCGGGCGGCATGATCCCGAAGGTCGAGACCTGCATCTATGCCATCGAGCGCGGCGTGAAGGGCGCCGTGATCCTGGACGGCCGCGTGCCGCACGCGATCCTTGCCGAGCTCTTCACCGATGCCGGCCCGGGCACGCTGATCACGCCCTGACGCATCAGGGGCGCGCGAGCGCGGCGGCGGCGACGCCCGGGGGGGCGAGCAGGACCGTGACCGCCTCGGTCGCCGCGGCCGCGGGCGGCACCGCTACCCTCCGCCCGCCGGGGGGAAGCGCCGTCTCCATGCGCCGATGCAGCGGCTCCGGCGACGAATCGCGCATCAGCAGGGACGGCCGGCAGGCCCGCGCGTTGACAGCCCGCCCGGCGAGCCGCAAGGAGCGCGACTATTCCAGGAATGCCGAGGACGCCCATGGACAGCACCGCCCTGCAGGCCCGCATCGAATCGCTCTGGCAGAGCCGCGACCGGGTGAACCCCGGTACAGGCGGATCGGACCGCGCGGCGATCGAGGACGCACTCGAACTGCTCGATTCCGGCAAGGCTCGCGTGGCGCAGCCCGACGGCAAGGGCGACTGGCATGTCAACCAGTGGCTGAAGCAGGCCGTATTGCTGTCCTTCCGCCTGGTCGATTCCGCCCCGATGGACACCGCCGCCGGCGCCTATGACAAGGTGCCGCTGAAGTTCGCCGGCTGGGGCGAGAACCGCTTCCGCGAGGCCGGCTTCCGCGCCGTGCCCGGCGCCGTGGTCCGCCGCTCGGCCTACATCGCGAAGAACGTCGTGCTCATGCCCTCCTTCGTGAACCTCGGCGCCTATGTCGACGAGGGCACCATGGTCGACACCTGGGCGACCGTCGGCTCCTGCGCGCAGATCGGCAGGAACGTGCACCTGTCGGGCGGCGTCGGCATCGGCGGCGTGCTGGAACCGCTCCAGGCCAACCCGGTCGTCATCGAGGACGACTGCTTCATCGGCGCCCGCTCCGAGGTCGCCGAGGGCGTGATCGTCGAGAAGGGCGCGGTGCTGTCCATGGGCGTCTTCATCGGCGCCTCGACCAAGATCATCGACCGCGCGACGGGCGAGGTCTTCATCGGCCGCGTGCCGTCCTATTCGGTCGTGGTGCCGGGCTCGCTGCCCGGCAGGCCGCTGCCGGACGGCTCGCCGGGTCCCTCGCTCTACTGCGCGGTGATCGTGAAGCGCGTGGACGCGCAGACCCGCGCCAAGACCGCGATCAACGAACTCCTGCGGGACTGATCCGGCCATGGCCACCGACCCGGTTCCGATCGCCCAGGCGCTGATCCGCTGCCCCTCCGTCACCCCCGCCGACGAAGGGGCGCTGGATGTGGTGCAGCGGCTGCTCGAGCCGCTCGGCTTCGGCTGCGAGCGGCTGGTCTTCGGGCCGGAGGACTACCGGGTCGACAACCTCTTCGCCCGGCGCGGCGGCACGGGGCCGCATTTCTGCTATTGCGGCCACACCGACGTGGTGCCCCCGGGCGATGTGGCGGCCTGGGCCGACGATCCCTTCGCGGGCGTGGTGCGCGAGGGCGTCCTCTACGGCCGCGGCGCCTGCGACATGAAGGGCGGCATCGCGGCCTTCATCGCCGGGTTGACCGATTTCCTCGCCGCCAACCCCGGCCATCGCGGCTCGATCTCCCTGCTCATCACCGGCGACGAGGAAGCTCGCTCGGTGGACGGCACCGCCAGGGTGCTGGAATGGATGCAGGAGAACGGCCAGGTCCCCGACATGGCGCTGGTGGGCGAGCCGACCAGCCGCCATGTGCTGGGCGACACCATCAAGATCGGCCGGCGCGGCAGCCTCAATGCCTACATCACCGTGCAGGGTAAGCAGGGGCACAGCGCCTATCCCGCCGGCGCGGACAATCCGATCCACCGGCTGGTCGCCGCGCTCGCGCCGCTGCTCGCCGCGCCGCTCGACAACGGCACCGAGTTCTTCCCGCCCACCACCCTGCAGGTGACGGGCTTCGACGTCGGCAACGTCACCTCCAACGTCATTCCCGCGGCCGCGCAGGCGATGGTGAACATCCGCTTCAACGACCTGCACAGCTCGGCCTCGCTGACCGAGCGCCTGCACGCGGCGCTGAAGGCCGCCGGCTGCCGCTACGAGATGCGCGTCGAATGCTCGGGCGAGAGCTTCGTGACGCAGCCCGGCCCCTATGTGGACGCGCTTGCCCGCGCCATCACGCGCACGACCGGGGAGGCCCCGAAGCTCGACACCGGCGGCGGCACCTCCGATGCGCGCTTCATCGCCCGCTACTGCCCGGTCGCCGAATTCGGCGCGGTCGGGGAAACGCCGCACCAGGTGAACGAGCGCGCCCCGGTGGACGAGCTCCGTCGCCTCGCCGGAACGTATCGCGCGATCCTCGAGGAGACCCTGGGCTGAGCGGTACCGCGCCTCCATCCGCCGGCCCGGTGACCCGGGGCATCGCGGGGGCCCTGTTGCTCGCGCGCGGGCGCGCCGCTGGCGCGGCGGCCTTCGCGCCGACCATGGAGGACGCGCGCGCCTCCTTCCTCGCCGCTCTGTTCTGCCTGCCGATCTTCCTGCTGCTGCGCCTGGGCTTTCCGGCACCGGGCCCGCAGCCGACGGATGCGCTGCGATCGCTGATCGCGGACCTTGTGGCCTATGTCTGCTCCTGGGCCGGCTTCGCGGTCGCTGCCCTGCCGATGACGGAGGCGATCGGGCGCCGGGCGCTGTGGCCGCGGCTGATCGCGGCCTGGAACTGGGTGAATTTCGTCCAGTACCTGATCCTTGGGTTGCTCTCGGTGCCCTCGCTGCTCGGCGCGCCGGGCTATGTCGGCGATGTCCTGGGCCTTGCCGGGCTCGGCTACGCGATCTGGATGCAGTGGTTCGCCGCGCGGGCGACGCTGCAGGTCGGCGGCCTGCGCGCTTCGGCCTTCGTGGCGCTGGACCTCGGGCTGTCGGTGTTCCTCTCGGGCCTCGCGGCGCAGATCGCGCTGGGCTGACCACACCAAGCGTCCGAAGGTTCGACCTTCGTGCCCCTCAAGCGCCAGGCGGGCCGCAGGGCCGGACGTCGGACGCCTGCTAGAGCATGTTCCGATCTGTCGGAGCCGGCACCGGCCCGCACCCCCACCCGGCCACCCGACGACGGTATCCTGGATGGGTGGCCGGGTGGGGG
>JAFADX010000129.1 GCA_023424475.1 Pseudomonadota bacterium
GCTCGGCCCCGGCCCGGCCCTGATAATTCCCGGCGTCCGCCCCGCGGGCAGCGCCGCGGGCGACCAGGCCCGCATCGCCACCCCGGCCGAGGCGGTTGCCGCCGGCGCCGACTGGATCGTGGTCGGCCGTCCCATCAACGCCGCGCCGGACCCCGCCGCCGCCGCCGAGGCCATCGCCGCCTCCATCCCGGCCTGACCATCATGCCGGTCGAGGTGAAGATCTGCGGCATCCGCGATGCCGAAGGCTTCGACGCCGCCATCGGCGCGGGCGCCGACCTGATCGGTTTCGTCTTCTTCCCGCCCTCGCCGCGCGCGGTCGCCCCGGGCCAGGCCCGCGACCTGTCCGCCCGCCATGCCGGCGGCCCGATCCGCACCGGCCTCTTCGTCGATCCCACCGACGACGAGATCGCCGCCGCGCTGAAGGAGGTCCCGCTCGGCCTCATCCAGTTGCACGGCAAGGAGACGCCGGCGCGCGCCGCCGCGATCCGCGCACGTTTCGCGACCCCGGTGATGAAGGCGATCGGCGTCGGCGCCGAAGCCGACTTCGCCGAGGTCCCCGCCTTCGCCGCGGTGGTGGACCGCTTCCTCTTCGACGCCCATCCGCCCCCCGGCGGTCCCTTGCCCGGCGGCAATGCGCAGCCCTTCGAATGGCGCCTGATGGCCGGCCGGTCGATCCCCAGGCCCTGGCTGCTCGCCGGCGGCCTCACGCCCGCCAATGTGGCGGAAGCGATCCGCGCCGCCGGCGCGCCCGGCGTCGATGTCTCCTCGGGCGTGGAACGCGCGCGGGGGGTGAAGGACGCCGCGCTGATCCGGGCCTTCGTCGCCGCCGCGAAGGGTTGACGCGGCGACCGCCGGCGGGGGAGCGTGCCCCCGTACGACGGAGGAACGACCGATGCGCGTGCTGACGCTTCTCGTGGCCCTGCTCGCCGCCGCGTGCTCGAGCGGCCCGCGCCCCGACGTCTTCACCTATACGGGCTCGAACCAGCAGGCGATGGCGGGCGAGCTCTGGCTGCCCGAGGGCACCGGCCGCGTCCCGGTCGTGGTGGTCTCCCATGACGTGCGCGGCAAGCGCGACGCCCATCTCATGGACTACGTCAACGCGCTGAAGGGTGCCGGCGCGGCGGTGCTGGTGCTCGACCACTACAGTTCGCGCAGCGTCGATCCTTCCTCCGGCCCGCCGGCGAACCGCGCCTTCGTGACTGCGGTGGACTTCGCCTTCGACGACCTCGGCGCCCTGGACGGGCTGGCCCGGCATCCGCGCATCGACATCCGCCGCGCCGGGCTGCTCGGCTTCGGGGAAGGCGGCGGCGCGGGCGCGCTGCTCGCCGCCCATCAGGCGGTGCAGTCCGGCCGCCCGGCGAATGCGCCGCGCTACCTGGCGGTCGCCGCGGTCACCCCGGAATGCGCCTATCGCCTGGGCAACCGCTCGGTGGGCCGCACGCCGATCCTGATGATCCTCGCCGACCGCGACAACCGCACCGGCCGCGCGCCCTGCGAGGATCTCGCCTCCTATCTCCGCGCCGCCGGGGCGAACGTCACGGTCAATGTCTACCGCAACGCGCGGCACGGCTTCGACGACCCGCCCGGCCCGGTGCGGCAGGACCCGCAGGGCGAGAACATCACCCGCTGCATCTGGCAGCAGGGCTCGGACGGGCTGTGGCGGGAACGCGCCTCGGGCATCTCCGGCATCTCGCTGTTCCGCGTCGGCGCCAATCCGCAGACCATCGACGCCTACAACCGCAGCCGTGCCGCCTGCCGCACCCTCGGCACCGAGACCCAGGGCGATGCCGCGCTGCGCAGCCGCGCGGTGGGCGAGGTCATGGGCTTCCTCAAGCAGCACGTGATCGACGCCCGCGTCAGGTGACGCCTTTTCCCGGCCCCAGGCGCCGGCCCGGCTGGCGCGCAGGCAGGGCGCACCGGGCGGTCGCGCATCCGCCTTCCCGGCCCGTGGCGGGGATCGCCCGCGCCGCGGGTGCCGGCTCCGCCGGCCCGACCGGCATGCCGCCACGGGGCGCCCGGAGCACATTCCGGCCGGGTGGAACCCCCGATCGGGTGTCCTGCCCCGGGACGTGTGGTAATTGGAGCGATCCATGCCCGACCGACGGACCCGCGCGGCGGGGCCACGCGATCGGGCGCTGCTCCGGCATCGCCTCCATGACCTTACGGTTCGCGATGGCCGCCTCGGCGGCCCTTGTCGTCCTCCCCCTCGCCGCCTGGGCGCAGCGGGAACCCGCCTTCGGGGCGGCGCCGGCCGGCAATCCCGTGGCGGTCGCGCAGCGCATCATCCGCGCCAATTTCGACCGTTCGGTCTGCCCCCGCGTGACCCGGGCCGAACGATTGCAGGGCGGCTCCATCCGCGCCACCTGCTCGAACGGCGAGACCTTCCGCGCCTTCGAGATCGGCGGGCAGCCCGTCGCCATGCGCTGCTCGGTCGCGGCGCGGCGCGGCATCGAAGGCTGCTGACCCACCTGCCCGCAGGCCCACCGGGCGCAGAGCCCATCTGGCCGCAACGCCGCCCTTCCGCTAAATGGGCCCTTTCGTGGGACGCTCGAGAAAGACCTTGAACACGCCGCTCCCCAACTCGATGCGCCAGGGCCCCGATGCCCGCGGCCGTTTCGGCCCCTTCGGCGGCCGCTTCGTCGCCGAGACGCTCATGCCGCTGATCCTCGAGGTCGAGAAGGCCTACGAGGAGGCGAAGAACGACGCCGCCTTCATGGCCGAATGGCGCCGGCTCCTGACGCACTATGTCGGCCGTCCCAGCCCCCTCTGGCTCGCCGAGCGGATGACCGGGCACCTCGGCGGTGCCAGGGTCTACTTCAAGCGCGAGGAGCTGAACCACACCGGCGCGCACAAGATCAACGCCGTGCTCGGCCAGATCCTGCTCGCCAGGAAGATGGGCAAGACGCGGGTGATCGCCGAGACCGGCGCCGGCCAGCACGGCGTCGCCACCGCGACGGCCTGCGCGCTGTTCAACCTGCCCTGCACCGTCTTCATGGGCGCGGTCGACGTTGCCCGCCAGCAGCCCAACGTCTTCCGCATGAAGCTGCTCGGCGCCGAGGTGGAATCCGTCACCTCCGGCGCCGCGACGCTGAAGGACGCGATGAACGAGGCGCTGCGCCACTGGGTCGCGAATGTCGAGGACACCTACTACTGCATCGGCACCGTCGCCGGCCCGCACCCCTATCCGCAGATGGTGCGCGACTTCCAGTGCGTGATCGGCGACGAGACGAAGCAGCAGATCCTCGCCGCCGAAGGCCGCCTGCCGGATGCGCTGGTCTGCGCCGTCGGCGGCGGCTCCTCGGCCATGGGCCTGTTCCACCCCTTCCTCGATGACGAGGGCGTGGCGATGTACGGCGTCGAGGCCGCCGGCCGCGGCATCGACACCGAGGAACACGCCGCCTCCATCACCCGCGGCCGCCCCGGCGTGCTGCACGGCAACCGCACCTACCTGCTGCAGGACGCGAACGGCCAGATCCAGGAAGCCCATTCGATCAGCGCCGGCCTCGACTATCCCGGCATCGGCCCCGAGCATTCCTGGCTGCATGAGACCGGCCGCGTGAACTACGTCACCGCGACCGACGACGAGGCGCTCGGCGCCTTCCAGCTCTGCTCGCGGCTCGAGGGCATCATCCCCGCGCTCGAGAGCGCGCACGGCCTTGCCTACGTCATGAAGCTCGCGCCGACCCTGCCAAAGGATGCGATCGTGGTGCTCAACCTGTCCGGCCGCGGCGACAAGGACATCTTCACCGTCGCCCATCATCTGGGGGTGAAGCTGTGACCGCTCCGTCCGGCGACGACGACATCTCCCGCATGGGGCGGCCCGACGCACGGCACCGGGCCGGGAGCGCGCGGCGCGAAACCCAGGCGGCCGGAGGCCGCGCCCGGCGTTCGGGGGCATCCAGATGAGCCGCATCGCACGGCGCTTCGCCGCACTGAAGGCCGAAGGCCGCGGGGCGTTCATCCCCTTCCTCGAAGCCTATGATCCGGACCCGGCCACCTCGCTCGCGCTGCTGCGCGGCTTCCCCCGGGCGGGGGCGGACCTGATCGAGATCGGCATGCCCTTCTCCGACCCGATGGCGGACGGCCCGACCATCCAGCGCGCCGGCCAGCGCGGGCTGAAGGCGGGGGCGACGCTGGCAGGCGCGCTCGCCATGGTGCGCGACTTCCGCAAGGAGGACGATGCCACGCCGGTCATCCTGATGGGCTACTACAACCCCATCCTGGCCTACGGCGCCGGGCGCTTCTGCACCGACGCCGCGGCCTCGGGCGTGGATGGCCTCATCATCGTCGACGTGCCGCCCGAGGAAGCCGACGAGGTCGAGCCGCTGACCAGGGCGAACGGCCTCGACCTGATCCGCCTGGTCGCGCCGACCACCGACGACACCCGCCTGCCGCGCGTGCTCGCCGCGACCTCGGGCTTCGTCTACTATGTCGCGATCACCGGCATCACCGGCACGCGCAGCGCGACCGGCGAGGCGCTGGCGGCGAATATCCCGCGCATCCGCAGGCACACCGACCTGCCGATCGCCATCGGCTTCGGCGTCCGCACGCCCGAACAGGCGGCCGAGGCCGCGCGCATCGCCGATGGCGCGGTCGTCGCCTCGGCGCTGATCGACGCCCTGGCCGAAACCCTCGACGAGCAGGGCCACGCGAAGCCGGACACGGTGCGCAAGGTGCTCGACAAGGTCCGCGCCCTGGCCGACGCCGTCCGCGCCGCCGCCAAGGTGGCCTGACGGCGCGTGCACGGCGGCGGTGCCGTCGCGCCGCAGGCCGCGCTCAAGCCATCCGCCCGTCCGGCTGCACGGTGATCGAGCGGTCCTCGAAGAAGTGCGCCGCGCGCCGCATCCCATGCGCCCGCAGTTCCGCCAGCAGCCGCGGCGAGCGGTCGAGTTTCGACTGGTAGTCGAGCTCGAGGTCCAGCTCGACCTCCCGCACCGTGATGGCCGCATAGCGCGCCGCCACCTCCGCCGAGCCCAGGCGCAGCCGGTTGAACCGGCGGATCATGTCGATCTCCTGGTCGAGCGGCACGTTGCCGGCCATCTCGTTGCGCCGGTCGTCGATCTCGGCCGCCGTCACGGGCTCGCTCGTCCGCCGGCGCGGGTTCAGCCGCACCACCCAGAGCTCCTCGGGCTTCGGGTCCAGTTCGAGCAGGTCGCGCAGCGGCGGGTTCTGGCTGAACATGCCGTCCCACCACAGCCCGCCCCGCGTGCGCACCGCGCGGAAGATGGGCGGCACGGCGGCCGAGGCCACCACGTCGTCCAGCGTCAGGTCCTCGCCGCGGAAGATCCCCGCCTCGCCGGTCAGCACATTGGCCGCGGCGATCCGCAGCGCCGGCCCCTCGCGCCCCGCGGGCAGGGCGTCGAGGCGCAGATGGTCCTCCAGCAGCCGCCGCAGCTGGGGCCCGGCCATCGGGCAATAGGCATAGGGGCTGAACTGCGCCGAGACCGGCAGCCGCGCCATCGCCACAGACCAGTCGTTCAACGCCCGCTCGAAGGGGTTGCTGGCCGCCAGATGCGCCCAGAAAGCGTCGAGCCGCTCCCGCGCGGCCGCCGGCCCGCCGGCCAGCAGCCCCGCCCAGGCCAGCGCCGCGCAGACCGCCCCGCCCGAGGTCCCCGACAGCCCCCGCAGGACGAACCGCCCGGCATGCGCAGGCCCCATCAGCGTATGCAGGACGCCCGCCGTGAAGGCGGCATGGCTGCCGCCCCCCTGGCAGGCGATCGCGACGCGCCGCGGTTCAGGCATCGCGCCCCGCCGCGCTACTCCGCGACGCGCGTCCAGCCCGGCCCGGGATCGAAGGCGGTGATCTCCCGCGCCTCGCGCGCCGTGTCGGGGCCGAGGTCCTGCTCGTAGACCATGCCGTCATGGCTGATCATGAAGGTCTTGATGCCCGAGATGCCGTAGCGCGCCGGGACGGCGATGACGGCGAAGCCGCCGATCATCTTCCCGTTCACGACGTAGTCCATGGCCCCGCCCGGCGCGTTCGGCCCCTGCGATTCCAGGATGCGGAAGAAGTAGCCGTGATAGGGCTGCGGCCGGTCGTTCGCCGCACGGGAATAGCCCCCCGCGCTCGCGGCCGCCATGAAGGGGCCGAGCGGGCTTTCCGGCTGGCCTTCCGCGGTCGGCCAGTAAAGCCCGTCATGCTGCCCGGGCGTCGAGAAGAAGCGCCGCGCATAGGTCCGGAACGCCCCCTGGCGCCCCGCCGTGCGCGCATATTCGGCCTGCGCGTCCGCCACCGCGCGCAGCGTCTCGATGGTATCGAGCTCGTTGCGGCCGATGCGCCGGTCGGCGATCTCCTGCCCGCCGGCGACCGCGTCGAAGCGCCACATCGTGCCGTGCCGGACCATCGGGATGGGCAGCGGCCAGCCGTCCTCGCCCACCTGCAGCACCGCCCGGTCGGGGCCGGGGCGGACGATCTCGTGCCTGTGGTCGTAGGCGGCGAGGAACTGCTCCCGCGCATTGCGGTCCGCCACCGGGTCGCCGGAGCGGATGAAGCGAAAGCCGGCGCTGCCGAGGATGCGCACCCCCTGCGCATCGCTGCGTTCGCGCAGCGCCGCGACGAAGGCGGCGAAGCCGTCCTCCGGGGAGCGGAAGTTGCGCGGCGGAATCGGGCGCGGCGCCGTCCGTTCGGCCGCCGGAGGCGCCGGCGGCACCGGGTCCGGTCCCTGCGCGTCCGCGCCGGTCGCGATGAGCAGGGCGGCCAGGCCGCCGAGGATGGTGCTCCGGATCATGCCCTGCCTCCTCACCGACGCCCACGGTGGCCGCCGCCGCGCGGCGCGGCACGATGGCCACCTCCTCCGCCGGCAGGGCGGGAAGCTGCGCGATGC
>JAFADX010000224.1 GCA_023424475.1 Pseudomonadota bacterium
ACGCGGCGCTGCGCGCCGACCCGGCGGCACGGGCGGCCTGGACCGCGCTCAAGACGCGCGCATTGATCGACCTCACCCTGGCCGCGGCGGACCATGCGCGGCGCTGGCGGGCGCCGCTGATGACCGCGCGCAACATGTATGCCGAGCCGGTGCTGAACCCGGCGGCCGAGGACTGGTTCGCACAGTCCCTGCCCGCCTTCCTCGCCGCCTATGACCGCACCGCCGTCATGGCCATGCCTTACATGGAACGGGCACGCGACCCCGATGCCTTCCTGCGCCGCATCTTCGCGCAGGTCGCGGCGCAGCCGGGCGGCGTCGCGAAGACCGTCTTCGAGTTGCAGGCGGCCGACTGGCGCCGGCGCCCGGCGCGGCCAGTGCCGGCGGCGACGCTGCGGGCGCAGTTGCGGCTGCTGCAGCGTCTCGGCGCGCACCACATGGGCTGGTACCCGGATGACTTCGTGCGCGGCCGGCCCGAGGCCGCCGTGGTGCGCGACGCCATCTCCGCCCGCTCCTTCCCCTATCGGCGCTGACCGGGATGGACGCCGTCGCCGCCATCCTTCCCGCCATCTATGCCTTCGTCGGCTATTGGCCGCTGCTGATGATGCTCGTCTGGGTCATCGGCGGGCTCGCCTTCTACTGGCTCCATGAGAC
The DNA here is from genome assembly GCA_023424475.1 of Pseudomonadota bacterium. Classification (GTDB taxonomy): domain Bacteria; phylum Pseudomonadota; class Alphaproteobacteria; order Acetobacterales; family Acetobacteraceae; genus Neoroseomonas. Next base: position 652 of record JAFADX010000224.1, read on the forward strand.
GGGGCCGCGCCGGCAGGCCACGCCGCCGCCGCTCGACGACGCCCGCCGCGTGAGCATCCTCATCCCCTGCTACAACGAGGAAGACAACGCCGAGGAGACGATCCGCGCCTGCGCCGCGCAGACCTACCCCGAATTCGAGATCATCGCGGTCAACGACGGATCCCGCGACCGCACCGCCGAAGTGCTGGACCGCCTGGCGGCCCAGATCCCGCGCCTGCGCGTCGTCCACCTCGCGCAGAACCAGGGCAAGGCGACGGCGCTGCGCACCGGCGCCCTGGTCGCGAACGGGGAGATCCTGGTCTGCATCGACGGCGATGCCATCCTGCACCCCGACTGCGTCACCTGGCTGGTGCGGCGCTTCGCCCGCCGCCCGCGCCTGGGCGCCGTCACGGGCAACCCGCGCATCCGCAACCGCTCCTCCCTGCTCGGGCTGCTGCAGGTCGGGGAATTCTCGGCCACGATCGGACTGATCAAGCGCACGCAGCGGCTCTACGGGCGTGTCTTCACCGTCTCGGGCGTGGTGGTCGCCTTCCGCGTCAGCGCGCTGCACGACGTGGGCTGGTGGACCGACGACAACCTGACCGAGGACGTGGACGTCACCTGGAAGCTGCAGCGGCGCCGCTGGACCGTGCATTTCGAGCCGAACGCGCTCTGCTACATCCTGATGCCCGAGACGCTGCGCGGGTTGTGGAAGCAGCGGCTGCGCTGGGCCTCGGGCGGGGCGCAGACCTTCCTGCGCTACGCGCCGGACTTCCTGCACTGGAAAGGGCGGCGGATGTGGGGGGTGCTCGCCGAATACGCGATCTCGGTCGCCTGGTGCTACGCCATGATCCTGACATTCGCGCTAACCGTGCTTGCCGCGGCCGGGGTGCTGCCGGCCGGCTTCGCGCCGCCGCCGGCGCTGATTTCGGTCTGGGGCATGGTCCTGTCGGTCGCCTGCCTGGCGCAGTTCGCGGTCAGCCTCTGGATCGATCGGCGGCATGAACCCCGCCGGATGGAAACGCTGCGGCCGCTGCTCTGGGTCATCTGGTACCCGGTCGCCTTCTGGTGCCTCTCGGCTGCGGCGACCGCCGTCGGCTTCCCCCGCGCCCTGCTGCGCCGGGAGGGTCGCCGCGCCCGCTGGACCAGCCCTGACCGGGGCTTCCGCTGATGGGCCCGGACTTCGAGCCGCCGCTGATCCTCGACGCCGCGTCGCGCAGCCGGGCGCCGCGGATCCGCGACGCCGTGCTGACGGCGCTGCTCTGGGTGCTTTGGTTCTACCTGCTGCTGGCCGCGGTCGGGACGCTCTGGGTGCCGCCCTTCGTGCAGCACCTGCTGCCGGTCTCGCCGCCGGAACATCCCTGGGTGGTGATCCGGCTGGCGCTGCTCAACCTGCTGGTCGCGCTGGTGGTCTGCGCCCTCATGTTCGTCCGCGTGCTGCTGGAACGCCGGCGCTTCGCGGGGGATGACCGCCGGCTCGGCTTCGCGCCGCCCTCGGAGGCCGCGATCGCCGCGGCCCTCTCCCTCCCGGCCGCCGACCTGACGCACTGGCGCGCGGCGAAGCGCCTGGTCGTCCACCATGATGCGACCGGCCGCGTGGTCGAGGTCGAGACGGCGGCCTGACCGCGGCGCCACACGAAGCCCACTTGCCAGCCGCGCGCCGATCCGGCACGCCGGCAGGATGAACCGCAAGGCGATCGCCTGGGCCTCCTTCGACTGGGCGAACAGCGCCTTCCCGACGGTCGTCTCGACCTTCGTGATCGCGGCCTACTTCTCCCAGGGCATTGCGCGCGACCCGGCTTCGGGCCAGGCGCAATGGGGCTGGATGCAGACCGTCGCCGCCATCGGCATCGCCATCCTCTCGCCGCTGCTGGGCGCCGTGGCAGACCGCGGCGGGCGGCGGCGCCTGCTGCTCGCGGCCTGCACCCTGTGCACGGCCATCTTCACCGGACTGGTGTGGTACGCGAAGCCGGATCCGTCCTGGACCCTCTGGGCCCTGGTCTGCGTCGGCATCGCCACCATCGCCTTCGAGGTCGGCACCGTCTTCTACAATGCCATGCTGCCGGAAGTGACGACGCCCGAGCGGATGGGGCGCCTTTCCGGCCTTGCCTGGGGGCTCGGCTATGCGGGCGGCCTTGCCTGCCTGGCCGTCGCCCTGGTGGTGCTGGTGCAGCCGGACCCGCCCTTCTTCGGGCTGGACCGTGCTGCCTCGGAACATGTCCGCGCCACCGCCCTGCTCGTCGCCGGCTGGACCATCGTCTTCGGCTGGCCCGTGCTGGTGGCCGTGCCCGACCCCGTCTGCGCGCGCCTGCCGATGCGCAAGGCCGTCACCGCCTGCGTGCACGAGACGCGACGCCTGATGCGCGGCCTGCCGCGGCGGCCGGACATGATGCGCTTCCTGATCGCGCGGCTCTTCTACACCGACGGGCTGAACACGCTCTTCGCCTTCGGCGCCATCTACGCCGCCGGCGTCCATGGCATGGGCTTCGAGGAAATCCTGGTCTTCGGCATCGCCCTGAACGTGACGGCGGGCCTGGGTGCGGCCGGCTTCGGGCTGGTCGAGGACCGGGTGGGGTCCAAGCGCACGGTGATGGTCGCACTGGTCGCCATGACCGTGCTCGGCGCCGCGCTCCTGCTGACCGGCAGCAAGACGGCGTTCTGGGGCCTGGCCATGGCGCTCGGCATCTTCATGGGGCCGGCGCAGGCGGCCTCCCGCACCCTCATGGCGCGCATGGCGCCGGAGGGGGAGATGACCTCCCATTTCGGCCTCTTCGCCCTGTCCGGCCGGATCACGGGCTTCCTCGGGCCGGCGGTGCTGGCCACGGTCACCGCGGCGACCGGCAGCCAGCGGGCCGGCATGGCGACGGTGCTGGTCTTCCTGTCGGTCGGTGCGGCGATCCTCGCCTCGGTGCGGCCGGTCCGCTGCGACGCGACGCCCCAGGCCGACGACGCGGCCTGATGCCGGGCGGGCCGGGGCCGCCCGGCGCTACCGGTCGCGCTGGCCGAGCGCGTAGGCGCCGCCATCGGTCGGCCGCAGCGCCTCGAACAGTTCCGTCACGGCCGCGTAGTCGCGGTATCCGCAGCGCGCGACCGGCTGCGCCGCGGCGGTGTCGAAGCGGCCCTCCCTGAGGAAGGCCTCGCCGATATGGACGCCGACCACCTGGCCGATGATGATCCAGCCCTCCAGCGCCGCCCCGTCCGCATCGTGCAGCCGCGCCGACGACGTCACGCGGCATTCCAGCGCGGCCGGCGCCGCCGCCACGCGCGGCGCCCGGACCACCCGGCAGGGCGCGGCCTCGAGCCCGGCGGCCTCGAATTCGCTCACCCCCTCGGCCTGGGCGCCGGAAGAGACGTTCATCGCCTCGAACAGCGGGCGGGAGCAGAGGTTGAACACGAATTCCCCGGTCGCGATGGCATTCGCGGCGCTGTGCTTCATCGTCTCGCTGGTGAACATCACCATCGGCGGGCGCGAATGCACCGCATTGAAGAAGGAATAGGGCGCGAGGTTCGGCCGCCCCTGTGCATCGACGGTCGAAATCCAGCCGATCGGCCGCGGCGCGACGATGGCCTTGAAGGGATCGTGCGGCAGCCCGTGGCCGTGGCGCGGTTCGTAGAACATCCTGCTCCTCGGAGGTCTCTGGACATGCGCCCTGCGGCGCCGTTCCGTTGCCCGGCCACCCGGCGGCAGCCTGGACAGGTGGGGGTGCGGGCCGGTGCCCGCATTTCCAAGCAGGCCCTCAGGCCGTGCGGCGCGCGACCCAGGCGCCGTAGACCTTCGGCCCCAGCAGCGCCAGCGCCGCAAGGCCAAGGATGATCGCGCTGCCCGGCCGCGTCACGAACACCGTCCAGTCGCCCTGGCTGATGGTCAAGGCCTGGCGCAGCGCCTGCTCGGCCATCGGCCCGAGGATCATGCCGATCACCACCGGCGCCACCGGGAAGTCGAAGCGCCGCATGAACATCGCCACCACGCCGAGCCCGTAGAGGATCACGAGGTCGACGACGCTGTTCGAGATGCCGTAGGTCCCGATTGTCGCGAAGACCAGGATGCCGCCATAGAGCTGCGGCACCGGGATCTTGAGGATGCGCACCCAGAGCCCGACCAGCGGCAGGTTCAGCACCACCAGCATGACGTTGGCGATGAAGAGGCTCGCGATGAGCGTCCAGACCAGTTCCGCCTGCTGCGTGAAGAGCAGCGGCCCCGGGTTGATGCCGTAGGACTGGAACGCCGAGAGCATGATGGCTGCGGTCGCGCTGGTCGGGATGCCGAGCGTCAGCATCGGCACCAGCACGCCGGCCGCGGCGGCGTTGTTCGCCGCTTCCGGTCCCGCGACGCCCTCGATCGCGCCGGTGGTGCCGAACTCGCCCCGGTACTTCGCCTTCACGAGCTTCCGCTCGGCGTAATAGGACAGCATGGTCGGCATCTCCGTGCCGCCGGCCGGCAGCACGCCGAAGGGAAAGCCAAGCGCCGCCCCGCGCATCCAGGGCCAGAAGGACCGCTTCCAGTCCTCCTTCGACAGCATCAGGCGGCCGACCTCGAGGACCTCCTGCTTCTCCTCGTGGTGGCGCCAGGCCATGTAGAGCGCCTCGCCCACCGCGAAGAGCGCGACGGCGACCAGCACCACGTTCACCCCGTCGAGCAGTTCCGGAACGCCGAAGGTCATGCGCGGCTGGCCGGTCTGCAGGTCGATGCCGACCAGCCCGAGCAGCAGCCCGAAGAACAGCGAGGTCAGCCCCCGCAGCGCCGAGGAGCCGAGCACCGCCGAGACGGTGATGAAGCACAGCACCATCAGCGAGAAATATTCCGCCGGCCCCAGCAGCAGCGCCCATTCCACGATCACCGGCCCGATGAAGGCGATGCCGAGCGTGCCCACGGTGCCCGCGACGAAGGACCCGATGGCCGAGGTCGCGAGCGCCGGGCCGGCCCGGCCGTTGCGGGCCATCTTCGCACCTTCCAGCGCGGTGATGATCGACCCGCTCTCGCCGGGCGTGTTGAGCAGGATCGAGGTGGTCGATCCGCCATACATCGCCCCGTAGAAGACGCCGCAGAACAGGATGAAGGCCCCGGTCGCGCTGACCGTGAAGGTGATCGGCAGCAGCAGCGCGATGGTCAGCGCCGGGCCGATGCCGGGCAGGACGCCGATCGCGGTGCCGAGGAAGCAGCCGAGCAGCGCCCAGGCAAGGTGGGCCAGGGAGAAGGCATTGCTGAAACCGAGGGCGAGGCCCGAGAGGGAGTCCATGCAGACGACCTTCGTAGGACGGGAAAAGACGCGGGGGAGGATGAACCTCCCCCGCACCCCCTCCCTTTTCTGTCAGGGCGGATCGCCTGCGGCGATCCGCAGGATGCGGTCCGGGGTCACAGCACAACCTCACCGCGCAGGACGGGGACGCTGCCGCCGCCGACCCAGGCGCGGATGCCGTCCGGGCGGCGGCGGGCGCGGGCGAGCATGAGGCTCGGACGGCCCATCTCGACGCCCTGGATCATCCGCCAGGATCCCTCCTCCGCTCCGTCGAGGTGCAGCAGGAAGCCCGCCAGCGGGGTGGCGGCGCTGCCGGTCGCGGCATCCTCCCAGGTGCCGCTGAGGGGCGAGAAGTTGCGCGTGCGCACCTCCTCCCCGTCGCGGCAATAGACGTAGGCCGAGAA
>JAFADX010000265.1 GCA_023424475.1 Pseudomonadota bacterium
GCCTGCGCCACCACCGCGGCCAGCAGCAGGCCGGCCCGGACGGAGCGGTGGTTCACGCGCTGCGCGCCTCCACCAGCATGCGCCCCTTCATCTCCATGTGCATCGCATGGCAGAACCAGGAACAGTAGAACCAGTGGACGCCCGGCAATTCGGCCCTGAAGGTCACCGAAGCGGTCGCCTGCGGCGCCACTTCCATGTTGATGCCGTAGTTCACCAGGCCGAAGCCGTGGGTCAGGTCCTCCACCTCGTCGATGTTGGTGACGAAGACCGTCACCTCGTCGCCCTGGCGGACGGTGAACTGCTCCAGGCCGAACTGCGGCGCCTGGGAAGTCATGTAGACGCGCACCTTGTCGCCGTCCCGCACGACCTTGCTGTCCTCCATCAGGTTGACGCCGTCCGCCTGCGCCTGGCGCACCGCCGCGGCGAAGAACGGGTCGTCGCGCGTCCAGATGCTGCGCGGGTTGATCTTGGAGCGGTGGACGATGGTGGCGTCATGCGGCTCGGCGAAGCTCGGCCCGTCATGGACCAGCACCATGCGCTCGCCGGAGATGTCGATCAGCTGGTCGTTCTCCGGCTTCAGCGGCCCGACGTTGAGGAAGCGGTCCTTGGAGAACTTGTTGAGGCTGATCAGCCACTTGCCGTCCGCCTCCTTGGTCTGGCCCATGGAGGTGTGGTTGTGGCCCGGCTGGTAGTGGACGTCGATCTTCTGGATGATCGGGTTCACCTGCTCGCCTTTGAAGGCGCGCTTCGCCGCCTCGATGTTCCATTTCGCGATCTGGCTGTCGATGAACAGCGTGGTGAAGGCGTTGCCCTTGCCGTCGAAGGCGGTGTGCAGGGGACCGAGGCCGAGTTCCGGCTCGGCGACGACCGTGGCGCGCGGCTCGATCCTGTCGGCGAACAGGTCGTCGAACCTGCGGACGTCGAAGACCGTCACGGTCGGCGACAGCTTGCCGTTCACCACCACATGGATGCCGTCCGGCGCGGTATTGATGCCGTGCGGGCTGTTGGGCACCGGCACGTAGCGCGTGTAGGGCGAGCCATGGGTCCCGTCGAGGACCGGCACGCCGCCGATGGTCCGGGCGCGCCCGGCGCGCACCGCTTCCTCGATGCGGGCGATGTTGAAGATGACGATCCAGTCCTGCTCGGCCGCCATCATCTCGGCCAGGTTCACGCCGCCTTCCGAGTTGTAGCAGGTGGAGAAGGCATACTTGCCCTGGTAGTCGGCATCGACGTTGTCGAGGTTGCCGTCCACGATCACCTGCCAGGCGACTTCCATCGTGTCGCCGTTCACCGCGCTGAAGATGGAGCGGTAGGCTTCCGGCTTGTCGAGATCGCGCCCGTCATTCGGGATCGGCACGCGGTCCTCACCGTTGCAGAAGACGTAGCCGGTGCGGGGATACTTCTGCACCCGCAGCCCGTGCACGGTGTGCTGGTTGGGCAGCTGGACGATCTTGTCGCAGCGCATCACGTCGAGGCGGATGCGGCAGACGCGGGTGCCGAGCTTGTCGTTGGCGAAGAGGTAGCGCCCGTCATAGGTGCCGTCGGTGAAGGACGGGTGCGGGTGGTGCAGGTCGCCCGCGTCGTAGCAGGACTTGCCGATGCGGCGCAGGTAGTCCTTCGTCTCGGGCGTCAGGTTCTCGGTCAGCACGCGCAGGCTCTCGTTGGTCTGGCCCCAGCCGGTCGCGCTGCAGCGGTTGAAGACCGGGATGCGCATCAGCTCGCGCATCGAGGGCATGCCGACGATGCGGACCTCGCCGGTCTGCCCGGACGAGAAGAAGACGTAGTACTCGTCGAGCTCGCCCGGACCGACCTCGGCGCTCCGCTCCGCGGCATGGGTGCGCTGGCGCGACCTGCTCTGCGCCTCGGCCGGCGCGATCAGGCCACCGAGGCGGGAGACCGCGCCGCCGCCCACGGCGGCGCCGGCCACGCCCGCGGCCGCGGTGGTGCCGAGCAGCCTGCGGCGGTTGACCGCCTTGTCCTCGGTGTCGCTGCTCATCTGCATGCCCTCCTTCTCATGGCACGGGCGCCGGGGACGAAGCGCCCTGTGCGCCGTCCGTGGGCTTCCCGTTCCGGGTGATGACGGTCTTCGGCGACTTCGCCCCGGGCAGGGGGATGGCGCTCATGGCCTTCTGCTTCTCGCGCTTCAGCCGGATCTGGATGTTGTGCGGGCAGCGGTCCTCGGCGCGGTAGAGCTCCTGGCAGTGCATGCAGTAGATGCACTCGTTGGGATTGATGTTTCCCTCGGGATGGATGCTCTGCACCGGGCATTCGTGGGCGCAGCGGTGGCAGGGGTTGCCGCATTCGCGCCAGCGCTTCAGCCATTCGAAGGTGCGCAGCCGCCCGGGAATCGCCAGCGCCGCGCCGAGCGGGCAGAGATAGCGGCAGTAGAAGCGCTCGACGAAGAGGCCGGCGCCGAGCAGCGCCGCGGCGAAGAGCACGAACGGCCAGCTACGCGCGAACTTCAGGATGATCGCGGTCTTGAAGGGTTCGACCTCGGCGAGGTGCTCGGCGAGCGCGGCGGAATGCAGCGAGACACCCAGCAGCCCCAGGAAGATGATGTACTTGATCGGCCACAGGCGCTCGTGCAGGCCCCAGGGCAGCCGCAGCTGCGGCACGCGCAGCTTCTGCGCGACCGCGGCCAGCAGCTCCTGCAGCGCGCCGAAGGGGCAGAGCCAGCCGCAGAAGACGCCGCGCCCCCAGAAGATCAGCGACGCCGCGACGCCCGACCACAGGATGAAGATGAGCGGCGCGGCGAGGAAGTACTCCCACCGGAAGCCGGTGATCAGCGCGTTGGCGAAGGTCAGGACGTTCACCACCGAGAGCTGGGCGTTGGCGTACCAGCCGAGCCAGACCAGCGTCCATGCGAGGAAGGCGTAACGCACCCAGCGATAGAACCGCGGCCGGCGGACCAGCTGGTCCTGGAAGAAGAAGATCGCGGTCAGGACGAGCAGCGCCGCGACGGTGATGCCGATGGCCCAGGTCCGGGAACGCCAGATGCGCTCCCAGAG
>JAFADX010000266.1 GCA_023424475.1 Pseudomonadota bacterium
TCAGCAAGCTCAAACAGTTCCGCCGCGTCGCGACGCGATACGAGAAGACCGCCAGGAACTACCTCAGCATCGTCACCCTCGCCGCCACCATCCTGTGGTTGAGATAACTGTCCACATGACCTAGAGCCCTTTTCGATCAGGCGGCACCGGCCCGCACCCCCACCCCGCCACCCAACCACAGTATACAGGATGGGTGGCCGGGTGGGGGTGCGGGCCGGTGCCGGTTCCGACAGATCGGAACGTGCTCCAGGGCAGATCCTGTCCGGATGCACCCGTCCGGACAGGTGAAGATGCGCCAGCATGGCGCGCCGCGCCGCATCGATGGAATCCTCAGGGCCGCATCGTGAATGCGGCGACACCCGGCGCGCGCAACGGGTCCGCCAACCGCGCGAACTCGCACAGCAGCCTGCGGCTGTCCCTCGGATCGATGATCTCCTCGACCCAGAAGGCTTCCGCCGTGCGGAAGGGGGAACGCAGCCTGTGCAGCCGCTCCTCGATCTCCGCCACCTTGGCGTCCTTGTCCTCGGCCGCCGCGACCTCGGCCGCATAGGCCGCCTCCACCCCGCCCTCGAGCGGCAGCGATCCCCACCGCGCCGACGGCCAGGCGTAGCGGATCGAATACCGGCCCGCCGGCTGGTGCACGACACCCGCGACGCCGAAGGCATTGCGCATGATGATGGTGCACCAGGGCTGGCGGCATTGGTTCACCGCCGCCATCGCCCGCACGCCCCAGCGGATGGTCGCCGTCCTCTCCGCCTCCAGCCCCACCGCGAAGCCGGGGCAGTCCATCAGGTAGACGACCGGCAGGTGGAAGGTCTCGGCGAGGTCCACGAAGCGGATGACCTTCTGGCAGGCATCCGCCGTCCAGGAGCCGCCATGGAACACGGGGTCCGAGGCCAGCACCGCGACCGCCCTTCCGTCCAGCCGCGCGAAGCCGGTGACGACCGGCCGCCCGAACCACCGCCCCATCTCGAAGAAGGAGCCCTTGTCGAACAGGGTCTCGATGATCGGCCGCACCTTGTAGGCGAGCCGCGGGTCGCGCGGGATCGCCGAGATCAGCTTCTCGTCCCGCCGGGCCGCGCCGTCCCGGCCACGGATCGCCGGCGGCAGTTCGAAGACCGAGGATGGCAGATAGGAGAGGAAGCGCCGCGCCCGCGCGAAGGCCTCCTCCTCGGTGTCGACCGCGTCGTCGACGCCGCCGGCCCGGCACTGGATCTCCCAGCCGCCGAGGTCGCGCTTGTCGAGCTTCTCGCCGAGGCGCGCCACCACCGGGGGCCCGGCGACGAACATCGCCGAGGACTTGGTCATCACCGAGTAATGCGCCGCCGCCAGCCGCGCCGCGCCGAGCCCGGCGACGGAGCCGAGCCCGAGCGTGACCACCGGCACCAGCCCCATGTTCGCGGTGGTCTGGTGGTAGAGCTGCGTGCCGCCCACGCCGCCGGGCAGGTTCGCCCGCCCCGTCGTCTCGATCGTCTTGACCGAGCCGCCGCCGCCCGAACCCTCGATCAGCCGGACGATCGGCAGGCGCAGCTCGGCCGCCATGCGCTCGGCCATGATCGGCTTCTCACGGATCGTCGCATCCGCGCTGCCGCCGCGCACGGTGAAGTCGTCGCCCACCACGACGACCGGGCGCCCGTCCAGCAGCGCACGCCCCATCACGCAGTTCGACGGCGTGAAGGCCCTGAGGCCGCCCTTCTCGTCGTAGTCCGCGCGCCCGGCGATGGCCCCGACCTCGTGGAAGGATCCCCTGTCGACCAGGGCCTCGACCCGCTCACGCACGGTGAGCCGCCCGCCATCGTGCTGGCGCTTCACCTTGTCGGGGCCGCCCATCTCGCCGGCCATGGCTTCGCGCCGGCGCAGTTCCTCGAGTTCAGCTTCCCAGCTCATCCGCACGGAGTTCCTCATTTTCCGTGCAGTGTCATGCCGCGCCGCGGATGCGGCAACCCGGGCTCAGGGCGCCACGACGTCCGCGCGCACGAACCACAGCGTCAGGGAGGGCCCGTTCATCAGGCGCAGCCGCACGAGGTCGCCTTCCTCCCCCACCAGGTCCCATGCGTTCAGGCGAAAGGTGGTCCGGCACCCGCCGGCGGCACGGGCCTCGGCCAGCAACCGCGGCGTGGTGTCGCCGCCCTGGCGCAACAGGCGCAGCGGCGCCGGATCGACGCAGCCGATCACGCCATCGCGCACCACATGCCATGCCGGCGGAGGCGGCGGTCCGGGCTCGACGGGCTGCCCTGCCTCCGGCCCGGCTTCGTCGCCGGCAGCGCCGGGCTCGGCGGGCGTGGCCGAGCGTGACGGCTGGCCACTGGCGCGGGAGGCATAGGTCCGTGGCGGCGGAGGCGGCGGGAGGGGCAGGTCGTCCTCCGGCGTGACCGGCTCGGCCGCGCAGCCGAGGACGAGCAGCAAGGCGGCGCAGGGCAGACGATGGCAATAGCGCAGCATGATCCCGGCCTCCGCCCTTGGAAATCTTTCTGCCGGCAATGTGAGCAAGCCCGCCGCGCGTGATTCTTGCAAGCAATCTCGGCATGATCAATTTTGTGACCGGCCCGGACCGACGCGTCGCGGTTGCCGTCACGCAGGGGTGTGCAGGTTATCGGACACGTCGAGGGGATGCAGGATACCGCCCGTCCCGCGCTGGCGGGGCGACTTCGCCTTCTGGCCGTGGCCGGCGTGCTGCCCTTGCTTGTGGGCGCAGCCTGGGCCGGGGTGCTGCTCTACCGCTGGTCCGGCGACGATGCAGGTCGCCGGCTGGCCTTTGCCGCGCGCAGCGCCGCCGCGAACGCCGACGGTCAGATCGAGGCGCGCCGCATGGCCCTGCAGACCTATGGCGCCGCCATCGATGGGGCGCTCGGGCTCGGCGAGCTCGTGTCCGCGGACGCCGCGGCGCGGCGCGTCGCCGACGCCGTGGGTGCGCCGATCGGCGTGCTCGACCGCGGCCTCGGCATGCTGGTGGACACCAGCCAGCCCTTCGGGACGCCGCTCGCCTCGACGCCGGCCGTGGCCGCGGGCCTCTGGTCGATCGAGACCGGCCGGCCCCGGGTGAGCGATGTCCTGCCGGGGCCGAACGGGACCAGCCTTCCGCCCATGGTGCTGGTGCCGCTGCTGCGCGACGGGCGCGCCGAGGCGGTGCTCAGCGCGGCGCTCGACCCCAATCGCCTGCTCCCGCCCGACACGCCCGGTCCCGTCGCCCTCCTCGACAGCCGGGGCCGGACGATCGTGGTGCGGGGCGCGCCGGCCGACGGCCTGCCGGACTGGCGCTTCGTCTCCGGCAGCCCGCAGAACGAGGCGCGCCTCGGTTCGACCCCGCGCGGGCAGGAGGTTCGCCTGGCGGTCGCTTATCTGGGCGAGGCTCCGGAATGGCGGGCCGTCGCCTGGCAGCCGGCGGCCGCCTCCATCCTGCCGGTCCGCCGCCTGTTGCCGGTCCTGTCGGCGGCGCTCGCCGTGTCGCTGCTGATGGCCGCCTTCGCGACGTTGCGCACGCTGCGCACGCTGCGGGAACCGATCGATGCGCTCACCGGCCATGCAATGGCGGCCGCCGAGGCCCTGCGCGGCACCGCCACGCCGCCGCCGCCGCCCGCCGTCCGGCAGCCGGCCGAACTCGCCGCGCTCGGTGCCGCCCTCGCCACGGCGCAGGAC
>JAFADX010000269.1 GCA_023424475.1 Pseudomonadota bacterium
GTGCGGGCCGGTGCCGTCTGATCGAAAAGAGCTCTAGCCGCCAGCGCAAGTGCGCGCGGCCGGCGCATCCTCACGTCGCCGTCCGGGTCGATGCGCAGCCCGCCGCCGCGAGCAGCAGCGACAGACCGAGCAGGACGCCGGCGCGCCCCCTCATCCGTCGTCGAGCAGCCTGCGCACGGCCGCCTCCCGCGGGATCGGCGCGACGGCGCCGTAGCCGGTGGTCGAGAGCGCGGCGGCGGCATTGGCGTAGCGTGCGGCGGCGAGCGCCTCGTCCCCGGCCAGCAGACGCGCGAGCAGCGCTCCGGCGAAGGTATCCCCGGCGCCGGTCGCATCGACCGCGGCGACCGGGTGGGGCGGGATGCGCGTGCGCCGGTCGCGGGTCGCCACCATGCAGCCCGCCGCGCCGCACTTCAGCAGCACCAGCGGCGCGAGGCGCAGGTAGAAGTCGGCGACGGCGTCCGGGTCGGCCAGCCCCGTCAGCGCCGTCGCGTCGTCGAGCGAGGGCAGGGCGATGTCCGCCATGCCGATCGCCGCATGGATCACCGCCGCCGCCCGCGCCGCAGGCCAGAGGCGCAGGCGCAGGTTGGTGTCGTAGGAGACCTTCACCCCGGCCGCGCGGGCGACCTCGATGGCACGGAACCCGGCGTCGCAGGCACTGTCGGAGATCGCCTGGCTGATGCCCGACAGATGGAGGATCCTCGCCTGGCGGATCGCGGCCTCGGGCACCTCCTCGGGCCGGTAGCGCGCGGCGGCGCTGCCGGTCCGGTAGAAGGTGAAGTGGTGGCCACGGGCATCGTGGGTGACGAAGTAGATCCCCGTCGGCGCATCGGTGCGCCGGATGACGGTCGAGGCATCGACGCCCTCCCGCGCCCAGAGGGCGAGGAGGGAGGCGCCCGGCCCGTCCTCCCCGACCGCCGAGACGTAGCCGGCCGAGGCCCCCGAGCGCGCGGCGGCGATGGCGGCGTTGGAGGTGTCGCCGCCATGCCCTTCCAGATAGAGCACCTGCCCGTCGGCGGCGGGCTGCCGCCGGTTGAACTCCAGCATCGGCTCGCCCATGCAGAGAAGGTCGGGCACCTCAGGCCCTCATGATGCCGAGGGCCTCTTCGGCCGCGCGCCGGACCGCGGCGCGGTCGCCGGCGGCGACCAGGCTCTCGTCCACGAGCCTGCCGCCCATGCCGACGAAGGCGGCGCCGGCGGCGAGGTAGTCGGGGACGTTGCGGGCGTCGACGCCGCCGGTCGGGCAGAAGACGACCTCGGGGAAGACGGCGCGCAGCCCCTTGATGTGCGCCGGTCCGCCGGCTGAACTCGCCGGAAAGATCTTCACCACGTCGGCGCCGGCGAGCAGGGCCGCGCGCACCTCGGTCGGCGTCAGCGCGCCGAGCATCAGGCAGGCGTCGGCCTCCTGGACCGGATCGGCCAGGGCGGGATCCACCCAGGGGGCGACGATGAACTTCGCCCCGGCCTCGAGGCAGGCCCGGGCGGCCGCCGCATCGGGCACCGTTCCGGCGCCCACCAGCAGCGACGGGTCGGCGGCGAGTGCGCGGATCAGCGCCGGCGCCTCGGGTACCGTCATGGTGATCTCGAAGACCGTGATCCCGGCGTCCTGCAGCCAGGCGACGGCGGTCGCCGCACGTGCGGCGGAGGAGGCGCGCACCACCGGGATGATGCGGGCTGCCGTGAGGCGGGGAATGAGCGAGTGCATGGCGTGCTGACCTCCGGCCGCCATGCTTGGCCGGAAGGGCGGCCCGGGCAAGGCCGGCGGTCAGGGTCCTTTGGACATGCCGGCACCAACCCGCGCTTCCGCGCGGCCACCTGCGTCATCGGGTGGCTGCGCGCGGACGCGGATCGTGCCGGCCATCGGAATGCGCCTCGCGGGCGTGTCCGAACAGCCCCTCAGCCCCGCAGATGCCCGGCGGACTGTTGGGCGGTGCGGGCGGCGGCGAGGGCGCGTTCGATCTCGGCGGCGGTGCCGTCGAGGGCGCTGCGGTAGCTCGCGACGCCGGCACCGAGCCGGGCCATGGTGCCGGACAGGTCGCCGATCACCGCGCGCAGGCCGGCGGTGGCCTGGGACTGTTCGCCGATGGCGTCCTCCAGCCGTCTCAGCGCGAGACGCAGGCGGTCCTCGGCACGCATGGGGAAGGTGGCGATCCGGTTGCGGCTGGGCGCGGGCGCGGCTGTGTCGGGACGGGACATGGGGCCTCGGCAGCGGGTCGTTAAAGAACTATTAGCAATTCTCGCGACATGAGGCGAGTGAGAATGCTCTCAAAATCGGTAAATCGTCGTCATTTTAATGATTTCTTGATGCCGTGGTACGATGATCTGCTCAAAAATTCATTGATAAACAAATTCATATGGCTTGTTTCTGAAGCATTGTTGGAGAGTTTCGGGACACCCTTTGTTCCGAGCCGCGTCTCTGACCGCTGCTCCAAGCCCGCCCGCCATGCGCCGCGCCAATTTCAGCGCGCCCCGCGATGCTCAGAGACGTTCCCGTTCGCCCTGGCTCACGGCAACGTCTCCAGCCCTTTGTTTCTGCGAGCATCTTCACCTGATCAGGTGATTCCACCTGATCGGGATCTGCTCTGGAGACGTTCCCGTTCGCCCTGGCTCACGGCAACGTCCCCAGCCCTTTGTTTCTGCGAGCATCTTCACCCGATCAGGTGATCCCACCTGATCGGGATCTGCTCTGGAGGCGTTCCCGTTCGCCCTGGCTCACGGCAACGTCTCCAGCCCTTTGTTTTTGCGAGCATCTTCACCCGATCAGGTGATTCCACCTGATCGGGATCTGCTCTGGAGCCGTTGCCGTTCGCCCTGGCTCACGGCAACGTCTCCAGCCCTTTGTTTTTGCGAGCATCTTCACCTGATCAGGTGATCCCACCTGATCGGGATCTGCTCTGGAGACGTTCCCGTTCGCCCTGGCTCACGGCAACGTCTCCAGCCCTTTGTTTTTGCGAGCATCTTCACCCGATCAGGTGATTCCACCTGATCGGGATCTGCTCTAAGACCGCCGCGGAGACATGGGGACAGATGGGCATAGCTCTCGAGATCGGCATCATCCTGCTGTTGGTGCTGCTGAACGGCGCCTTCGCCATGAGCGAACTGGCCATCGTCTCCTCCCGCCGCTCCCGCCTTGTTGCGCTGCAGCGGAAGGGTAGCCTCGGCGCGGAGGCCGCGCTCGCCCTCGCCGACGATCCGCAGCGTTTCCTGCCCACGGTGCAGGTCGGGATCACCCTGGTCGGCATCGTCGCCGGCGCCTTCGGCGGCGCGCGCCTGGCCACCACGCTGGGCGGGGTGCTCGACGCCGTGCCGGGCCTCGCGCCCTATGGCAGCGAGGTCGCCTTCGGACTGGTCGTCATCGCCATCACCTATCTCAGCCTGATCCTGGGCGAACTGGTCCCGAAGCAGGTCGCCCTGCGCAATCCCGAGCGGGTCGCGGTCATGGTCGCCCGGCCGCTGACCGCGCTGTCGCACTTCTCCTCGCCGATCGTCTGGGTGCTCGGGAAGTCCTCGGCCACGGTGCTGCGCCTGCTCGGGCCCGCCCCGCCGTCCGAACAGGCCGTGACGGAAGAGGAAGTGAAGGCCGTGGTCGCCGAAGGAGCCGAGGCCGGCGCCCTCGAGACCGAGGAGCGGCACATGATCGAGCGCGTGCTGCGCCTGGCCGACAAGCCGGTGCGGGCGATCATGACGCCGCGCAACGACCTCGCCTGGATCGACCGTTCCGACACCCCGGCCGAGATCGCCGAACGCCTGCGCGAAAGCGACATGACCCGCTTCGTCGTCGCCGACGGCCGGGTGGACAACGTGGTCGGCGTCGCCGTCGCCAAGGACCTGCTGGACCAGATGCTGGCGGGCGAGCAGATGTCGGTCGCCAAGGCCACGCGCGCGCCGCTGGTTCTGCCGGACACGCTCTCGGCCCTCGATGCCCTGGAACGCCTGCGGGGGGACAGCCTCGGCATGGCGCTGGTGATGGACGAATACGGATCGTTCGAGGGCGTCGTCACCGCCTCGGACCTGCTCGAGGCCATCGTCGGCGAACTCGGGCCGGCCGAGGACGAGCCCGACGGCGTCGCGATCGAGCGAGCGGACGGCTCGCTGCTGCTGGATGGCTCGATGCCCTCGGACGAGCTGAGGGCGCGGCTCGACCTCCCGGAGCTGCCCGGCGCGGGCACCTACCACACCGTGGCGGGGCTGATGCTGGCGCTGCTCAAGCGCGTGCCGAAGGAAGGCGACCGCATCGTCTGGGCCGGCTGGCGCTTCGAGATCGTCGACATGGACGGCCGCCGCGTGGACAAGGTCCTGGCGAGCCGGGAGGAGGCGGCGGCCTGATCAGCCCCCGGCGGACGACTTCGCGATCGGCGCGATGAACTGCTGCTCGGTGTCCCAGGGAAACAGGATCCAGGTGTCCTGGGAGACCTCGGTCACGAAGGTATCCACCAGCGGCTTGCCGGCGGGCTTCGCATAGACCGTGGCGAAATGCGCCCTGGGCAGCAGGGCGCGGACGACCCGCGCGGTCGTCCCGGTATCGACCAGGTCGTCCACGATCAGCCAGCCGGTGCCGTCCCCGGCGGCGGCGGGCGCCTTGGCCACATGGGGCTCGCCGCGCGTCTCCTCGTCGTAGGTGACGATGGAAACGCTTTCGATCAGCCGGCAGTCGAGCTCGCGCGCGATGATCGCGGCCGGGATCAGCCCGCCGCGGGTGATCGCGACGATGCCGGCATAGGGCCCCTTCTCCTTCACCCGGTCGAGCAGCCGCCAGGCGAGCGCCTTGCTGTCGCGGTGCAACTGGTCCCAGGAGACCGCGTAGTATCTCGGCGCCATCAGAACATCCTTCCCCCGTCAGGCACCCGGAGGTCCGGCTTCAGCAGCACCACCGCCCCGTTCTCGTCCGGCACGCCGAGGACCAGGACCTCGCTCTCGAAGCCCGCGATCCGGCGGGGCGGGAAGTTCACCACCGCCATGACCTGGCGCCCGATCAGCCGGTCCGGCGCGTAGTGCACGGTGATCTGCGCCGAGGACCGCTTGACCCCGATGCCGCCGCCGAAATCCACCCAGAGGCGGAGCGAGGGCTTGCGCGCCTCCGGGAAGGGCTGTGCGTCGACGATGGTGCCGGCGCGGATGTCGAGGCGCTCGAAGTCCTCGATGCTGGCCTTGGTGTCCATGCCCGCGCCTTAGAACAGAAGCGGCGGCAGCGCGAGGGGCAGGGCGGGGAACGGGCAGGGCCCGATCACGGAGATTTCGTCGGTCGAGCGGGCAACGCCGGGCGCGGCCGGGCGTTCCACGGCTACGCGCCCGCACAGCGCGGGCGCACGGCAGACCACATCCCGCAGGAGCTTTCCATGCGCACCATTCCCCTGGCATTGGC
The DNA here is from genome assembly GCA_023424475.1 of Pseudomonadota bacterium. Lineage (GTDB taxonomy): Bacteria > Pseudomonadota > Alphaproteobacteria > Acetobacterales > Acetobacteraceae > Neoroseomonas. The sequence continues at coordinate 5,360 of JAFADX010000269.1, forward strand.
CGTCGCAGGCGGCCTCGCGGTCACCCTCCCCGCCGTCGCCCAGGACCGATCCTCCGCCCCCCGCGGCAGCCCCGCGATCACCGAGATGCGCCGGCAGATGGGCACCAATCCCCCCGTGCCCTACGTGCCGCAGCAGAACCGCGTGGCGAGCGCGGCCGATGCGCTGGACGGCGAGGCCGCCGACGCCCGGCAGTACCTGATGCAGGCCCGCCAGGCGGTGCAGGAGCGCCGGCTCGGCCTGGCGAACGAGATGCTCGAGCGCGCCGAGACGCGCCGGCTGACCCGCAGCACGCTGGCGAGCGAGGCGGACATGCCCATGCAGTCCGTCTGGCTGCAGCATGTCAGCGCCGCCCGCGCCGCCGTGCTGCGGCGCGACACGGCCGATGCGATGCGCCAGATCGACCAGGCGCTCGCCGGCGGCTGACGTGGCGTGGACCCCTTCGCGGGGGCCTAGAGCCGTTCCCGTTCGCCCTGGCTCACGGCAACGGCTCCACCCTGTTGTTTCTGCGAGCATCTTCACCCGTTCAGGTGACGCCACCTGATCGGGATCTGCTCTGGAACCGTTCCCGTTCGCCCTGGCTCACGGCAACGGCTCCAGCCCTTTGTTTCTGCGAGCATCTTCACCCGGTCAGGTGATTCCACCTGATCGGGATCTGCTCTAGGTCATGTGGACAGTTATCTCAACCACAGGATGGTGGCGGCGAGGGTGACGATGCTGAGGTAGTTCCTGGCGGTCTTCTCGTATCGCGTCGCGACGCGGCGGAACTGTTTGAGCTTGCTGA
>JAFADX010000398.1 GCA_023424475.1 Pseudomonadota bacterium
GCTCGCGGCCGCCTGCCCTGCCCGCGCGGCCAGACGCTCGGCGAAGCCGCGCTCGAGCGCGGCGCTGGCCTCGGTCGCCGGCGGCGTCATCACCAGTCCGGGATTCTCGCTGGCGCGCAGCGTCAGGACGATGCAGTCCGGCACCCGCAGCACGCGAAGCGTCAGCGGCGGGGATGTCGAGGCGACGACCGCGCGCAACTGCACGAAGCCGTCACCGCGCGCCAGAAGCGACAGCACGACGCCACGCGGCGGCATCGCTTCGACCGTCTCGTCCGCCACTCTGCCCCCGCTCAGGATCGCGACCCTGCCGCCGCCTCGCAGGGCAAAAAATCCATCCGCGCCGGAATGGTGTCAACGGCACGGAATGCGCAATTCACGCACCAGGCCGCCGCGTTGCATGACTTTTCGGGACATGTGGCGCGCCAGGAGGCAGCCATGCCATGACGCAATCGAGAGAACGCCGTCCGGCCGCATCACGCGGCCGCGATGACGTGCGGCCGCGCGGGACTCAGCGCGCCGCCGCGCTCGCCTCGGACCGCGTCGCGCCCACGCGCTGCGCCAGCGCCGCGGCCATGAACTCGTCGAGTTCGCCATCGAGCACCGCGTCCGGATTGCCCTTCTCCACACTGGTCCGCAGGTCCTTCACCATCTGGTAGGGCTGCAGCACGTAGGAGCGGATCTGGTGGCCCCAGCCGATGTCGGTCTTGCCCGCCTCCACGGCGTCGGCGACCGCTTCGCGCTTGCGCAGTTCCAGTTCGTAGAGCCGCGCCTTCAGCATCTCCATCGCGATGGCGCGGTTGCGGTGCTGGCTGCGGTCCTGCGTCGAGGCCACCACGATCCCGGTCGGGATATGCGTGAAGCGCACGCCCGATTCCGTCTTGTTGACGTGCTGGCCGCCGGCGCCGGAGGCACGGAAGGTGTCGGTCTTGAGGTCGGCCGGGTTGATCTCGACCTCGATCCTGTCGTCGATCACCGGGAAGACATAGACGCTGGCGAAGGAGGTCTGCCGCCGCGCCGCCGCGTCGAAGGGGCTGATGCGCACCAGGCGGTGCACGCCCGTCTCGGTCTTCAGCCAGCCATAGGCATTGGGGCCGCTGACCTGGATGGTGGCGGACTTCACGCCGGCCTGCTCGCCGTCGGAGCGTTCCGTCACGCTCACCTTGTAGCCGCGCTTCTCCGCCCAGCGGACATACATGCGCAGCAGCATCTCGGCCCAGTCCTGGGCCTCGGTGCCGCCGGCGCCGGCATTGACTTCCAGATAGGCGTCGTTGGCATCGGCCTCGCCCGACAGCAGGCTCTCGATCTCGCGGCGCTTGGCTTCCTCGGCCAGGCGCTCGAGGTCGGCGACCGCCGCATCAACGGTCGCCTCGTCGCCCTCCGCCTCGGCGAGCTCGATCAGGCCGAGCGCGTCGGCGACGTCCCGCTCGAGGCGCCGGACACCCTCGACCTGCTCGGCCAGCCTGCCCCGTTCGCGCATCACGCGCCCGGCTTCGGCGGCATCGTTCCAGAGGGTGGGATCCTCGGCGCGGGCGTTCAGCTCGTCGAGGCGGCGGACGGCGGCATCCCAGTCAAAGATGCCTCCTCAGCAGGGACACCGAGGCGGTGATCTGCTCGTTCAGGGATTCTGCTTCGGCTCGCATGGGAGGCGCTCAATAGAGCCCGCCCAGGCTGCTGTCGAGGCCGGCCGCGGTGCCGTTGCCTTCCTCGCTGTCGCGCAGGCGCCGCGCCGAGTTCTCGGTCCCGGGGCGGAACGCCTCGAGGATCGAGCCGTTGCCGACGTTGATGCGCACCAGCGCGACACCGGGCGGGGCACGGAAGGGCACCGCGGGGCTGTCGCGCAGCGCGGCGGCCAGTACGTCGTGGAAGATCGGGGCCGCGTTGCCGCCGCCGGTCTCCCCGCTGCCGAGCGTGCGCGGCTCGTCGTAGCCGATCCAGACCGCGATCGCGATGTCCGGGGTGAAGCCGACGAACCAGTTGTCCTTGTAGTCGTCGGTGGTGCCGGTCTTGCCGGCGATCGGGCGGTTCAGCCCGGCGCCGGCCCGCGTGCCGGTGCCGCGCTGCACCACGCCCTGCAGCAGGCTCACCATCTGGTAGGCGGAGATCGGGTCGGTCGCCTGCTGGCGCTCCGGATCGGTCAGTTCGGGTGGCGGCCCCGCCGGCGCCGTGGTGGCGCAGCCCGCGCAGTTGCGGCGGTCGGCGCGCCAGATCACCCGCCCGCGCCGATCCTGCACGGAATCGATCAGGGTCGGCGTGACGCGGTGGCCGCCATTGGCGAAGGCGGCATAGCCCGCGGCCATGCGCAGCACCGTCGTCTCCCCGGCGCCGAGCGCCAAGGCGAGGTAGCGCGGCATGTTGTCGATCACGCCGAAGCGCTGGGCGGCGTCGGCCACCGAATCCATGCCGACCTGCTGGGCCACACGCACGGTGACGAGGTTCAGGCTGCGCTCCAGCGCCTGGCGCATAGTCACCCAGCCATAGGTCCGCCCGGCACTGTAGTTCTGCGGCCGCCACAGCCGGCCGCCGGACATCACCTCGATCGGCTCGTCCAGCAGCTCGGTATTGGGCGGCATGCCCTGTTCGAGGGCGTTGATGTAGACGAAGGGCTTGAAGGAGGAACCGGGCTGGCGCATCGCCTGGGTCGCGCGGTTGAACCAGGACCGCTCGAAGGACCAGCCGCCGACCATCGCCAGCACGCGCCCGGTCTGCGGGTCGAGCGCGACGAGCGCACCCTCGACCTGCGGCATCTGGCGCAGTTCGAGCCGCTCCGGCCGCGCCGCCCGGTTGTCGGCTGCGAGCTGCGTCGCCATCGGTTCGGCGAAGACCACGTCCCCGACATTGACCACCTGGTTCATCCGGCTGGGCTGGCCGCCCATGCGTCCGTCGCGGACCGGCCGCGCCCAGGACAGGTCCTGCAGGTACATCAGCCCGGTGCGCGGCTGCGGCGCGCCGCCCTCGCCGCGTTCGACCCAGCCGAGCCGCGCCTCCGTGTTGCGGACCTCGAGCACCACCGCGAGCTTCCATTCGGGCAACCCGCCGGGCGGCCGCTGGTAGGCCTGCAACGCCGGCATCCACTCGGTCGGGCCGGCCTCGATCCGCCCGAAGGCGCCGCGCCAGCCGCCGCGCCGGCGGTCGTACCTCATCAGCCCCTCGTGCAGGGCGTGCTCGGCCGCGGCCTGCAGGGTGGGGTCGAGGCTGGTGCGCACCACGAGGCCGCCCATCGTGGTCTGCTCCGCGCCGTAGCGCTGGATCAGCTCGCGGCGGACCTCCTCGGTGAAGTGCTGGCCGACCGGCACGACCTCGGGCCGGCGGGTCGGGCGCGGCACGATCGGCTCGGCCTTGGCGTAGCGCGCCTCCTCGGGCGTGATGTAGCCGTCCTCGGCCATGCGATCGAGCACCCAGTCGCGCCGGGCGCGCGCCGCCTCGGGGAAGCGGATCGGGTTGTAGTTGTTGGGCGCCTTGGGCAGCGCGGCGAGGAAGGCCGCCTCGGCCAGGGTCAGCTCGTCGAGGCCCTTGTTGAAGTAGGCCTGCGCGGCGGCGGCGACGCCGTAGGCGCTCTGCCCGAGGAAGATCTCGTTCAGGTAGAGTTCGAGGATGCGGTCCTTGGACAGCGCCTGCTCGATGCGCACCGCGAGGATCGCCTCGCGCACCTTGCGCATGATCGATCGCTCGTTGCCCACCAGCATGTTCTTCGCGACCTGCTGGGTGATGGTCGAGGCACCGCCCATGCGCCGGCCGGAGCCGTAGTTCTCGGCCGCCGTCAGCAGCGCGCGCCCGATGCCGAGCGGATCGACGCCGTTATGTTCCCAGAAGCGCTGGTCCTCGGCCGAGACGAAGGCCTGCTGCACGCGCTGCGGGATCGCCTCGATCGGCACGAAGACGCGGCGCTCGGTGGCGAGTTCGGCGGTCAGCCGGCTGTCGGCCGCGTAGATGCGGCTCATCTGCGGCGGATCGTAATCCGCGAGCCAGCGGTAGTCCGGGAGGTCTTCGGCGATCTTGCGGTAGACGCCGTAGCCCGCGACCGCGGCGACCAGGCCGCCGGCGACCATCACGACGAGCAGCAGCCGGAACAGCCCGATCCCGCGGCGGCGGCGCTTCCTGCGTTCCGTCGTCCCGCGGCGCCGGCGCCCGGGGGGCGGCGCGCCTTCGGGCGGGGTCTCGGCCGGCTCGGCCGGGGCCTTGCCCCGCCGCTGACGGCGGCTGGGGTCGAGAGGCGCATCGGCGTGTAGGTCGTTCAGGCTCATTGTCCTCCTGATACACCGGCCCGCTCCGGGCGGCGACATTCCCCGTGTTCACGCGAATGCGCGGCTGGAATCCATTTGGCGACTCCGCCGCCGGCGCGCACCCCCCACCCTGTCACCCGGCGAAAGTATCCTGGGTGGGTGGCCGGGTGGGGGTGCGGGCCGGTGCCGTCTGATCGAAACGGGCTCTAGCGGGTCATCCCGGCCGAACGATGGCAGGGGCCGCGGCGAGCCATTGCTCCACCGCGCGCGACAGCGCAAGCGCGAGGCGCGCCCGGTGGGCGGGGCGCTGGAGGGCGGCTTCGTCCCGCGGGTCGGAGAGGAAGCCGAGTTCGACCAGGGCCGAGGGGATCTCGGGCGCCTTGAGCACGACGAAGGCCGCCTCGCGGTGGGTATGGGGCAGCAGGTCCACCTCCTCCCCCAGTTCCCGGACCGCGAGGCGCGCGAGCCGGGACGAGCCGGCGCGGGTCTCCCGGCGCATCAGGCTGATCAGGATGCGCTGGACATCGGGACTGACCGAGGGAAGGCGAAGGCCGCCGGCGAGGTCAGCCTGGTTCTCCCGCCGGGCCAGCGCCTCGCTCATCGCGTCCGACGCGGTCTCGGAGAGCGTGTAGACCGAGGCGCCGCGCGCCCCGGGCGCCGAATCCGCGTGGATCGAGACGAACAGCGACGCGCCGCGGCGCTGCGCGAATTCCACCCGGTCCGCCAGGGGCACGAAGACGTCGCGGGTGCGGGTCATGACGACGCGGCAGCGGCGCGATGCCTCGAGCCGCCGGCGCAGCTCATGCGCCGTGGCGAGGACGATCCGCTTCTCCTTCACGCCGGAGGTCCCGATGGCGCCGGGATCGCGCCCGCCATGGCCGGGGTCGATCACCACCAGCGGCAGCGGCCCCTGCCCGCGCGCCGTGCCCGAGGCGAGGTCCCGCCCGGCGCGGGCCGCGGCGGCGAAGGCCTCGGCGCCGGCGGGACGGATATCGATGACGATGCGCCCCGCCCGGGCGCGGCCAGCCCGGGCCAGCGCGGGCCGGGCGAGGTCGAGCACGAGGAGATCCTCGCCCGGGACGAAGCGGCCCGCGCGTACCGGCCCGGCGGCGCGCAGCCGGGCACCGGACGGCCAGGCGGCATTGGGCAGGTGGACCTCCAGGCGCGGGGGATCGGCCTGCGGCCGGATGCTCCAGCGCTGTTCCCCCTGCACCGCAAGCGTCAGCCGGGCACTGCGGCCCGTCGCCGCCAGCCCGCCTTCCGCAATGGTCCCTGCCCGCGCGGGCTCCGCCCTCGCCACGGCGAACAGGCCGAGCCCCAAAAGCGGGCGGCGGCCGAAGCCAGTCATGGCACCCATCCCTGCCAGCGCACCGGTCCCCTTCCGGAGCATGAGAGATTCTATGCACCATATCAGGGGATTTCCATGGTCGTTTTGAAGTGGCGGCTGAGGTTTCGGGGCCGCGCTTCCGGCCTTGTGACAGCCCCCCCGCCCGACTATGGTGCCTTGCCCCGGCGGATGTCGCTGCGGGCGGAGTCCCGGGCGGGTCCGTCCGGTGCGTGACCCCAGGGCCGAAGGCAGGGGCGGCGCCGGAACGGTCCATCGGGTGCCCGGCCTGGAGCCGGGGGCGGCCGTTTCCGGTCCCCCATGCGTTCCGAGGCCTCGCCGGGTGCCCCTCCTGCCGCCTCCGCCGGCGCGGAACCCGGTGCGTGCAAAGCCCGATCCGCCCCTGCAGCCGGCGCCGGGCACGCCGCATCGCCATCCCGGCCCGCCTTGCGCCTGTGACCGCCGCACCGCGGCCGTCCAAGGGCTTCCGGGGCAGAGACCAGGCGCGCCCACCCAGGGCCCGCACCGTGCGACGCGCGCGGCGCCGGGTCCGCCGAGCGAGGACGATCGCCGCCGCATGCCCGACGACGCAGCGCCGCGAATCCGTCTCTGCCCGGGCCCAACCAATTCCTTGCGCCGCCGGCCCCGCCGCGGCGCGGAGCACCGACGCCCATGACCAAGCGCATGCTGATCGACGCATCCCACCCCGAAGAGACGCGGGTGGTGGTGCTGGACGGCAACCGCGTCGAGGAATTCGACCTCGAGACCGCCACCCGCAAGCCCCTCAAGGGCAACATCTACCTGGCCAAGGTGGTGCGGGTGGAACCCAGCCTTCAGGCCGCCTTCGTCGAATACGGCGGCAACCGCCACGGCTTCCTCGCCTTCGGCGAGATCCATCCCGACTACTACCAGATCCCCATCGCGGACCGGCAGCGCCTGCTGGAGATGCAGGCCGAGGAAGCCCGCGCCGAGGACGAGGCCGACCTGCCGCCGGAATCGGCCATGGATCGCGCCGCCGCGTGGAACGGCGAAGGCAACGAGGCCTGGACGAACGGCGAGGAGGCAATGCCGGCCGATGCGGCGGAGGAGGCCGCGGAGATGCCGGCCGGCGCCACCGACGAGGCGCGCGCGGCCGAACCCGCTGAAGCCGCCGAAGCCGAGGCGGCCGTCGCCGCGGACCCCGCCGCCGCAGAGCCTGGCGCGGAGGAGGCCCCCACCCCGGCCGCCCAGGCGCTCGACATGGCCGACGACCGCATCACCGGCACGCCTGATGCCGGCATGGCGGTCGAGGAGGCCGTGGAAGCCGCGGTCGAGGACGCAGAGGATACCGGCCGCGTCGAAAGCCTGCCCGCCGAGGAGGAGGCGCCCCCGCCGGAGACCATCGGCGGCGAGGACCACCCGGCGGAGGGCGAGGACGACCGCCGCGAGCGCCGCATCCCGCCCAAGTTCCTCCGCCACTACAAGATCCAGGAAGTGATCAAGCGCCGGCAGATCATGCTGGTGCAGGTCGTCAAGGAGGAGCGCGGCGGCAAGGGCGCGGCGCTGACCACCTACATCTCGCTCGCCGGCCGCTTCTCGGTGCTGATGCCGAACTCGCCGCGCGGCGGCGGCGTCAGCCGCAAGATCACCTCCGCCGCGGACCGCAAGCGCCTGCGCGAGGTGGTGGAGGAAATGAGCCTCCCCGACGGGATGTCGCTCATCGTCCGCACGGCCGGCGCCCAGCGGCCCAAGCCGGAGATCAGGCGCGACTGCGAATACCTGCTGCGGCTGTGGGACAACATCCGCGAGCGGACCCTCGCCTCCACCGCGCCGGCGCTGATCTATGAGGAAGCGGACCTCATCAAGCGCTCGATCCGCGACGTCTTCGGCCGCGACATCGAGGAAGTGACGGTCGAGGGCGACGAGGCCTACGGCCAGGCGCGCGAATTCATGCGCATGCTGATGCCGGCCAATGCCTCGAAGGTGAAGATGCACCGCGAGGCGGTGCCGCTCTTCGCCCGTCACAACGTCGATGCGCAGCTCGACGCGATGCATTCGCCGGTCGTGCAGCTCAAGTCCGGCGGCTACCTCGTCATCAACCAGACCGAGGCGCTGGTCGCCATCGACGTGAACTCGGGCCGCGCCACGCGCGACCGGCACATCGAGGACACCGCGCTGCGCACCAACCTCGAAGCCGCGGACGAGATCGCGCGGCAACTGCGGCTGCGCGACCTCGCGGGCCTCATCGTCATCGACTTCATCGACATGGAGTCGTCCAAGCATGACGGGATGGTCGAGCGGCGGCTCAAGGAGGCGCTGAAGCACGACCGCGCGCGCATCCAGGTCGGCCGCATCAGCCATTTCGGGCTGCTGGAGATGTCGCGCCAGCGGCTGCGGCCCTCGATCGCCGAGCAGACCTTCGTCACCTGCCCGCATTGCCAGGGCCGCGGCATGGTCCGCAGCGTCGAGAGCAGCGCCCTGCAGGTGCTGCGCGCGATCGAGGAGGAAGGGGCGAAGCGCCGCGCCGCCGAGATCATGGTGCGCGTCGCGGCGCCTGTCGCGCTCTGGCTGCTCAACCGCAAGCGGGACCGCCTCGCCGAGATCGAGGCCCGCTTCGGCATGGCCGTGCTGTTCGAGCCGGATGACGCACTGATCCCGCCCAACCTGAAGATCGAGCGCCTCCGCGCGGCCGAACCCGGCGCGATCCCCGCCGCGCCGACCGCGCTGCGCATGGACTACGCGCCCGAGCCGGTGGAGGCCGAGGAACCCGAGGAGGCCGAGGCCGCGGAGGAAGGCGAGGACTCGCAGCAGCACGCCGAGGCCGGCGATGACGGGGATCGCCGCCGCCGCCGCCGCCGCCGCCGCCGTGGCCGCCGCGAGGACGGCCGGGAAGGCGCCCCGGACGCCGAGGCCGAGGGCGAAGCCGCGCTTGCCGGCGAGGTTGAGGC
>JAFADX010000404.1 GCA_023424475.1 Pseudomonadota bacterium
TCCTGGTCCTCGCCGGGGACCGCCGGGCGCAGGGCGCGCCGGACCTGCCGCTCCTGCAATCCTGGCTGCTGCAGGCGCGCCGTGGCGGGGCCGCGCCGGGATGGGATGGGCTCCGGGCGAGGCTCGCCGCGCTCGCCGAGGCCGGTGTGCCGGAATTTCCGCTGCAGGGGCGGGACCTGCTCGCGGCCGGCATGGAGCCCGGCGCCGAGATGGGGCGGATGCTCGCCGCGTTGCGCGCGTGGTGGCTGGCCGGCGGCTGCGTCGCGACGCGAGAGGACACCCTGGCCGAACTGGCCCGCCGCATCGGCGGAGGGAGCGGCGGGACCGCACTCGGGGGCTGAGTGGGGGATCCGGTCCCGCCGCGTTCACCGGAACGAAACGAGAACTAGCACGCAGCCAGGGCGCCCTGCAAGCCCGATGATGTGACAGTTCCCGGTGGGGGCGGATACCGCCCCCGGGCGATCCGGGCTATGCCGCCGCCCCATGGCCGCTGCCCTCGACACCACCACCCGCACCCTGCTTCGCCGCCTCTGGGCGAACTATGTCGGCCACCACCGCCGCGGGATCCTCGTCGCGCTCGCCTGCACCCTCGCGGTGGCGGCGATGACGGCGCTCTACCCGGTGGTCATCCAGCAATCCTTCGACCTCTTCACCGCGGGGCGGGAGGATGTCCTCTGGGCCGTGCCGATCGTCATCGTCGTGGTCACGTCGCTGAAGGCGCTGGCGCAGTTCGGCCAGGCGGTCGCGATCCAGTCGGTCGTGCTGCGGGTGATCGAGGCGGTGCAGAACGACCTGTTCCGCGCCCTCACGCGCGCGGACCTCGCCGTGGTCGCGCGCGAGGCGCCCGCCCGCCACGCCGCCCGCTTCACGACCGATGCCGCCCTGATCCGCGAGGCGCTGACCAAGTCCATCAACGCCATCGCCGATGCGCTGACGGTGGTGGGGCTGGTGGCCTCGATGGTCTACCTCGACTGGCAGATGTCGCTGGTCGCCGCGCTGATGTACCCGATCGCGGTGGTGCCGATCCTCAGGCTCGGCAAGCGCATCCGCCGCGCCTCGGGCGGCATGCAGGAACGCGTGGGCGAAGCCGCCGCCGCGCTGACCGAATCCTTCGGTGCCGCGCGCGTCGTGCGCGCCTACCGGCTGGAGGAGGCGGAGGAGACGCGCGCCGCCGGCCTGTTCGGCCGCCTGCGCGAAAGCCTCTATCACATCGCCCGCACCCGGGCCTCGCTCGACCCGATGCTCGAGGCGCTGGGCGGCTTCGCTGTCGCGGCCGTCCTGGTCTTCGTCGGCTGGCGGGTGTCGAGCGGGGCCGGCACCCTCGGCGAGTTCACCGGCTTCGTCGCGGCGCTGCTGATCGCCTCGCGCCCCGTGCGCGCGTTGGGCTCGCTCAACGCGGCGCTGCAGGAGGGCTTGGCCGGCCTCGGCCGCGTCTTCGGCGTGATGGACGAGCCGCGGCGCATCCTCGAGGCGCCGGGGGCGCGCGTCCTGCCCGAAGGCCGCGGCCACATCGCCTTCGAGGATGTGGGCTTCACCTACGAAGGCGTGCCGGATGCCGCGCTGGCCGGCCTGTCCTTCGTGGCCGAGCCCGGCCAGACGGTCGCGCTGGTCGGCCCCTCCGGCGCCGGCAAGTCCACCGCCATCGCACTGGTGCCGCGCCTCTACGACGTGACCGAGGGGCGCATCGCCATCGACGGCGCCGATGCGCGGACCGTCACGCTGGCGTCCCTGCGCGACGCCATCGCCTATGTCGGGCAGGACGCGGTGATCTTCGACGACACGGCCTATGCCAACATCGCCGCCGGCCATCCCGGCGCGACGCGGGCCGATGTCGAGGACGCGGCCCGCGCCGCCGCCGCCCATGATTTCATCGCGGTTTTGGCCGATGGCTACGACACCGTGCTCGGCCCGGGCGGATCGCGGCTCTCGGGCGGTCAGCGGCAGCGCATCGCGCTCGCCCGCGCATTGCTCCGCAACCCGCGCATCCTGCTGCTGGACGAGGCGACGAGCGCGCTCGACGCCGAGAACGAGGCGCTGGTCCAGCAGGCGCTGGCGCGGCTGCGCGCCGGGCGCACGACGCTGGTGATCGCGCATCGCCTGGCGACGGTGCGCGACGCCGACCGCATCGTGGTGATGGAGAACGGGCGCGCCGTGGAACAGGGCAGCCACGCCGAACTCATGGCGCTGGACGGGCTCTACGCGCGCTTGGTGCGGACGCAGGCTTTCGCGGGGTGATGGCCGGAGGGGCGGCGCCCCTCCGGACCGTCCCGCCAAAGGCCGAAAGGCCTTTGGAAGCCATCACCGGGTATTGGGCGCCACCTGCGTGCCCGGTGCCCGAACTCGGTTCCCAAAGGCTTTTTGGCCTTTGGTGGGGTGGCTTGGAGGGGCAAGGCCCCTCCAGTCTTCAATTGTCGTCCTGCTCCCGCTTCGCCCGCTCCGCCTCGCGCAGGTAGTCCTCCGACGTCTTCGCCCTCGGCCGCGCCGGACCCGCATAGGGATCGATCCCGCCCGAGGTCGCCTCGGCGATCCGGCAATCCTCGCAGAGTTCGAGCAGGGCCTGCCGCGCCGGATCGGCGAACATCCAGTGCGCGGCGAGCTTCGCCTTCACCCGCGCGATCGACGACCTGGTCCCGAAGACCTTGCCGCAGCGCGGGCAGGCGGCGGGCTCCTCCTCCTTCACCACCTGCGGCGTCGCGGCGGCCTCGGCGAAGTTCAGCCGCGGCTCGAGGGTGATGACCTTCTCCGGGCAGGTCGCGGCGCAGAGGCCGCATTGCACGCAGGCATCCTCGAGGAAGCGCAGTTGCGGCCGCTCGGGATTGGCGCGGAAGGCCGAGGTCGGGCAGACCGAGGTGCAGGCGAGGCAGAGGGTGCAGCCGGCCGTGTCCACCTGTGCCGCGCCGAAGGGCGAGAGCGGCGGCAGCGGCACCGTCTCCGCCGGCGCCTCCGCCGCGCCGCGCAGGGCGCGGAGCGCCTGCAGCGCCATCTCCCGCGGCGTGCCGATCGCCTGGTGGGTGGAGGGCGCGAAGGCGAAGGGGGCCCGGGGCAGGGCGGCGAGCGCTTCGCCCAGCGAGAAGGGATCGTCGGTTTCGATCGCCGCGGCGCGCGGCGCCGCGTGACCGAGGCCGAGGCCCGCCAGCGCGGCATTGGCGATGTCGAGGTTGCGGAACAGCCCCTCCGCGCCGTGCCTGCGCCGGCCCGGCAGCAGCACGCGCACCGCGCTCGCGCCCCAGGCGAAGGCGCCGGCGACCAGGGAGAGGTCGATCGCCGTCGGCTCGTTGACCCGCAGCGGCAGGACGCGCGCGGGCAGGCCCTCGCCGTGGCGGGCCAGGGCGTCGAGCAGGGCGTCGCCCTGCGCCTCGTCGTGCAGCAGCAGGACCGGCGCCTCGCCGCCGGCCGCGCGATACGCGAGCAGCAGCGTGCGGATCCGCCGCGCCAACGCTTCGGCGGGCGGCAGGGTGTAGGTCGCGGCCCCGGTCGGGCAGACGGCGGCGCAGGCGCCGCAACCGGCGCAGATCTCGGCGCTGATGACCACCTGGTCCTTGAGCGGCCCGGTGCCCTACGTGATGGCGCCGGTCGGGCAGAGATCGATGCAGCGCGTGCAGCCGTTGCGCCTGTTGCGCGCATGGGCGCAGAGGCTGCCCTCGAAGGCCACGAAGCGCGGCTTGTCGAAGGTGCCGAGGAGGTCGGCTGCCCGCGAAATGGCGCGTTCGACCGCCGCGGCGTCGGCCGGGTCGGCGCGCAGGTAGCCCTGCCGCACCTCGTGCGCCGGGAACAGCGGCGGGTTGCCGGTGAGGTCGAGCACGATGTCTGCGCGGCTGACCGCGCCATCCTTGCCCGGCCCCCAGTCGTACCGCGCGCGGGAGGAGGGGCGCGCCATGGCGGCGCCGTCCACCGTCACCTCGAAGGCGCCGAGCCAGCCGGCCGCGGATCGGGCGCGGCCCTTCATCACCGGGAAGGGGGCGCTGCGCGGCGGCGTGACCTCCTCCCGCCCGGTCAGCAGCACCGTCAGGTCGAGGCTGTCCTGCAGCCGCGCCGCCGCTTCCAGCGCCACCGCATCGCGGCCGAGCACGAGGGTGACGCCCCGGCTTTCGAGCGGAACGAGGGGCGTCGCGGGCATCGGCTCGGCGGCGGCGGCGATCAGCGCGGCCATCTTCGGCCCGGCCTGGCGGCCCTCGGCGGACCAGCCGGCATGCTCGCGGATGTTCACGAAGGTCGGGACCGGCACGCCGGCCGCCTCCGCTTCCTGCGTGAAGAGCGGCGCCTGGGCGGTGCAGGCGACCGTCAGCGGGCGGCCGGTCGCGAGGGCGGCCATGAAGCGGTCGAGCTGCGCCTGGCAGAGCTGCTCGCCGGTCCGCGGCGCCGCCCCGCAGCCGCGCGCGAGCGCCTTCTCGTCGAGGCGCATCGTGTCCTCGCAGGTGCATACCAGGGCGATGCGGCCGTCCGTTGCGCTCATCAACCGTTCAGACCTCCCGAGCCGCCCCGATTGGACCGGAGGGGTGGCGCGCATATATGCCGCCCATCACCGGAGTGCGAGGGAAGGGGTGTCCGAGGGCCTGCCAGACTTGCCGAGCATCTTCACGCCCGTCATCGCGCTGCGCGAGGCGGGGGACGCCATGTCGCGCGCGGCGGCCGAGGCGCCGCGCCACGGCGCGGGCACGCTGGTCTGGGTCCGCTCCTGGGCCCG
>JAFADX010000057.1 GCA_023424475.1 Pseudomonadota bacterium
CCCCCACCCGGCCACCCGACGACAGTATCCTGGATGGGCGGCCGGGTGGGGGTGCGGGCCGGTGCCGTCTGATCGAAAAAAGCTCCGGAGCAGATCCCGATCAGGTGGAATCACCCGATCGGGTGAAGATGCTCGCAAAAACAAATACCTGGAGCTTTGGAGGCGAACGCAAGTTCACCGGAAATGCTCTAGGTCCCCTGGACTGCGGGAGCGCCGCCGCCCCCGGCCAACCGCCGGATGGCGGTGAGGAATTCCGGCGCGTCCCAGGCCGCATCGCCCTCCAGCCGGGCCGTTTCACGCCCGCGGCGATCCACGATCACGGTTGTGGGAAGCCCCCGCGCGCCCAGCGCGCGCGCCGCCGCGCCGCGCGGGTCGAGCCAGATGCCGAGGTTCTTCACCCCGGTCCTTTCGTAGAAGGCGCGCACCGCTCCTGCACCGCCACGGTCGGAGGACAGCGGCAGTACCGCGATCCGTTCCGCCGCCAGCGCCGCCGCCAGGCGGTCGAGGGAGGGCATCTCGGCGACGCAGGGGGGACACCAGGTGGCCCAGAGATTGACCACGATGCCCTGGCCCGCGAAGTCCGAGAGGGATTTCGGCCGCCCTTCGGCATCGGTGAAGGCGAGGTCCGGCAGCGACGCCTCGCCTTCCCGCAACCGGGAGAGGCCATGCGGGGCGGCCATGGCTGGACGGGCCGGAAGCCCCGCCTGTATCAGGGTCGCGGCCGCCAGCGCCGGGGTGGCCTTGAGGACGGAACGGCGCGTCGGAACCAGCACGAAAGACACCCCCTCGGTGAGCAGCAACGCCAATCGGCAATGGGGCGGACGCTTCGCGGAAGGCCCCTCCGCCATCATGGAGGCGATCAATGCCTCGATCGGCTTCGATCGCAAGATGTGGCGCCAGGACATCCGCGGCTCGCTCGCCCATGCCGCGATGCTGAAGCATGTGGGGATCATCTCGGCCGATGACGAGGAGGCGATCCGCCGCGGCCTGACCGACATCGCCGCGCGCATCGAGAAGGGCGACTTCCCCTGGGACGAGGGGCTCGAGGACATCCACATGAACGTGGAGGCGCGGCTGTCCGCCGTGATCGGCGATGCCGGCAAGCGCCTGCACACCGCGCGGTCGCGCAACGACCAGGTGGCGCTGGACGTGCGCCTGTGGGTGCGGGACGCGATCGACGGGCTGTCGGGGCAGATCGAGGACGTGATGCGCGCGCTGGTCGAGCGCGCCGAGGAACACGCCGGCACGGTGATGCCGGGCTTCACGCATCTGCAGCCGGCGCAGCCCGTCACGCTGGGGCATCACTTCCTCGCCTATGTCGAGATGCTCTCGCGCGACCTTTCCCGCCTGCGGGACTGCCGTGCGCGGATGAACGAATGCCCGCTGGGCGCGGCGGCCCTCGCCGGCACGGGCTTCCCGATCGACCGGCACATGACGGCCAAGGCGCTCGGCTTCGACGGGCCGACGCGCAACTCGCTGGATTCCGTGGCGTCGCGCGACTTCGCGGCCGAGTTCCTGTTCTGCTGCTCGATGTGCGCGACGCACATGTCGCGGCTGGCCGAGGAGATCGTGATCTGGACGAACCCTTATTTCGGGTTCGTGAAGCTGTCGGATTCCTTCACGACGGGTTCGTCGATCATGCCGCAGAAGCGCAACCCGGACGCGGCCGAGCTGGTGCGCGGCAAGACCGGGCGCGTGCTGGGCGCGCTGGTCGGGCTGCTGACGGTGATGAAGGGCCTCGCGCTGACCTATTTCAAGGACATGCAGGAGGACAAGGAGGGCGTCTTCGACGCCGCCGAGACCATGACACTGGTGCTCGCCGCCGTCGCCGGCATGGTGCGGGACCTGAAGCCGGATGTCGGGCGCCTGGCCGCAGCGGCGGGGGCGGGCTTCTCCACCGCGACCGACCTCGCGGACTGGCTGGTGCGCGAATTGAAGATGCCCTTCCGCGACGCGCACCACGTGACGGGCGCGCTGGTGGCGAAGGCCGAGGGACTCGGCGTCGATCTCGCCGGCCTGACCATCGAGGAAATGCGCGAGGCCGAGCCGCGCATCCATGAAGGCGTCTATGACGTGCTGTCCGTCGCCGCATCGGTGCGCAGCAGGACGTCCTATGGCGGCACCGCGCCGGCCAATGTCGCGGCGATGGCGGCCGAGTGGAAGGCGAAGCTCGCATGAGCCGGGCGGCGCTCGCCGCGCTGACGCTCGCGCTGCTGGCGGGCGCCTGCGGCAAGGTCGGGCCGGTGCGCCCGCCCGGGCCGCCGGACGCCATCACCTATCCGCGCCAGTATCCCGCGCCGGAAGGGCGGACGAATGCCGGCACCCCGCCCGCCCCGGCATCGGGCAGCGAGCCGACGGCGATGCCGACGATCATCCGGCAGTGACGGGCCGAGAGGGGCGCCGCCCCTCCCGGGCTCTCCCCGCCAAAGGCCGAAAGGCCTTTGGGAACCGGAACTCGGGCCGTGCGCCGCTGCACGGCCTGGTGTCCAAGCGCCTTCCCGTGCGCGGACTCCAAGCCGGCAACTGCGCCGTGCGATGATGCGGGCGGCGCTATGCGCTGACCGTATCGCGCGCAGGGTTGGCGTGGCGGCTGCGCGCAAAATCAAACGGCGCGCAGGGTTGGCGTGGCGGCTGCGCGCAAAATCAAATGGCGCGCAGGGTTGGCGTGGCGGCTGCGCGCAGAACAAGGGAATACGGGCGGCGGCGACCGCCAGACATGGGTCAGGTCTCGCCGCCGCCCGTATCAGTTCGACGCGGCCGGCGTTGCCGCCGGCTGGCGGCCCTGCGCGCCCTGCTGCCGCGGCCGGTTCATCATCGTGCCGGTCATCGGGATGAAATAGACGCCCACATCCTTGCGGCTGCGCACCCGCCCGTCCTCGTCCTTCGTGTAGATGTAGAGGAACTGGCCGCGCCGGAAGGGCTGCCCGATCGGAATCACCAGCCGCCCCCCGGGCTTGAGCTGCTGGATCAGCGCCGGCGGCACGTATTGCGCGGCGCAGGTCACGATGATGGTGTCGAAGCCGCCCTGCACCTCGGGCCAGCCGAAGAAGCCGTCGCCCACGCGCGTCTCGACATTGCCGTAGCCGAGCGGCGCGAAGATCCTCTGCACCGCGGTGCCGAGCGGATTGATGATCTCGATCGAGTACTGCTTCGCCACGATCCGCGACAGCAGCGCCGACTGGAAGCCCGAGCCGGTGCCGATCTCGAGCACGACATGCTCGGGCTTCGGTTCGCAGACCTGGGTCATGTAGGCCTGGCCGAGATAGTCCGACAGCGCCGAGCCGTAGCCGAGGCCCCATGGCTTCGGTTCGGATTCATAGGCGTTCACGGCACCGTTCGCGCGGCCTTCGTAGTTCCAGTGGAAGTATTCGCGCGGCAGCATCTCGAAGGCGCGCAGCACGGCGGGGTCCGCCTGGCCGCTGAAGCGGGACTTCAGGTAGCGTTCGATCCGGGCCATCGCCGCCGGCTTGCGCGCCTGGATGGCGTCGAAGGTCCGTTCGGAGATACTGGTCTCCCGCCCCGAGGCCCGCATCGCCGCGAGATAGGCGTCGCGCGTCCAGGCGCTGCTGCCCTGCGCGCGCGCCAGCGCCGGCGCGCAGACCGCGCCGAGCGCACCGAGCAGGAGGGGGCGGCGGGAAATCGTCATGGGCGTTCCTTCGGCCAGGCCAATGCGGCACCAGCGTAACAAAGCATGGCCGCGGCCAGAAGCCAGGAGAGCCCGGCCCCGTGCCCGAGCAGGTTCGCCAGTGGCGTCGCGACCACGGAAAAGGCCCCGTTCAGCGCCCAGGCCCAGGGCAGCAGCCCGGCCCCTTCCTTCTGGAAGCGGTCCAGCCCGAGCGGGAAGGGAAAGCCCAGCGCCAGGGAGACCGGCGCCAGCGCCACCACGAGCAGCACCGCCCGCACTGCCCAGGGCCAGTCCAGCGCAGCCAGCACCGCCCCGCGCACGCCGAACAGCGCCAGCGCCGTGCAGCCGAGGGCTACCAGCACCGCCAGCCGCAACGCCCGCCCATGCGCCGCCACCCGCCCCGCCCACATCGCGCCGATGCCGGAAAAGACCAGCATCGTCGTCAGCACCAGCGCGAAGCCCGAGGTGCGGTCGCCGAGCAGCAGGGCGGCGTGCTCGATGAAGGCGATCTCGATCAGCAGGAAGCCGAGGCCGAGCGCGGGGAAATAGATAAGCGCCCGGCCCAGCACGCCGAAGGGCACGCGCAGCGACCCCCGCGCCGCGAGCGGCAGCAGGGAGACGACCAGCGCCAGCACGATCGCCTGCGCCAGCACCGCGACGTTCACCAGCAGCCCGATCTCCTGCTGCGGCAGGATCTCGATGCGCGCGAGCGCCGCGCCGAGGGAAGGCAGCCGCACCAGCGGCGACAGCCAGGGCCGGTCGGCCGTGACCGGGGAACGGTCGAAGGCGTCCTGCACCGGCGTGCCGGCCATCAGAAGCGCCGCTTCGCGGGCCACGGCGTCCTGCGCCGCGCCGCCCTGCTCGACGGTCGTCGCCTCGAGCGAGACGGGCGGCAGGTCGTTCCAGACCTCGCGGCCTTCCATGACCAGCCCGGGCGCGTAGGAGAGGTCGAAGGAGCGTTCCTCCGCGAAGGCCGAGAGCTGCTGCACGCGCGCTTCGTCGAAGGGCTCGCGCGCTATCAGCACCCGCAGGTTCCACGCGCTGCGGATCACCGCGACATGCGCGGCGGGATCCGCCACGCCCGCGAGGCGCAGCGCCTCGCGCGCCGTCGCCAGCACGCGCACCGCATAGACCGGCAGTTCGCGGATGTTGACCGGCAGCGAGATCATGCCGCCGGGGTCGAGCCGCCCGAGGAAGCCGGCCAGCGCCTCGGCCGTGTAGACGTTGCGGTTCTGCTCGTCGGCGCCGAGGAAATCCCCCGCCACGTCCACCAGGTCGTAATGCCCCGTTGCCGTCAGCGGATGCACCGCCGAAAGCGTCACGCGCGGATCCGCCACGAGCGCCGGGACCGGGCCGAGACCCTGTGCCAGCGCCTCCCGCAGCAGGGGTTCGGGCTCGATCACCGTGACATGCGCGGCGCCGAGCGCCAGCGCCTCCGCGGGCCGGAAGCCCCCCGCGGCGCCGAGCGCCAGCACGCGCGGCGCCTCGAGCAGCGCATAGGGCGCGGCATCCAGCGCCGCGGGCGCGTGCCCGGCCTCCGGCGGGCCCATCGGCAGTGCGGCGATGCGCGACCCGTCGCGATACAGCCCGAAGGACCGCGGCGGCGCTGGCACGCCCATCGTCCCCGCATTGTTCGAGACGTCGACATCCAGCCGCTCGGTGAAGTTGTCGAGCAGGCGGTAGACGCCGCGCGGGGAGAGCACATCGGCCACCACCCGGCTGTCGGGCACGTTGAGCGGCGCATAGATCGGCTTGAACTCGTTCACCCGCGGCGCGGCGAGGCCGAACACCGCAGCCTCGGTTCCCGCCAGCACCACCAGCGCCGCGACGCGCCAGCGCACCCCGCCCGAGATCATCGCAGCCACCGCCAGCAGCGGCAGCAGCGCCGGCACCAGCGCAAACGGATGCAGCACGAACATCAGCGCGAGCGCCAGCACCGCCCCCGTGCCCGCGCCCAGCAGGTCGTAGCCATAGACCCGCCCGACCTCGTTCGCATGCACGACGAAGTTCAGCGAGACAGCGAGCCCCGCGAGGAAGAAGAATGGGAACAGCGCCGCGTAATACAGCGCGATGTTCACCAGCTGCGCATCGGCCGTCGCCGGGTTCTGCAGTTCGAGCGGGTTGAACCCGTTCAGCGTCGCCGCCACCCACCCCGCGCCGCCCGCCGCCAGCATCGCCACCGGCAGTGCCGGCAGCAGCCAGCGCGCATGGCGCAGGAAGGCCCCCCGCCCCAGCACCATCACCACGCCCGAGACGGCGAAGCCCGTCATCGCGATGGAGATGACCCAGTAGCCGTATTCCGACCAGCTCGCGACGGCGAAGAAGCGCGTCAGCGCGATCTCCACGCCAACCGCCGCGCCGGCGATGAGGAAGAGCGGAAACAACGACCGCATCAGCCCCATTCCGCCCTTTGCGACAGGAAATCCTGCATCGACGCATTGAACCGCGCCGCCTGGTCCACGAAGAGCGCATGCCCCGCGCCGTCGAACACCTCGATCACCGGCTTCGGATGCCGCTGCGCGACGAGATCCGCCTGGCCGCGGAAGCGCGGCGTCACCGCATAGTAGACCGGCCGCCGCACCGCATAGAGCGACCGCTTCCAGAACTCCCGCGGCCGCGGATAGGACAGCAGCCGGATCGATGCCTCCACCGGCATGCGCTGCGCCTCCCGCGCGATGCCGTCGAGATAGGCGGCATCCTGCGGCGTGCGGTACATGCTGCGCACGAAACCATGCATCGTCACGTCCCGCCGCCGGCGCAGATTGGCGAAGAAGGTCGAGGGCCGCGTGCGTGGCGGCGGGGGCGCGCCCTCGCCGACCGAATTGTCGATCAGCACCAGCCCCGCCAGCCGCCCGTCCCCCGCCATGTCCACATAGGACAGGGCATCCAGCACCCCGAGCGACCATCCCGCCAGCACCACGCGCCCACCACCCAGATGCGCCAGCAGGTCGCGGATGTCCTGCCCCCGCCGCGTCGGCTCATACCCCCCGCGCGGCACCTCGCTCTGCCCCTGCCCGCGCGGATCCAACGCCACCACGCGCCAGCGCCGCGACAAGGCCGCGATCTGCGGCTCGAAGATCCGCCCCGGCATGCACCACCCCGGCACGAACACCACCACCCGCCCCGACCCGGCCTCCAGATACCGCAGCCGCACCCCGTCACTCGTCCTGAACCAGCGGGCCGCCTCGGCGGCGCGCACGGCGGGCGCGGCGAGGACACCGGCGATGGCGGCGACCAGGGCATGGCGGCGCGTCGCGGCGAAGGTCGGGACGCGGGAGGGCTCTGCCCTCCCGCACCCACCCGCCAAAGGCCGAAAGGCCTCTGGACACCGTGAATTGGCCGGTTGGGGGGAGGGGCAGGAAACGACCGCCGGGCCCGGAGGTCGCTTTGTGCCCCTCCCCCCAACCGGCCAAGTATTGGGTTCCAAGGGCCTTTCGGCCTTTGGCGGGGGGTGCAGGGGGGCGGCGCCCCCCTGCGGCTCGCCCTTCCCCGTCACAGCGCCCGCCGCGCCTTGAACGCCGCCATCAACGTGCCGTCGTCGAGCACGTCGAGGGCGCCGCCGATGGGCACGCCCTGGGCCAGGCGGGTGACGGTGGTGCCGGTCGGTTTCAGGCGGTCGGTCAGGTAGTGGGCGGTGGTGGCGCCGTCCACGGTGGCGGGCAGGGCGAGGATGACTTCCTCGATGCCGTCGCTTTCGATCCGGCGCAGGAGGGGGGTGATGGAGAGGTCGTCGGGGCCGGTGCCGCCGAGGGCCGAGAGCAGGCCGCCGAGGACGTGGTAGGTGCCGCGGTGGGCGTGGGCGCGTTCCAGGGCCCAGAGGTCCGCCACGCCTTCGACGACGCAGACGAGCCTGCGGTCGCGGTGGCGGTCGGAGCAGATGGCGCAGGGCGACTGGGCATCGAGGTTGCCGCAGATTTCACAGGGGCGGACGGAATCGGCGGCGGCCCGGAGTGCGTCGGCGAGAGGGAGCATGCGTTCCGCCGGGTCCATCAGCATCCGCAGCACGGCGCGTCGCGCGCTGCGCCGGCCGAGGCCGGGCAGGCGGGAGAGCAGCGTGATCAGGTGCTCGATGGGGTCGTTCTGCATCACCCGGCCGGGTTGGCCCAGGGGCCGACGGCGGCGCCCGCGGGCCTCAGCCGGACGGCGGTGCCCGAGACGCTGACCATCAGCATGCCGTTGTTGCTGCCGAGGACTTCGTAGTCGATGTCGATGCCGAGGATGGCGTCGGCGCCGAGCGACTGCGCCTGCGCGGTCAGGTTGGTCATCGCCGTGTCCCGCGCGCCGGCGAGTTCGCGCTCGTAGGTGCCTGAGCGGCCGCCGACGATGTCGCGGAAGGACGCCATGAAGTCCTTGACCAGGTTTACGCCCAGCACCGCGTCGCCGAAGACGATGCCGAGATAGGCCTCGACCTCGCGCCCCTGGATCGTGGCGGTGGTGGCGTAGAGCATCAGAAGGGCAGCTTCATCCCCGGCGGCAGGGACATGCCGGCGGTCGCCTTCTGCATCTCCTCGGCCATGGTGGCCTCGACCTTCTGCTTGGCGTCGGCGTGGGCGGCGACGATCAGGTCCTCGAGCACCTCGCGCTCGTCGGCCTTCATCAGGCTGGGGTCGATGGCCACGCGCTTCAGCTCGCCCTTGCCGGACAGGCGCACCTTGACCATGCCGCCGCCGGAGGTGCCTTCGACCTCGGTCGCTTCCAGCCTGGCCTGCATCTCCTGCATGCGGGACTGCATCTGCTGGGCCTGCTTGAGCATGTTGCCGAGATTCTTCATCGGGTCGTCAGCCTCGTCATTCAGTCGTCGGAAGGGGGTTCGTCGTCGGTCCAGGCGGATTCGGCCTCGGGGGGCGCGAAGTCGCGGCCGTCGTCGATGTCGTCGGGTTCGGCGGTGGCGGCGGCGGGCGTGAGCGGCAGGCCGTAGTCGTCGGCGGTCGCGTCGCGCACGGCCTCGATCATCGCGCCGGGGAAGGCGGCGAGGATGGCCTGCACCAGGGGGTGGGACTGCGCGGCGGCGCGGCGGTCATGCTCGGCGCTGCGGCCCTGCTCGGCGAGCGTCGCCTCGCCGTCCTCGTTGGTGATGGAGACGGGCCAGCGCGCGCCGGTGCGTTCGGCCAGCAGCGCGGTGAGCTGCGCGGCGAGGTCGCGCGGGGCGGAGGGCCGGGGG
>JAFADX010000087.1 GCA_023424475.1 Pseudomonadota bacterium
GTGCTCGAGGCCGGGTTCCACGACCCGGCGCTGGCCGCCCTCGAAGGCCCGGTGCCGCGCTGGCGGGAGGCGCTGGCGGCCCGGACCGAGCGGCTGCGGGACTTTTCCATCCGCCAGTGCCTCGGCCTGACCTTCGGTGCCGTGGTGCTGATGCTCTCCCTGCTCGCCTGGCTGGAGGCGCGCTGAGATGGCGGTCGTCTGGTCGGTCCTGGCGCAGGCGCTGCACATCGCGCTGATCCTCGCCGCCGCGCCGCTGCTGACGGGCGTGGTCCGCTGGCTCAAGGCGCGGATGATGGGCCGGCGCGGCGCCGATCCGCTGCAGCCGCTGCGGGACCTGACGAAGCTGCTGCGCAAGACGCCGGTGCTGGCGGAGAACGCCTCGGCGGTCTCCCGGGCCGCCCCCTACCTCGCCGCCGGGGCCGCGGTCGCGGCGGCGGCGCTGGTGCCCTCCTTCGCGCGCGGCATGGCCTTCGCGCCGCTCGCCGACCTGATCGTGGTCGCCGGCCTTCTCGCGCTCGGGCGCGTGGCGATGGCGCTGGCCGGCATGGATGTCGGCACCTCCTTCGGCGGGCTCGGCGCCTCGCGGGAGATGTCCTTCGCCGCGCTGGCCGAACCGGCGCTGGTCGTCGCGGCGCTCTCGCTCGCCATCCTCGCCGGCACCACCAACCTCGATGCGATCGCGGCCGCCTTCCGCGACGGCGGGCTCGGGCTGCGGGTCTCGCTCGGCCTCGCGCTGGTCGCGCTGCTCGCCGTCGCGGTCGCCGAGAATGCCCGCATCCCCGTCGACAACCCCGCGACCCACCTGGAACTGACCATGGTGCACGAGGCGATGATCCTCGAGGCCTCGGGCCGGCACCTGGCCCTCTGGGACTTCGCGGCGATGCTGCGGCTGACGCTGTGGCTCGCCCTGCTTTCCGCGGTCTTCCTGCCGCTCGGCCAAGCGCCGGCCGGATCGGCGCCGCATCTCTGGGTCGTCGGCCTCGCTGCCTGGCTGGTGAAGATGGGCGGCCTCGCCCTGGGGCTCGCGGCCTTCGAAAGCGCCATCGCCAAGATGCGCGTCTTCCGCGTGCCGGAATTCCTCGGCGCGGCCTTGCTGCTCGGGCTGCTCGGCGCGGTGCTGCTCTTCGTCTCGACGGGATTGTCATGAGGTTCGGCCAGCTCGGCTACGACGTTTCGCACCTGCTCGGCGGCGGCGTGCTGCTGCTGTCCTTCGTGCTGCTCTACCAGCGGCGCATCGGGGCGGTGATCAACGCCTTCGCGATGCAGGGCACGCTGCTCGGCCTCGCGGCGGCGTGGCAGGCCCACGCCCAGGGGGTGCCGGGCCTCTACGTGACGGCGCTGCTGGCGCTGGCAGCCAAGGGGGTGCTGATCCCGCTGGCGCTGCACGCGACCGTGCGGCGGCTCGACCTGCACCGCACGGTGGAAACGGCGCTCGGCGTCGGCCTCTCGATGACCGCGGGCGTGGCGCTGGCCGGCCTTTCGATGCTCGTCGTCTTCCCGGCGACCGAGGGCGTGCGCGCCCTGGCGCGGGAGGACGTGGCGCTCGCGCTCTCGGTCGTGCTGCTCGGCATGCTGATGATGATCACGCGGCGCAATGCCATCAGCCAGGTGATCGGCCTGCTGTCGCTCGAGAACGGGCTGATCCTCGCCGCCGTCGGCGTGGCCGGCATGCCGCTGGTGGTCGAGCTGTCCACCGCCGCGCTGGTGCTGATGGTCGCGGTCGTCGCCGCCGTCTTCGCCTTCCAGATCCGCGAGCGGTTCGACACGCTCGACACCGGCAGCCTCGAGGAACACCGCGGGGAGGCGCGGTGATGCCCCTGCAATGGGCCATCGTGTTCTTCGCCTGGGGCGGCGCCGTCGCGCTCGCCGCGGTGCCGCGGCTGCGCCATGCGGTGCTGCTGAACGTCGCGGTCAGCACCGTCTTCTTCCTGCTCGCCGTGGCGCTCGCCCTGCAGCCCTTCGCCACGCATGGCTGGACCCACACGGATTCGCTGAACACCCCCTTCATCCTGGTGTCGGCCTTCGTCGGACTGACCACCTCGGTGTTCTCTGCCGCGACGCTGGACCAGGAAGGCTTCGACCACTGGCGCATCCGCGCCTACCACGCCGCCTACCAGGGCTTCATGGGCGCCCAGACGCTCGCGCTGCTGGCCGACAACCTCGGCGTGATGTGGGTGGCGATCGAGATCGCGACCCTCGCCACCGTCTCGATGGTCGCGGTGCACCGCACGCCCGCGGCCTTCGAGGCGGCGTGGAAGTTCTTCATCCTCTGCGGCGTCGGCATCGCGCTGGCGCTGTTCGGCATCATCGTCCTCTACCTCGCCGCCCAGCCCCTGCTGCACGAGGATACCGGCCTGTCCTGGGCCGCGCTGATGGGCGTGGCGGCGCGCTGTGATCCGAATACGCTGAACCTCGCCTTCGCCTTCCTGCTGGTGGGCTACGGCACCAAGGCGGGCCTGGTGCCGCTGCATTCCTGGCTGCCGGATGCCCATGCCGAGGGGCCGGTGCCGATCTCGGCGGTGCTGTCGGGCCTGCTGCTGAACGCGGCGATGCTCGCCGTGCTGCGGGCGAAATCCATCGTCGGCGCGAACCCGGAGGCGATCGCCCCGGCCCCCTTCCTCCTCGCGCTCGGCCTCGCCTCCGTGCTGCTGGCGGCGATCTCCCTGTGGCGGCGGCGCGATGCGCGGCGCTTCTTCGGCTGGTCGAGCATCGAGCACATGGGCCTCGCGGCCTTCGCCTTCGGCATCGGGGGCCCGGCGGCGAACCTCGCCGGCCTGCTGCACCTGCTCGGCCATTCGGTGATCAAGAGCGCGGTCTTCTTCGGCGTCGGCCGCGCCGCCCAGGCCAAGGGCAGCCAGAAGATCGCCGACATCGGCGGGCTGGTGACGACCCATCCGGCACTGGGCTGGGGCCTCGCGCTGGCGATCGCGGGCATCGCCGGCATGCCGCCCTTCCTGCTCTTCGTCTCGGAGTTCCGGCTGCTCACGGCTGCGGTCGCCGAGGCGCCCTGGCTCGCCCTGGCGCTGGCCGCGGGCATGGTCCTCGCGCTGGCGGCGCTGATCACGGTGCTGCAGGCGCTCTGCTTCGGCCCGCCGACGCCCGACGCCGCGGGGGCGCTGAACGGCTGGCGGGAAAGCGCGGCGGCCGCCCCGCTCTGGCTGCACCTGGCCGTCGCGGCACTGCTGGCGCTCGCCATGCCGGACGCGCTCGCCGCCATGCTGGCCGAGGCCGCGAGGGTGATCGGATGAGCGCCTCCGCCCTGATCCGCGCCGGCGCGCCGCAGGGCGCGCTGCCCTTCGAACGCTTCCTCCTCGCCCCCGAGGCCTGGGCGCGGCTGCCGGCCGCCCTGCAGGGCGAGCCGACCCTCGCGCTGCTGGCGCTCTGGGCCGAGCCGGGGCTCGTCCACGCCGCCTTCCTCGACGAGGCGGCGGGCACGGTGCTGCTCGCCTCGACGCCGGCCGATGCCGGCCGCTTCCCCGCGCTGTCCCCCGCCCGGCCCGGCGCGATCCGGTTCGAGCGGATGATCCGTGACCTCTGGGGCCTCTCCGCCGACGGCGCGACGGACCTGCGGCCCTGGCTCGACCACGGCCGCTGGCCGGTGCTCGGCCCGATGTCGGGCCAGCCGGCCGCGATCGCGGGCGCCGAGCCGCCGCAGCCCGAATTCCTCCCCGCCGAGGGCGAGGGCATCCACCAGATCCCCGTCGGCCCGATCCATGCCGGCGTCATCGAGCCCGGCCATTTCCGCTTCCATATCCAGGGCGAGGTGGTGGTCCGGCTGGAGCAGCGCTTCGGCTACACGCACAAGGGCACGCTCGGCCTGATGCTCGGCAAGTCGCCGCGCGCGGCCGCGGTCTTTCCCGCACGGCTGTCGGGGGATTCCACCGTTGCCCATGGCTGGGCCTTCGCCGCGGCGGCCGAGGCCGCGCTCGGCGTCGCGCCGCCGCCGCGCGCCACCGCCCTGCGCGCCGCGATGTGCGAACTCGAGCGCATCCACAACCACCTCAACGACTGGGGCTTCATCTGCAACGACGCGGCCTTCGCCTTCCCGCACGCCCGCTGCGGCTGGCTGCGCGAACAGGTGCTGCGCGCCTGCGCCGCCGCCTTCGGCCACCGGCTGATGATGGACATGGTGCTGCCCGGCGGGGTCGCGCAGGACATCGCCGCCGGCGGGGCCGGGGCCATCCTCGGCGTGCTTGCCGATGTCGAGGCCGAGATCCCGGCCCTGATGCGGATCTACGAAAGCCATGCGAGCCTGCAGGACCGCGTGGTCGGCACGGGGTTCCTCGATCCCATCCATGCCCGGGCCTATGCGGCGGGCGGCTTCGTCGGCCGCGCCTCCGCCCGGCGCTTCGATGCGCGACTCGCACCGGGCTACGCGCCCTACGACCTGCTGGTGCCGCCCCTCGTCGTCGAGCCCGGGGGCGACGTCGATGCCCGGGTCCGCGTGCGGGTCGCCGAGTTGGGCGCCGCGATCGCGATGGTCCGCCGCCTGCTCGGCACGCTGCCCGAGGGCGAGATCATGGCCCCCCTGCCCACCCAGGCCGGCGAGGGCTGCGCCCTGGTCGAAGGCTTCCGCGGCGAGTGCCTCGCCTGGCTGCGCCTGGACGATGGCGGGCTCATCCGCGGCGTGTTCCTGCGCGACCCGTCCTGGCTGCAATGGCCGCTGCTGGAGGCGGCGATCGAGGGCAACATCGTCGCCGACTTCCCGCTGTGCAACAAATCCTTCAACTGCGCCTACAGCGGGGTGGACCTGTGACCCGGACCACCCGGCACGCCCTCGGGCGACCCGCCTGCGCCGGAGACGGGGCATGAGCATCGGCTTCGACGAGACGATCCCCGTCCTGCGCATCTTCGACCCCGCCAAGGCACGCGAGTTCTATGCCGGCTTCCTCGGCATGTCCTGGGACTGGGAGCACCGCTTCGAACCGGACCTGCCGGTCTTCGCCCAGGTCTCCCGCGGCGGGCTGGTCCTTTTCCTCAGCGAGCATTTCGGGGATGGCACGCCGGGGACGAAGCTGATCCTGCGCATGCGCGGCATCGACGCCTTCCGGGCCGAGCTCCTCGGCAAGGCCTACCGCCACGCGCGCCCCGGCATCACCGCGCGGCCCTGGGGCTGGCGGGACATGGAGATCGCCGACCCCTTCGGGAACCGCCTCATCTTCTCCGAACGGCAGGAGGACGCCTGATGCTCTGGCCCCGCCTCGCGCGCGCGCTGATCGGCAAGCCCCTGACCGGGCCGGCCCCGCCGGTGCCGCAGGAAACCGTCCAGGCGCTCGCCGAGCGGCTGGCGGCGACCGCCCGCGCGCGCCTCGGCCGCAGCCTCGCCATCCGGGAAGTTGACAGCGGCTCCTGCAACGGATGCGAGCTCGAGGTGACCGCGTTGCAGAACGTCGCCTACGACCTCGAAAGGTTCGGGCTGCGTTTCGTCGCCTCCCCGAGGCACGCCGACGTGCTGCTGGTGACGGGCCCGGCCTGCTGCAACATGGCCGAGGCGATGCAGCGCGCACTGGCCTGCACGCCCGAGCCGCGCTGGGTCGTCGCCGCGGGCGACTGCGCGGTGGATGGCGGTGTCTTCAAGGGGTCCTACGCCGTGCATGGCGGGGTGGGCGCCGTGCTGCCGGTCGATCTGCTGATCCCGGGCTGCCCGCCCTCCCCCACCCAGTTGCTGGAAGGGCTGCTGGCGCTGCTGGAGGCCGAGGCCGGCCCGCCCCGGACGGAAAATAGGGCCGGCCGGATCACTCCAGCCGGCCCATAGAACCCCCCCAGAGGGAGGGCCAGTCTGACGGCGGCCTGCCGGGAATAAGCCGCCGCGACACGGGGAACATCGCAGCCCCGGCCTCTCCTTGTGGTGGCAGCCGCCTTACATCGAGGCAACCAAGCCGGGAGGTCAGATAAGGCAGAGCTCCGCGAGGTCCCGCCGCAGGCGCGCCGGCAGCCGGTCGAGCCCGACGGCGGCGGGCCGGCCGGTGGCCACGTCCGGCGGCGCTTCCTCGGGCTTGAGGTAGCGCCAGCCCTGGAAGGGCTTGCAGGGCCGCGCCTCGACCGCCACCAGCGCGGGGTCGAGCAGCAGCGCGGCACAGGTGGTGGTGTCGTCCCAGGCTTCCTCCCGGATACCGAGGATGCGCTGGCGGACCCTGACGAAGCCGCCGATCACCCAGTAGATGGAACCGCCATCCGTCACCTCGTCGATCCGCTTGGGGAACATGCGCGTCCAGGCGCGCAGCGGCGGGTCGGTCCGCAGGCGTTCCTTCTGGAGCTCGGCCAGCGCCGCGACATCCTTGGGGCCGACGGAAAGCTTGATGAGGTTCAGCACGCCTCTCCATCTCGCGCCCGGCCCCGAGTCTGCAAGAGGCAAGCGGCGGGAAGAGGCAAGCGGCGGGAAGAGGCAATCCCGCGCGGCAAGGGGAAGCCCCCGGGGCCGGGCGCTCCCGGCCGTAACCGGGGCGGCGGCCGCGGCGAAGCGGGAAGCGAAGGCAGCCATCCCGGCCCGCCCCCGAGGAGACCTCGCATGGCGCTGCCCGCCCCGGCACCCCCGCCCAGGCCCCTTGCCCGCCCGGCACGGGACGTGCGGCTCGACATCGTGCGGGGCTGGCTGCAGATCTCGATCTTCGGGGCCCATGCGGTGGGCACCTGGTTCGGCGCCTACGGCATCCATGCCGCCTGGGGCATCTCGGACAGCTCGGGGCAGTTCGTCTTCCTGTCGGGCTTCGTGCTCGCCTCGGTCTTCGTGCTGAAGGCGCAGCGGCGCGGCGCCCGGGAGGCGACCTTCGACATCCTGCGCCGCGCACGGCGGCTGTGGCTGGTGCACCTCGTCCTGTTCTTCATGTTCGGCGCGACGGTGATCTGGTCGGAGATGGCCCTGCCGCTG
Organism: Pseudomonadota bacterium; assembly: GCA_023424475.1. Classification (GTDB taxonomy): domain Bacteria; phylum Pseudomonadota; class Alphaproteobacteria; order Acetobacterales; family Acetobacteraceae; genus Neoroseomonas. The sequence continues at coordinate 6,869 of JAFADX010000087.1, forward strand.
CCCGGGGAGATCGACCGCCTGCACTGGCGCATCCTGGTGGACGACCCGCTGCGGGCGCTGCCGGGCGCGGCGCTGCTCCTCTACATGCCGAACTACGTCGACATCCTGCCGGTGTTCATCATCGGCATGCTGCTGCTGCCGGGCTTCCTGGTGCTCGCCGGCCGGGTCGGGGCCTGGGCGCTGCTGCCCTCCTTCGCAGCCTGGCTGGGGGTGCAGGCGGGGCTCTGGGAATACTGGTCCTGGCTGCCGACGGGGCTCGACCCGCTCGCCTGGCAGTTCGTCTTCCTGCTCGGCGCCTGGTTCGGGCGGCGGGCGCTGCTGGCCGGGCATGCCGTGCCGTTCCGCCGCTGGGGCGTCGCCCTGGCCGCCGCCGTGGTCCTGGCGGGCTTCGCCCAGCGGCTGGGGGAGCTTCTCGGCAGCCGGCTCGTTCTCGACGAGGACACCATCTGGGCCATCGCCGGCAAGGTGCATATCGGGCCGGCGGGGCTGCTGCACGGGCTCGCGATCGCCTACCTCGTGGCCGTCCTGGTGCCGCGCGACGCGGCCTGGATGCGGCATCCGGCGGGCCAGGCGCTCGCCGCGGTGGGGCGGCACAGCCTCAACGTCTTCTGCATCGGCGTCCTGCTCTCCTGGGTGGTCACGGCGGGGCTGCGGCTGCTGCCCGGGCACTGGTGGCTCGACCCCGCGATGACGCTCGCGGGCGCCGCCATCCTGGTCTGCTATGCCCTGCTCACCGAACGCCGGCGCAGGGTCCTCGCCCCCGCCACGCCATGAGCGCGGCCTTCGGATGCCCCGCGGACTTCGCGCCGCCGGCCGCAGCCCCTAGACTGAGGGCGCAACGGAGCGGCAGGGACGCGGTGGCGGAGGCTGACGGACGCTGGGAGGCGCTGATGGCCGCGGCGCAGGCGGGCGACGCGCGTGCCTACGACACGCTGCTGCGCGAATGCCTGCCGCTGCTGCGCGCCATCGCGCGCCGCCGCATCGCCGATGCGCACGAAGCCGAGGACGCGGTCCAGGACACCTTGCTGACGATCCACCGCATGCGCGCCACCTACGACCCTTCGCGCCCCTTCCGGCCATGGCTGGTCGCCATCGCCGAGCGCCGCGCCGTGGACCGCCTGCGCCGGCGCGGCCGGGGCGCGGGGCGCGAGGCGCCGATCGACGACCATGCCGAGACGCTCGCCGCCCCGGCGGGCGAGACCGGCGAGGACCGGATCGCCGGCCGCGAGCTGCGCGAGGCGGTCGCCGAACTGCCCGAGAGCCAGCGCACCGCGCTGCGCCTGGCCAAGCTCGAGGACCTGCCGCTGGCCGAGGCCGCGGCGCGCTCCGGCCTTTCGGTCGGCGCGCTGAAGGTCGCCACCCACCGCGCCCTCAAGACCCTGCGCCGGCGGTTCGGCGCGGAGGACAAGCCGTGAGCGGCACCGACGAACTGATCGAACGTCTCTCCACCGGGCTTCGCCCGGTCCGCCGGCTCGCGCCGCCGATGGTCCGCGCGGCGGGATGGCTCGCCTTCGCGCTGCTGCTGATCGCCGCGGCGGTGGCCTGGCACGGCCCGCGGCCCGACCTCGCGGCGCGGCTGCGGGATGTGCACGACGTGGTGCAATGGGTCGCCTCGGCGGCGACCGGCGTGCTTGCGGCCGTCGCCGCCTTCCAGCTCTCGCTGCCGGATCGCTCGCCGCGCTGGGTCCTGCTGCCGCTGCCCGCGGCGGCGCTCTGGGTCGGCACGCTCGGGCTCGGCTGCCTCGCGGATCTGCTCAGCATCGGGCCGCAGGCGCTGGCGCCGGGCCTTTCCTGGGGCTGCATGGGCTTCATCCTCGGGCTCGGGCTGCCGCTGGCGGGCACGCTGGTCTGGGTGCTGCGCTATGCGGTGGCGATCCGCCCGGTGCCGGTCGCCGTGATGGGCGGCCTGGCGGGCGCCGCGCTCTCGGCCGCCGGGCTCTGGCTGTTCCACGAACTGGACGGCGCCGCCGAGGCGCTGGTCTGGCACGCCGGCATGACACTGGTGGCGGTTCTCGTCTTCCTCGCCTTCGGGCGGTCCTGGGAACGCCACGGGACGGCGGATCGCTTCACGGGCGCTTAAGCCCGGGCGCGGAGACTGCGGCCCTCTCCTTTCCCAGGGTGGCCCATGCGCGCAATCCTCCATCTTCCCATCGCCGCCAAGATCGCCGTCTCGGGGCTCGTCGCCCTGCTGATGGTCGGAGCCATCGTCGCCACGATGCAACTGACAGGCGCCTCGGTCGAAGCGAGCATCCGGCGCCAGACCGAAACCGGCGAGGTCTCGCAGATCCTGGCTGCCGCGGCCGTCACGGCGACCGAAGCGCCCGTGCAGGCCCGCGCGATCGCCGCGGCGCAGACCGCCGAGGCGGTGGAGGC
>JAFADX010000093.1 GCA_023424475.1 Pseudomonadota bacterium
TCACACGACCGACGAGGAGAATGGTACATGAGCACCATTGCAGGCCATGGCCGGATGAATCGGCGCAACATGCTGCTCGGCGGCGCCGCGGGACTCACCGCCGGCGTGCAGTCGGCGCAGGCGCAGCAGCGCCCGGCGGCGCCTGCCCCCGCGGCGCGGCCCGCACCGGCTTCGGGCCAGCAGCGCCAGCCGAATATTCTCGTGATCTTCGGCGACGACATCGGGCTGTGGAACATCAGCCACAACAACCGCGGCGGCATGGGCTATCGCACGCCCAACATCGACCGCATCCACGCCGAGGGCGCGACCTTCACCGACTATTACGGCGAGCAATCCTGCACCGCCGGCCGCGCCGCCTTCATCACCGGCCAGTCGCCGGTGCGCACCGGGCTGACCAAGGTCGGCACGCCGGGTGCCGCGATCGGCCTGCAGAAGGAGGACCCGACCATCGCCGAGCTGCTCAAGCCGCTCGGCTACGCCACGGGCCAGTTCGGCAAGAACCACCTCGGCGACAAGGACGAGTTCCTGCCCACGCAGCACGGCTTCGACGAGTTCTTCGGCAACCTCTACCACCTGAATGCGGAGGAGGAGCCGGAGCGCCCCAACTATCCGCAGGACCCGGAATTCCGCCGCCGCTGGGGCCCGCGCGGCGTGATCCGCAGCTTCGCCGATGGCCGCGTCGAGGACACCGGCCCGCTCAACCGCAAGCGGATGGAGACGATCGACGACGAAACCACCGCCGCCTGCATCGACTTCATCGACCGCCAGCACCGCGCCAACAAGCCCTTCTTCATCTGGCACAACGCGACGCGGATGCACATCTATACGCATATCCCGCCGAACTATGACGGCCGCACGGGGCTGAACTTCTACGCCGACGGCATGGTGCAGCATGACGACCATGTCGGGCAGATCCTCAAGAAGCTCGACGACCTCGGCATCGCCAACGACACCATCGTCGTCTACTCGACCGACAACGGCCCGCATTTCAACGAATGGCCGGACGGCGCCATCACCCCCTACCGGTCCGAGAAGGACACCAACTGGGAAGGCGGCTTCCGCGTGCCGTGCGCGGTCCGCTGGCCCGGCCGCATCCCGGCGGGGAAGGTCGTCACCGGCATCGTGCAGGCGAATGACTGGCTGCCGACGCTGCTCGCCGCCGCCGGCGTGCCGGACATCAAGGAGAAGCTGCTCGCGGGCCACACGGCAGGCAACAAGACCTTCAAGGTGCATCTCGACGGCTACAACCAGTTGCCGACCCTGACCGGCGACGCCGAAAGCGCGCGCAACGAGTTCTTCTACTTCGACGACGACGGCGAGCTGGTGGCGCTGCGCGTCGGCCGCTTCAAGTACAACTTCGCGGTCCAGCGCGCGCATCAGTTCCAGGTCTGGATGGAACCCTTCGTGCGGCTGCGCGTACCGCTCATCATCGACCTGAAGATGGACCCCTTCGAGCGGGCGCCGACCGATTCCAACAACTATTATCACTGGCTGATCACCAACGCCTTCCTGGTCCTGGTCGCCCAGGAGACGACGGCGCGCTGGATCGGTACCTTCCGCGACTTCCCGCCGCGGCAGGAGCCGGCCTCCTTCAACGTGGACCAGATCCTCCGCACGCTGACCCAGGCGGCGCAGAGCGTGAACCGATGAGCGGCGATGCGCGCGCGGCCTTCGCCGACCTCCGCGCGCGCATGGGCCAGGCCATCATTGGCCAGGAACGGGTGATCGAGCGCCTGCTCATCGCTCTCCCGGCCGAGGGCAACGTGCTGGCCGAGGGATTGCCGGGTGTGGCGAGACGCGCTCCGTCAAGGCGCGCGCGAAGAACCTGGATGCGCAGTTCCGCCGCATCCAGTTCATGCCGGACCTGCTGCCCGCCGATGTGGTGGGCAGCAAGATCTATGGACAGAAGACCGGCGACTTCCGCTTCGAGCCCGGCCCCGTCTTCGGCAACGTCGTGCTGGTGGACGGGATCAACCGCGCCCCGGCCAAGGTGCAGTCCGCGCTGCTGGAAGCGATGAAGGAACGCCAGGTCACGGTCGGCGGCACGACGCATCCGCTACCACGGCTGTTCCTGGTGATGGCGACGCAGAACCCGATCGAGCAGGAGGGCACCTATCCCTTGCCCGAGGCCCGGCTCGACCGTTTCCTGATGAAGGTGTCGGTGGACTACCCGCCCGCGGGCGACGAGCGCGCGATCCTGCGCCTCTACCCCGATCCACCGCTGCTGCAGGACCACTCGGACCGCGGCGTGCTGCATGCGCGGCGACGAGCGCGCGCGGCCTTCGTCCCGGAGCGGCCCGGGCCCGTGACCCTGCCGGGCTTCGCGGTCTCGTGGTTCGATCCGCGGAGCAACCGGCTGCGCCAGATGACGGCGGAGCCGCTGCATCTCGAGGTATTGCCGGCCGCGACGGCGCCGGCAGCGCCCGGGGCGCCGCCCTGGACCCGCGGCATCCTTGCCGCATTGGTCGTGGCGGCGGCCGCTGTGCTTGCCTGGCTGCTGCTGCGGCGACGCCGGCCGCGGACCCCGCCGGAGCTGACCATTCTGGCGGCGGTGACGTCCCTCTATCGCTGGGCCGACGGGCTGACGCCGCCGGGCGGCGACCGGAGCATCCGCCATCCTGCGGAGCGGGCGGCCGTGCCGGCCCCGGCCGCCGAGGCGACGGCATTGGAGGCACGCCTCTACGGCGGTGGACCGGCGACCGCCTGGAATGGCGCGGCGCTGTTGGCGGCGGCGCGGAAGGCCGCACGCGCCCTGCATCGACATGCCATGGCGCCGCGCGGCACCCCCTTGCCACCGCTCAACCCGGGCGGGCTCGCCAGCCCGCCGCCACGTCTGACCCAGCCGCACTGGGTCAGGTGAGACCCGAGGAGACGCGCCATGATGAACACCTTCCCGCTTGCCCGCCGCGGCCTCGCCGGCCTGCTGCTGGCCGCGGCGTCCGGCCCCGCCATGGCGCAGACGGGCGCCGACCCGCTGCCGTCCTGGCGCGATGGGGCGCGCAAGCGCGCCATCCTCGACTTCCTCGCGGCGACGACGACCGAAGGAGGGCCGGACTTCGTGCCGGCGGCGGAGCGCCTTGCCGTCTTCGACAATGACGGCACGCTCTGGGTCGAACAGCCGCTCTATACGGAATTCGTGTTTGCGCTGGAGCGCGTGCGGGACCTCGCGCCGAACCACCCCGACTGGGCGACGCGCGAACCCTTCCGCAGCCTGCTCGCCAATGATCGCGCAGCGCTGATGCGACAGGGCCAGCGGGGTTTCGCCGAGCTCATCGCCGCGTCCCATACAGGCGTGACGCCGGACGAGTTCCATGCCGCGGTCAGCGCCTGGCTGGCGCGCGCGCGACATCCGCGGTTCCAGCGGCCCTACACGGAGCTGGTCTACCGGCCGATGCTGGAGGTGCTGGCCCTGTTCCGCGCACGCGGCTTCGTCACCGCGATCGTGTCGGGCGGGACGATCGAGTTCCTCCGTCCCTGGACTCTGCGGATCTATGGCATTCCTACCGATCTCGTGGTCGGCACGAACTTCAAGATGCGCTGGGCGGATGAGAAGCTGACCATCCTGCCAGAGATCGACCTCGTGGATGACGGGCCAGGCAAGCCGGTGGGGATCGGGCGCTTCCTTGGCCGCCATCCGCAGGCCGCGTTCGGCAATTCGGATGGCGACTACGAGATGCTCGCCTATGTCACCGGGCGGCCGGGCCGGCGGCTGGGCGTGATTGTCCACCACGACGATGCCGCACGGGAATTCGCATACGATCGCCAGTCGCATGTCGGCAAGCTGGACCGTGGGCTGAACGATGCGGCAGGGCGAGGCTGGCACCTGATCTCCATGAAGGACGACTGGTCCAGCGTCTTTCCGGCCGGCTGAGGCGTTCCACGGATATCTCGCCGGCTGCCGCCGCTTGCGCGTCTCGCCCTCCTGGTGTTCGGCGCGATGCTCGTCGGCGGCCTGGCACCCCGCGTCCGGTTGCCGGAGTGCGTCGGCTTCATCCTGCTCGGCGTCCTGGTCGGGCCACATCTGCTTGGCGCGATCCCACGCCATGCAGCGGTGGCGATTCGAACTCGTGGCCCCGAGCCAGTCTCGCGTTGGCAACGATCGTCGATGATCAGATCAAGATCGTCACGTATTGGCATTGTCGGTTGCGTATTCCCGATTTGAACCTGTCATCGGGCTCGGGGCAGGTTGGAGGGGAAGATCCGAGTTCGGTATAGGAGGACCCATGCCTCCCGGACCCCCCTCAACCTTCTTTGGGCACGGGGCATCGACCGCCACGGGCAGCGCCAGGCAACCAAGGAAGGGAGGGGGTGCGGAGGAGGTTCGCCTCCCCCGCATCGCTCAATTGGGCATCTCGAGGTCTTCGGAGAGCACCACGATCTGGATGGCGTAGGAGACCTCGCCGTCCTCGGCGTCGCGGTGCACCGTGCCGATGAACTCGTCGCCGACCTTGAGCTCGACGGAGCCGCCCTTGCGCTCGGGGGGCATGACGGCAATGCGGTTGTTGCCGAAGAGGCGGCGGAGATGCGCCTGCACGGCGGCGCGTTCGGCCGGGGTCATCACGGTATCCTCATGTCTGGAACGGCGGGGTGGATAGCCCTCCCGGGGGCAGCGCGCAAATCCCGTCAGGGGCGCTTCTCCAAATTAGGCCCCGTGACAGTATGGTAAATTCCCCCTGTGAGTAGGCATTCTCGGGCCCTGCCATGGCCCTTCCCCCCGCCTTTCTCGACGAACTCCGCGCCCGCACGCCGCTGCCCGGCCTGATCGGGCGGAAGACGCGGCTGGCGAAGTCCGGCCGCAACTGGAAGGGCTGCTGCCCCTTCCACGGGGAGAAGACCCCCTCCTTCTACGTCTATGACGACCACTTCCACTGCTTCGGCTGCGGCGCGCATGGCGATGCCATCACCTTCGTCATGCGCGCCGAGGGCGCCTCCTTCCCCGAGGCGGTCGAGCGCCTGGCCGCCGAGGCCGGGATGGAGGTGCCGAAGGCCACCCCGCAGGAGGCCGCGCGGGAACGCCGCGCGCGGGACCTGCACGCGGTCATGGCCGCGGCGGCCGAGGCCTATCACCGCCGCCTCTTCCTGCCCGAAGGACGCCCGGCGCTCGACTACCTGCTGCGGCGCGGCCTGAAGGACGGGACGATCCGCGCCTTCATGCTCGGCTGGGCGCCGTCCGGGCGGGGCGCGATCGCGGGCGACCTGCGCGGGGAGGGGGTGGGCGAGGAGCAGCTCGTCGAGGCCGGCCTGCTCCGTCCCGGCGAGGCCGGCGAGCCGCCGCGCGACTTCTTCTATGCCCGGGTGATGTTCCCGATCCGCGACCGGCGCGGGCGGGTGATTGCCTTCGGCGGCCGCATCCTCGGCGACGGGCAGCCGAAATACGTCAACAGCCCGGAGACGCCGCTGTTCCGCAAGCGCATGGGCCTCTACTGCCTCGACCTGGCGCGGGAGGGCGCCTTCCGCGGCGGCACGGTCGTCGCGGTCGAGGGCTACATGGACGTCATCGCGCTCCATCAGGCGGGCTTCGCCGGGGCGGTCGCACCGCTCGGCACCGCGCTGACGCCCGAGCAGCTCGAGGAGCTCTGGCGCATCAGCCCCGAGCCCGTGCTGTGCTTCGACGGCGATGCGGCGGGCGCGCGTGCCGCCGCCCGTGCGGCCGAGACGGCGCTGCCGCTCATCACCACCGAGCGGACCCTGCGCTTCGCCACCCTGCCGGGCGGGGAGGATCCCGACACGCTGGTCGCCCGCGGCGGCCCGTCCGCCTTCCAGGCCGTGCTCGATGCCGCCCAGCCGATGTCCGAGGCGCTGTTCGGCCTCGTCGCCGATTCACGCCCCACCGCGACGCCCGAGCAGCGTGCCGCGCTGCGCAACCGCCTGACCGGGGCGGCCGGCGCGATCAGGGACAAGGCGCTGGCGGCGGAATATCGCCGGGTGTTGCTCGATCGCTTCTTCGCCGCCGGCCGGCCCGCCGCCTTCGGGGGGCGGCCGGCCCCGCGGCGGCTGCCGCGGCCGGCCATCCTGGAAGGCCCGGTGCGGGCCGAACGGGCGCGGATGCTCTTCGCCATCCTGCTCCGCCACCCCTGGCTGCTGCCGCAGGTGGAGGAGGCCGTCGGGCTGCTCGATCTTCCCGATGGACCCGCCACGCACCTGCGGGCCGCGATTCTCGCATGGCAGGGTGATGCGGAACGGCTTGACTCTGAAGGGTTGATCGCCCACCTCGCGAAGTGCGGATTGGAGGATGCCGTCGCCTGGGCCCTGGTGCCTGCCGGCCTTCCCCTCGCGGCGCGGCCGGAGGCCCTGCCCGGGGAGGTCGAGGAAGGCTTCTGGCACTTCTTCCTCCGCCTGCGCGGCGAGGCGGACTTGATCGAGGACCAGCAGGAAGCCCGGCGGATCCTGGCGGAGACCAACGATCCCGCCGCGCAGCGCCGGCTGATCCTGCTGACGGAGGCACTCGATGCGGTCCGCCGCGGGGAAGGGACCGCAGGGGCGTCAGGCGACGCCGCATAGGGTAGAGACAGTTTTTTTCGGGCATCCGGTCACGCGGATGCCCGAAAGCGTTGGACGGAGCGCGGAACGCATGGCGAGCAAGGCGGCGGCAGGGGCTGAAACGGTCGAGACGCGGGACGAGCAGGTCGAGGGCCTGCTGCTGGACACCCAGTCGGCGGCCGTGAAGAAGCTCATCGCCCGCGGCAAGGAGCGCGGCTACGTCACCGTGGACGAGCTGAACGCCGCCCTGCCGTCCGAGCAGGTCTCCTCCGAGATGATCGAGGACACCATGGCGATGCTGAGCGAGGCCGGCATCAACGTCGTCGAGGCCGAAGAGACCGAGGACGGCGAGGCCGCCGCCAAGCCGGCCGCCAAGGCCGACGGCGAGGAGGAGGAGGAATCCGGCGGCAACGTCGATGAGGAAAGCCTCGGCCGCACCGACGATCCCGTGCGGATGTACCTGCGTGAGATGGGCAGCGTCGAGCTGCTCTCCCGCGAGGGCGAGATCGCCATCGCCAAGCGCATCGAGGCCGGCCGGGACATGATGATCGGCGGGCTCTGCGAGAGCCCGCTGACCTTCCAGGCCATCCTGCGCTGGCACGACGCGGTGAAGGCGACCCCGCCGCGCATGCTGCTGCGCGACGTCATCGACCTCGAGGCCACGCAGTCCGCCGGCAATCCCGATGGCGGCCCGGCGGATGCCGCCGCCGAGGAGGAGTTCGAGGAGGGCGAGGAAGGCGAGGGCATGGGTCTCTCCCTTTCCGCGCTCGAGGAGAAGCTGAAGCCCGAGGTGCTCGCGAACTTCGCCGAGATCGAGAACCTCTACGGTAAGCTGCAGAAGCTCTCCACCAAGCGCATGGAGGCCTATACCTCGGGCGAGGAGCTCGCCGGCCGCGGCGAGAAGACCTACGAGAAGCAGCGCCGTGACCTGATTGCGCTGGTCGAGAAGGTCCACCTCCACAACAACCGCATCGAGGAGCTGGTCGACCAGCTCAAGGGCCTGAACCGCAAGCTGACGGTGCTCGAAGGCCAGGTGCTGCGCCTCGCCGAGAGCCAGAAGGTCAAGCGGGAGGAATTCCTGCAGCATTGGCGCGGTGCCGAGCTGGACCCGGCCTGGATCGAGCGCGTCGGCGCCCTGGCGGGCAAGGGCTGGAAGGCCTTCGCCCAGAAGCATGCCGGCGAGGTCGAGGCGATCCGCGGCCGCATCGCCGAGGTCGCCAACACCACCGGCCTGCCGATCGGCGAGTTCAAGCGCGTCTTCTCCACGGTCAGCCGCGGCGAGCGCGACATGACCCAGGCGAAGAAGGAGATGATCGAGGCCAACCTCCGCCTCGTGATCTCCATCGCCAAGAAGTACACCAACCGCGGCCTGCAGTTCCTGGACCTGATCCAGGAAGGCAACATCGGGCTGATGAAGGCCGTCGACAAGTTCGAGTACCGGCGCGGCTACAAGTTCTCGACCTACGCGACCTGGTGGATCCGCCAGGCGATCACGCGGTCCATCGCCGACCAGGCGCGGACCATCCGCATCCCGGTCCACATGATCGAGACGATCAACAAGCTGGTCCGCACCAGCCGGCAGATGCTGCACGAGATCGGCCGCGAGCCGCAGCCGGAGGAGCTGGCCGAGAAGCTCGGCATGCCGCTCGAGAAGGTGCGGAAGGTGCTGAAGATCGCCAAGGAGCCGATCTCCCTCGAGACGCCGATCGGCGACGAGGAGGACAGCCACCTCGGCGACTTCATCGAGGACAAGAACGCGGTCATCCCGCTCGACGCCGCGATCCAGTCCAACCTGCGCGAGGCGACCACCCGGGTGCTCGCCAGCCTGACGCCGCGCGAGGAGCGCGTGCTGCGGATGCGCTTCGGCATCGGCATGAACACCGACCACACGCTGGAAGAGGTCGGCCAGCAGTTCAACGTGACGCGCGAACGCATCCGCCAGATCGAGGCCAAGGCCCTGCGCAAGCTGAAGCACCCCTCGCGGTCGCGGAAGCTGCGCTCCTTCCTCGACAACTGATACGGGCGGCGCTATGCGCCGACCGTATCGCGCGCAGGGTTGGCGTGGCGGCTGCGCGCAAAATCAAATCGCGCGCAGGGTTGGCGTGGCGGCCGCGCGCGAAACAATGGGGATGCGGGCGACGGCGGCCGCCGGACACGGGTCGGGTCCCGCCGCCGCCTGTATGAGTTGACCGCGCCCGTCCCGCCTCGCGAGAGTCGCGGTGCGGGAGAGGGCGGGGAGGTGGCGGATGGCGGAACTGGTGCAGCAGGTGGCGGTCGACGTCACCTTCCTCCGTATGGACGCCCCGCCGGTCAGCCCGCCGCGGCCACTGCCCGGCAACGTCCGGGTGGACCACGCGCTGCACTGCTCGGTGCCGTTCTACCGCTACCTCTACGATACGGTCGGAGAGCCCTGGCTGTGGTGGATGCGGCGCGCCGCCTCGGACGCCGACCTCGCCGCGCTGCTCTCGCTGCCCGCCGTCTCGATCCATGTCCTGGTGAAGGACGGGGAGCCGGCGGGCTTCTATGAACTCGACCGCCGCCACCCGCAGGTGGTGAACCTCGCCTATTTCGGGCTGATGCCCTGGGCGATCGGGACCGGCCTCGGCCGCGCCTTCCTGCGCCATGCGGTGGATACCGCCTGGGCGGCGGGGCGGCCGGCGGTGACGGTGAACACCTGCACGGCGGACCATCCGCGCGCCCTGCCGGCCTATGTGGCGGCAGGGTTCCAGCGGCTGCGGACGGTGCGGGAGGTCTGGCCGGTGCCGGTGCGGCTGGGGCTGAAGGTGCCGGCGCACCTGAACTGGAAGTAGGGCGCTCGCGCGCCCATCGACGAGGAAAGGGCCGGCGGATCGCTCCGCCGGCCCCTTTCGTCAACGCGTCCGGCGCGATCAGGAATGCGCCAGCATCGCGAGCAGCAGCAGCGCCACGATGTTGGTGATCTTGATCATCGGGTTCACGGCGGGGCCCGCCGTGTCCTTGTACGGGTCGCCCACGGTGTCGCCGGTCACCGCCGCCTTGTGGGCGTCGGACCCCTTGCCGCCATGGTGGCCGTCCTCGATGTACTTCTTGGCGTTGTCCCAGGCGCCGCCGCCGGTGGTCATGGAGACCGCGACGAAGAAGCCGTTGACGATGACGCCGAGCAGCATGGCGCCAAGCGCCGCGAAGGCCTGCGCCTTGCCCGCGATCGCCTGGATGCCGAAGTAGATCACCAGCGGCGAGAGCACCGGCAGCAGCGAGGGGATGATCATCTCCTTGATCGCCGCCCTGGTCAGCATGTCCACAGCGCGGCCGTAGTCCGGCTTCTCGGTCCCCTGCATAATGCCGGGCTTTTCGCGGAACTGGCGGCGCACCTCCTCGACCACGCTCATCGCCGCGCGGCCGACCGCGGTCATCGCCATGCCGCCAAACAGGTAGGGCAGCAGGCCGCCGAACAGCAGCCCGACGACGACATAGGGATTGGCCAGCGAGAAGTCGATCGCCGTCACCCCCTGGAAGTACGGGTAGGTCGCCGCATTGGTGATGAAGTAGGTGAGGTCCTGCGTATAGGCCGCAAAGAGCACCACCGCGCCGAGCGCGGCCGAGCCGATCGCATAGCCCTTGGTCACCGCCTTGGTGGTGTTGCCCACCGCGTCGAGCGCGTCGGTGGTCTGGCGGATCTCCTTGGGCAGGCCCGCCATCTCGGCGATGCCGCCGGCATTGTCGGTGACCGGGCCGAAGGCATCGAGGGCCACCACCATGCCCGCCAGCGCCAGCATGGTCGTGACTGCGATGGCGATGCCGTAGAGCCCGGCGAGGCCATAGGCGATCAGGATGCCGAAGATGATCACCAGCGCCGGCAGGGCGGTGGATTCCATCGAGACGGCGAGGCCGCGGATGACGTTGGTGCCGTGGCCGGTCACCGAAGCCTCGGCGATCGCCTTCACGGGACGGAAGTCGGTGCCCGTGTAGTACTCGGTGATCCAGACGATCAGGCCGGTCACCGCCAGGCCCACCACGCCGCAGGCGAACAGCGAGAAGGCGCCGAAGGTCGAGTTGCCCACCGTCGCCGTGCCGAAGCCGAAGATCAGGTAGGTCAGCGGCAGCAGCGCGGCCAGCGAGAGGATGCCGGTGACCACGAAGCCCCGGTACATCGCCCCCATGATCGAGTTGTTCGCCGGCAGCTTCACGAAATAGGTGCCGACGATCGAGGTCACGACGCAGACCGCGCCGATGGCGAGCGGGTAGATCATGCCCGCGGTCAGGAAGTTGGTCCCGGCGAAGGCGATGGCCGCGAGCACCATGGTCGCGACCATCGTCACCGCATAGGTCTCGAAGAGGTCGGCCGCCATGCCGGCGCAGTCGCCGACGTTGTCGCCCACATTGTCGGCGATGGTGGCGGGGTTGCGGGGGTCGTCCTCGGGGATGCCGGCCTCGACCTTGCCGACCATGTCGCCGCCGACATCGGCGCCCTTGGTGAAGATGCCGCCGCCGAGACGGGCGAAGATCGAGATCAGCGAGGCGCCGAAGCCGAGCGCCACCAGCGCGTCGATCACCGTGCGGCTGTTGGGCGCGAGCCCGCCCAGCACCACCAGCACGAAGAAGTAGACCGCGACCCCGAGCAGCGCGAGGCCGGCGACCAGCATGCCGGTGATCGCGCCCGACTTGAAGGCGACGTCGAGGCCGCCGGCGAGCGAGCCGATCGCTGCCTGGGCGGTGCGCAGGTTGGCGCGGACCGAGACGTTCATGCCGATGAAGCCGGCCGCGCCCGACAGCACCGCGCCCAGGGCGAAGCCGATCGCCACCGCGATGCCGAGCCGCCAGGCGACGAGCACGAAGAGCACCACGCCGGCCATCGCGATCGTCGTGTACTGGCGCTTGAGGTAAGCGGAGGCGCCTTCCTGGATCGCCTTCGCGATCTCCTGCATGCGCTCGGTGCCGGGATCGCGCGAGAGCACGTCCTTGGCGGTGATGACGCCGTAGGCGATGGACAACGCCCCCAGCGCGATCACGAGGATCAGCCAAACGGTCAACAAATGATGGACTCCCCCTGGAATTGCGCAGCCGTGGGCACACCGGCCCCGCGCCGCGAGCCGGCCCGAAGGCTAGTGGGGGAGGAAAGGGCGCGCAACCGGCCGCGCGGCAGGGCTCCGGGGGCAGGGCCCCCCCCCCCCCGGGGCGGGGTCCCCGGGGGCTACTTCTTCGCGGCGGCGCGGACGATCGCTTCCTGGATCAGGGCGCGGGCCTCGTCCGCCCCGCCCCAGCCGATCACCTTCACCCACTTGCCGGGTTCGAGGTCCTTGTAGTGCTCGAAGAAGTGCTGGATCTGCTCGAGGGTGATCCTCGGCAGGTCCGTATGGGTCTTCACATGGGCGTAGCGCTGGGTGAGCTTGGGGGTCGGCACGGCAATGATCTTCTCGTCCCCGCCGCCGTCGTCCTCCATCTTCAGCACGCCGACCGGGCGGACATTGATCACCGCCCCCGGAATGATCGGGCGGGTATTGGCCACCAGCACGTCGATCGGGTCGCCATCCTCCGAGAGGGTGTGCGGCACGAAGCCGTAGTTCCCGGGGTAACGCATCGGCGTATAGAGGAAGCGGTCGACGAAGAGGGTGCCCGCGTCCTTGTCCATCTCGTACTTGATGGGCTCCCCGCCGACGGGGACCTCGATGATGACGTTCACGTCCTCGGGGGGGGTCTTGCCGATCGGGATGGCGTCGATGCGCATGGGCGGCACTCCGGTTTGAGCAGCCCGGGGCGGGCGGAATCGCCCGGCCGGTGCGGTTGCTCGTCAAGAAAGCGGCCGGGGGCGCCGGCCATCGGCCGTGGCGAAGGCCGGGCGACCCGGGGGGACGGCGCGGCTGGTAGCAGAGTGGCGCGCCCGGGCCAATCGCAGTGCAGCATGGCTTGCGCGCCGGGGGCGGCCCGCCCAGGCTCCCGCCCATGCCGAGCCCCGCCGAAGCCCGAGCCGCCTTCGCCGCCGACGCCCATGCCCGCGCGCCGGAGGTCGTGGCGCTGACCCGCCGCCTGATGGCTGTCCCGTCGCCCAATCCGCCGGGGGACGTGCGCGCCTGCGCCGAGGCCGCCGCCGCCCTGGTGCGGGACCTGGCGCCGGACGCGGAGGTTTCCCTCCATGCGACCTCGGCCGAGGTCACCAACCTGGTCGCCCGCATCGCCGGCGCCGGCCCGGGGCGCCTGCTGGCCTTCAACGGCCACCTCGACACCTATCCGGTGAACGAGGCGCTGCCCTGGACCGTCGATCCGCTGCAGGGCGAGGTGCGCGACGGGCGGCTCTTCGGCCGGGGCGCGGCCGACATGAAGGGCGGCATGGCGGCCTCGATCCTGGCTTTCGGGCTGCTCGCCCGGCACCGCCGGGCCTGGCGGGGGGAGGCGGTGCTGACCCTTGCGGGAGACGAGGAGTCCATGGGCCCGCTCGGCACCAGATGGCTGCTCGACAACGTGCCCGGGCTCGCGGCGGCCGGGGCGGTCGTCATCGGCGATGCCGGCAGCCCCCGCGTGCTGCGCTTCGGGGAAAAGGGCTTCCTCTGGATCGAGGTCGAGGCCGGGGGCCTCGCCGCCCATGGCGCGCATGTCCACCTGGGGGAGAATGCGATCGACCGGCTGCGGGCGGCGCTGGATGCGGTGGCGGGGCTGGCCGCCCTGCCGGTCGCGGCGCCGCCGGCTGTCACCGCTGCCATCGCCGCCGCGAAGGGCATCAGCGAACCGCTGGCCGGGGAGGGCGAGGCGCGCGTCCTCGGCAGCGTCACGGTCAATATCGGACGCATCGAGGG
>JAFADX010000107.1 GCA_023424475.1 Pseudomonadota bacterium
CGCCATCACATGGAGCTGCCGGTGCGCCCGCCCGGCATCGGCCGAGGTCAGGGCGGCGACGACCGCCTCCGGCGCCTCCCCGGCGCGCAGCCGGGCGAGCGCCTCCGCGCGGTACATTGGATTGATCAGGGCCTGGGTGCAGACGGCGCCGACGCCCCCCTCGACACCCTGGCAGAGGGCGCCGACGGCGAAGAAGCGCGTTGCCACGGCCACGCCGATCTCGCCGGTGGAGGACTCGCGCGCCAGGATGGACCAGGTCATGGCGTGAGAAAGCCCGGTTCGCGAGGCCATGCAAGTGCCACGGTCCGGCCTTCCGCAGCGGCCCGGGCGGCGACCGCCCACTTCGGGACCAGGACTGCCCATCCCGCGGGCAGCACGCCGCGTTTCCGCCCCGCCGCGGCTGCGGTAGGCTGTTGCATCGCGAAGGGAGATGCCCCCATGTCTTCGAGGTCCGCGCGAGAGCGTTCCGCCCTGCCGATCGGCGCCGTCCTGCTCGGCGGCAGCATCCTGGCCGGGGCGGCGGCGGCACAGTCCTTGCTGACCCCGCGCAGCGAGCGCGAACCGAACCCTGCGGCGGTGGAACAGAGGGAACGCGCGGCAGGCATCGCGCCCCAGGCCGGGACGCAGCAACAGCAGAACCAGGCGGTGGACCAGATCTATCGCGAACTCACGGGCCGGAACCCGGCTGCACCCGGCGCCGCGGCACCGCCCGGTCCCGCCGCGCCGTCCGGCCGGGCGGCACGGACCGAAGGGCAGCTCATGCGTGAACCGACGCAGCCGGTTCCGAACGTGCCCGCTTCGCCGCGATGAGGAACCGCCGCGGACAACCGTTCGCCGAGCCCGGCTGCGGCAAGCCGGACATCTGAGTGTTCGGCCGCGCCCGGCCCTTCTTCCCGAAGGAAGAAGGCAGAGGAAGGCGTTCTCGTCCTCCTCCGCTCAGTATGCGAGCAGGTTCTCCCGAAAGGTCGGATGGTCGTACCCCCGGCGCACGAGCCCTCGCCGCTGAAGCTCGGGCACCAGGCCATCCGCGATCTCCGCGATCACGCGGCGCGAGGTGTCGGTCGAGGTGACGAGGAAGCCGTCGCCGCCGATCTCCTCCATCGCCGCCTGCATCTGCCCGGCGACCTGGGCCGGCGTGCCGATGAGCTGGATGGAACCGGCATCGGAGTAGACCTCGGCCGCCTCGCGCAGGGTCTTGTTCCCCGCCTTCCTGAGGAATTCGTCGAGCGACTGCTGGTGCCCGTTGGTGGCCAGCGTGCCCAGCGGCTCGTCGAGCGGCAGCGCACCGAAATCGAGGTTGGTGATCTTGGAAAGGTGCGCGAGGCGCTTGGCGATCTGTTCCTCGTTGGTGGCAAGGCGGCGGCGGTGGCGGGCGTGCGCCTCTTCCTCGGTATCGCCGAGCACCGGGGAGACCAGGAACAGCACCTTGCAGTCGTCCGGGTTGCGCCCGTGGGCGGCCATGCGGGCGCGGACGTCGTCGCGATAGGCCTTCATCCCCCCCCGTGCCCTTGACCATGGCGACGATGGTGTCGGCGTGGCGGGAGGCGAATTCGCGCCCGCGCGGGGAGCCCCCGGCCTGGGCGATGACCGGCTGGCCCTGCACGCAGGGTCCGGAATTGAGCGGCCCGCGGACCTTGAAGTAGGTGCCGGCATGCTCGATCGCGTGGACCTTGGTGTGGTCCACCAGGATGCCGCTCTCGCGATCCGCGACGATGGCGCCGGGCTCCCATGATCCCCAGAGCTTGCGCACCACCTCCATGTACTCGTCGGCGATGTCGTAGCGCGTGTCGTGCGGCGGCATGCCGTCCATGCCGAAGTTGCGCGCCGCGAAGTCCGAGGAGCCCGTGACCGCATTCCATCCGATGCGGCCCGAGGAGACCTGGTCGAGGCTCGCGATCTGGCGGGCCAGCAGGTACGGCGGATAGGCGAAGGTGCCGAGGGTGGTGACGATGCCGATGCGCTTCGTCTCGCGCGCCAGCAGGGCGGCGACGATGGAAGGATCCTGCCGCGGCACCGACAGGCCGTGGTGCAGGTAGATCTCCCGCGAGCCGCCGTAGGATTCGCCGATGTAGGAGGAGTCCTCGAGCAGGACGTAGTCGAAGCCTGCCCGCTCGAGGTTCCGGGTCATCTCGATGAAGAAGTCGGGCACCATCCATTCAGTGCCGATATTGCCCGTCCAGGGCTCGCCCCAGGCCTGCGCCGAGGATCCCTGGAGAAACCATCCGAGATGGAATTTGCGCGCCATGCCCGCCCCGCCGCGATTGCTGCGCCGCAGCGTCGCCCGGGGCGGGGGAATGCGCAAGCAGGGGGCGGAGGCCCCCTGCCCCTACAGCTTCACGCGCATCAGGCTGGCGATCTCGCCCACGATGCCGCGGCGGAAGGCCAGCACGACCGTGACGAAGATGCCGCCCTGGATGACCGTCACCCAGGCGCCCATCTCGGCCAGGTAGTTCTGCATGGTCACGATCACGGCCGCGCCCACCACCGGCCCGAAGATGGTGCCGAGGCCGCCCACCAGCGTCATCAGCACCACCTCGCCCGACATGGACCAGTGCACATCGGTCAGCGTCGCGATGCCGAAGACCAGCGACTTCGTGGCCCCGGCAACGCCCGCGAGCGTCGCGGACAGGACGAAGGCGACGAGCTTGTAGTCGTCGGTGCGATAGCCGAGGGAGGTCGCGCGCGGCTCGTTCTCGCGGATCGCCTTGAGCACCTGGCCATAGGGCGAATGGATGACGCGATGGATCGTCAGGAAGCCGAGGAGGAAGACGCCCGCGACGAACCAGTACATCGTCATGTCCTCGGACAGGTTCACGCTGCCGAGCAGGCTGCCGCGCGGGATCGCCTGGATGCCGTCCTCGCCGCCCGTGAAGGGTGCCTGGACGCAGAAGAAGTAGACCATCTGCGCGAGGGCGAGGGTGATCATCGCGAAGTAGATGCCCTGGCGGCGGATGGCGATCCAGCCGAAGACCAGGCCCTGCACGCCCGCCACGAGGGCGCCGGCGATGACCGCCACCTCCGGCGTCAGGCCCCAGACCTTCGCCGCATGCCCGGCGATGTAGCCCCCCATGCCGAAATAGGCGGCATGGCCGAAGGAGAGCAGCCCGACATAGCCGATCAGCAGGTTGAACGCGCAGGCGAACAACGCGAAGCAAAGCAGCTTCATCAGGAAGACGGGGTAGAGGAAGAAGGGCCCGGCCGCGAGGAAGGCGACCAGCACCGCGAGCGCGGCGAACTGGGCCCTGGTGAACCCCCACAGCCCCGCTTCCTCGTGTGCGCCGGCGGGAACCGCGCCGGCGATGGTTTCGGATGCCATGGATCAGGCCCTCCCGAACAGGCCGGCGGGTCGCGTGAGCAGCACGATCGCCATGATGACGAAGATGACCGTGGCCGAGGCTTCCGGCCAGAAGACCTTGGTCAGGCCCTCGACGATGCCGAGGCCGAAGCCGGTGATGACCGAGCCCAGGATCGAGCCCATGCCCCCGATCACCACCACCGCGAAGACGATGATGATGAGGTTGGTGCCCATCTGCGGGTTCACCGAATAGATCGGCGCGGCGAGCACGCCCGCGAACGCGGCGAGCGCCACGCCCGCGCCGTAGGTCAGCGTGATCATCCGCGGCACGTTCACGCCGAAGGCCTGCACCAGGGGCGCATTCTCCGTCGCCGCGCGCAGATAGGCGCCGAGGCGCGTCTTCTCGATCACCAGCCAGGTCGCGAGGCAGACCACGAGCGAGGCGATCACGACCCAGCCGCGATAGATCGGCAGGAACATGAAGCCAAGGTCCCAGGTGCCCGAAAGCTCGGGCGGGATGCGGTAGGGCAGGCCCGAGGAGCCGAACTGGTTGCGGAAGACGCCCTCGATCATGAGGCCGATGCCGAAGGTCAGCAGCAGGCCGTAGAGATGGTCGAGGTTGTACAATCGGCTGATCATCAACCGTTCGATGATGATGCCGGTGATGCCGACGATGATCGGTGCCAGCAGCAGGGCCCACCAGTAGCCGAGCCCCACCCAGGACAGCAGCATCCAGGCCACGAAGGCCCCCATCATGAACTGGGAGCCGTGCGTGAAGTTGATGATGTTGAGCAGCCCGAAGATCACCGCGAGGCCGAGCGAGAGCATCGCGTAGAAGGCGCCGTTGATGAGGCCGAGCAGCAACTGCCCGAAGAGCAGCGGCGCCGGGATGCCGAAGATGTCGTCCATGCGGTGCTCCGCCTTCCGTCAGGTGCGCACGAGCGGGCAGCGACCCTCCGCGAGGGGACGGAAGGCCTCCTCGGCGGGGGTGGTCTGCAGCAGCTTGAGGTAGTCCCAGGGCCCCGTGGATTCCGCGGGCTTCTTCACCTCGAAGAGGTAGGAGGGGATGATCATCCGCCCGTCCTGGCGCAGCGTGCCGCGGCCGAAAGCCTCGTCCTCCACCGGCATGGCCTTCATGCGGTTGATCACCTCGGTGCCCGAGGCCTTGGCCGCCGGCACGCCCATGTCCGCGACCGCCTTGAGGTAGTGCAGCGTCGCCGAGTAGTTGCCCGCGGTGACCATGTTCGGCATGTGGCCGTTGTTCAGCCGCGGCTGCACGCGGCGCGAGAAGGCGCGGGTGCGGTCGTTGAGGTCCCAGTAGAAGCTTTCGGTCATCACCAGGCCCTGCCCCTGCTCGAGGCCGAGGGCATGGACGTCGGCGATGAACATCAGCAGCGCCGCGACCTTGATGCCGCGGCGAGTCAGCCCGAATTCCGAGATCTGCTTGATCGAATTGATGGTGTCCGCGCCCGCGTTGGCGAGGCCGATCACCTGGGCGCGGGACGCCTGCGCCTGCAGGATGAAGGAGGAGAAGTCGCTCGTGGAGGGGAACGGATAGCGCACCGAGCCCGCCACCGTGCCGCCCGCCGCTTTCACGAAGGCCGTCGTGTCGCGTTCGAGGGCATGGCCGAAGGCGTAGTCGGCGGTGATGAAGAACCAGCTGCGGCCGCCCGCGCGCACCATCGCGCCGCCGGTCGACTTCGCCAGCATGTAGGTGTCGTAGACCCAGTGCGCGGTGGTCGGGCTGCACTGCGGCCCGGTCAGGTCGGCGGTCGCCGAGCCGACGTTGATGTAGGCCTTGTTCTTCTCGCGCGCGACGTTGTTGACCGCGAGCCCGACCGAGGAGGTGGGGACGTCGAGGATCAGGTCCACGCCCTGGTCGTACCATTGCCGCGCGAGGTTCACGCCGACATCGGGCTTGTTCTGGTGGTCGGCGCCGAAGACCTCGACCGTGAAGCCGCGGTTGCCGAATTCCTGGGCGGCGATCTGCGCCATGATCACGCCGTTGGGGCCGGCGATGTCACGATAGGGGCCCGATTGGTCGTTCATCACGCCGATGCGGATGGTGTTCGCCTGGGCGCGTGCGCGCGAGAGGGGCGCGATCGCAGCGGCTGTGCCGGCGGCAAGCAGGCTGCGGCGGTTCAGGTCCATATGTGACGTCTCCTTGGCGTCGTGTGTCGCATCATGCAGCGGCCTCGGGCGGGGACCCTGCCCCGCCCGAAGCGGTTCAGCCCCGCACCAGCGGGCAGCCGCCCTCGGACAGCGGGCGGAAGGCTTCGTTCGCCGGCGTGGTCTGCAGGAGCTTGTAGTAGTCCCACGGACCGCTGCTCTCCTGCGGCGACTTCACCTCGAGCAGGTAGGAGGGCATCAGCCGGCGTCCGTCGACACGGATCTCGCAGCGGCCGAACAGGTCGTCCTCGGACGGGCGGGCCTTCATGCGGTTGACGAGGTCGAGGCCCGACGCCTTGGCCGCCGGCACGCCCATGTCGGCAACGGTCTTGAGGAAATGCAGCGTCGCCGAGTAGCAGCCGGCATGGATCATGTTCGGGTAGTTGTTCGGCGTGCGGCGGATGATCCGCTGCGTCCAGGCCCGCGTCTTGTCGTCCTTGGTCCAGTAGAAGGTCTCGGTGCAGATCAGGCCCTTGGCGGTCTGCAGGCCGATGCCATGGATGTCGTTGAGGAACAGCAGCAGTGCGGCGAGCTTGGTGCCGCCGCGGGTGATGCCGAACTCGGCCGCCTGCTTCACGCAGTTGGCGGTATCGCCGCCGGCGTTGGCGAGGCCGATCACCTTGGGCCGCGCCGCCTGCGCCTGCAGCAGGAAGGAGGAGAAGTCCGTCGTGCCCGGGAAGGGCGTGCGGACACCGCCGAGGATGCGCCCGCCCGCCGCCTTGACGAAGGTCGTCGTGTCGCGTTCGAGGGCATGGCCGAAGGCATAGTCGGCGGTGATGAAGTACCAGGTGTCGCCGCCCGCGCGCACCATCGCGCCGCCCGTGCTCTTGGCGAGCATGTAGGTGTCGTAGGTCCAGTGGATGGTCGTCGGGCCGCATTGCGGGCCGGTCAGGTCCGCGGTCGCCGAGCCGGAGTTGATGTAGGCCTTCCCCTTTTCCTTGGCGATCTGGTTGACCGCGAGGCCGACCGACGAGGTGGGCACGTCCAGGATCAGGTCGACACCCTGGTCGTACCACTGCCGCGCGATGTTGGCCCCGACATCGGGCTTGTTCTGGTGGTCGGCGTCGATCACCTCGACCGTGAAGCCATGGCTGGTGCCGAACTCGGCCACGGCTTCCTTGGTGGCGGCAACCGAGGTCGGCCCGGTGTTGTCGCGGTAGGTGCCGGACATGTCCGTCAGCACGCCGATCTTGATGGTGTTGGCCTGCGCGCGTGCGCGCGACAGCGGCGCGACGGCCGCGGCTGTGCCGGCGGCAAGCAGGGTGCGGCGCTTCAGTTCCATCCAGACATCCTCCAGTTCGGTTACCGTTGTCCGTTCATTCGTCGTTCCGGGCGGGACCGTGTCCCGCCCGGGGCAGCCGGTCCCGGATCAGCCGCGTACCAGCGGGCAGCCGCCCTGGTCGATCGGCCGGAAGGCCTGGTCGGCCGGCGTGGTCTGCAGCAGCTTGTAGTAGTCGTAAGGGCCCTTGCTCTCGGCCGGCGCCTTGACCTCGAAGAGGTAGGCCGGATGGAGGCAGCGCCCGTCGGCGCGGATCGAGCCGGCGCCGAAGGCGTCGTCGTCGGTCGGCATCGCCTTCATCCGCTTCACCGCCTCGGCGCCGCTCGCCTTGGCCGCGGCGACGCCCATCTCCTTGACGGCCCTGAGGTAGTGCAGCGTCGCGGAATAGACGCCGGCCTGCACCATGGTCGGCGGCGACTGGTTCGGCATCTTCGGGCGCACGCGGCCGGTGAAGGCACGGCTGCGGTCGTTGAGGTCCCAGTAGAAGGTCTCGGTCAGCACCAGGCCCTGCGCCGCCTGCAGGCCGAGGGCATGCACGTCCGACAGGAAGACCAGCAGGCCGGCGAGCTTCACGCCCCGCCGGGTCAGGCCGAATTCCGCCGCCTGCTTGATGCAGTTCGTGGTGTCCGCGCCCGCGTTGGCGAGGCCGATCACCTTCGCCCGCGAGGCCTGCGCCTGCAGCAGGAAGGCGGAGAAGTCCGTCGTGCCCGGAAAGGGCGTGCGCACCTGGCCGAGCACGCGCCCGCCCGCCGCCTTGACGAACTCGGAGGTGTCGCGTTCGAGCGCATGGCCGAAGGCATAGTCCGCAGTGATGAAGAACCAGCTGTCGCCGCCCGCGCGCACCATCGCCGCGCCCGTCGAATGGGCGAGCATCCAGGTGTCGTAGGTCCAGTGGATGGTGTTGGCCGTGCACTGCGCGCCCGTGAGGTCGGAGGTCGCGGCCCCCGAATTCAGCATGACCTTGTTCTTCTCCTTGACGAGCTGGTTCAGCGCCAGCGCGACGGAGGAGGTGGTGCCGTCGGTGATCATGTCCACGCCGTCGCGGTCGAACCACTGGCGCGCGATCGTCACGGCGACGTCGGGCTTGTTCTGGTGGTCGGCGTCGAGGACCTCGACATTGAAGCCCTGCGCGCCGAATTCCTCGATCGCCTGGCGGACACAGGCGACCGAGCCGGGTCCGCCGAGGTCGCGGTAGGTGCCCGACTGGTCGCCGATGACGCCGATCTTGATCGTGTTGGCGGCCTGCGCCCGCGCGCGGGAGAGCGGCAGCGCCCCCCAGGCGGCGGTTGCGGCCGTGCCGGCGAGAACGCCGCGCCTGGTCGTCGTGCTGATGGTCATATCCTGTCCCTTTTCGCTGTTCGCCCGTATTCCATCAGGTCCGGACCAGATGGCAGCCGCCTTCGCTCATCGGGCGGAAGGCCTGGTCGCCAGCCGTGGTCTGCAGCAGCTTGTAGTAGTCGTGCTGGTGGCGGCTCTCCTCGGGCCGCTTCACCTCGAACAGGTAGGCGGGGTGGATCTTGCGCCCGTCCGCGCGGATGCTGCCTCGGCCGAAGGCGTCGTCCTCGGTCGGCATCGCCTTCATGCGCTCGACCACCGCGCGGCCATCGGCCTTCGCGGCCGCGGCCCCGAGTGCGGCCACCGCCTTGAGGTAGTGCAGCGTGCCGGCGTAGTCGCCCGCATGGCTCATCGCGACCGGCGTGTCGCCGCCGGCGATGGCGCGGACGCGCCGCGCGACGCCGCGCGTCTTGTCGTTCATGTCCCAGTAGTAGCTCGCGCTGCAGACGAGACCCTGCGCCGCCTCGAGCCCGAGGGCATGGACGTCGGTGATGAACATCAGCATCGAGGCGAGCTTGATGCCGCGCCGCGTGAGGCCGAACTCGGCGGCCTGCTTGATGCAGTTCGTGGTGTCGGTGCCCGCGTTGGCGAGGCCGATGACCTTGGCGCGGGAGGCCTGCGCCTGGAGCAGGAAGGAGGAGAAGTCCGTCGTGCCGGGGAAGGGCGTGCGGACCGACCCGACGACGCGCCCGCCCGCGGCCTGCACGAAGCTCGTCGTGTCGCGCTCGAGCGCATGGCCGAAGGCGTAGTCGGCGGTCACGAAGAACCAGCTGTCGCCGCCGGCGCGCACCATCGCCGAGCCGGTCGACTTCGCCAGCATGTAGGTGTCGTAGACCCAGTGGATCGTGTTCGCGTTGCAGGCCCGGCCCGTCAGGTCCGAGGTCGCGGTCGAGTTGGCGATGGCGACCTTGTTCTTCTCGGCGGCCAGCGCCGAGATGGCGAGCGCCACGGCCGAGGAGGCGAGGCTTGTGACCACGTCCACGCCGTCGCGGTCGAACCACTGGCGCGCGATGTTCACGCCGACGTCCGGCTTGTTCTGGTGGTCGGCGACCACGACCTCGACGTTGAAGCCGCGATTGGCGAACTCCTGCGCCGCGAGCTGCGTCGCGGCGACGGTGTTCGGACCGTTCAGGTCGCGATAGGCGCCCGACATGTCGGACAGGATGCCGACCTTGATCGTGCCCGCCGCCTGCGCGCGCGCGCTGCGCGGCGCGACCATGCCGGCCGCGGCAGGCAGCGCCGCGGCCCCGGCCAGGACCCCTCGCCTGCCAATCCCGTGGTTCATTGTCGCGTTCCTCCCTCTTGCTTGTCTTGATTTCCTGCGCCGCGTCTTTCCGGCGGGCCTAGACGCGGAGATACTCGTCGATCCTGTCGCGCGATGCGGCGACATCCTCGTTGCGGACCATGTCCACGACCTTGCCGTGCTCCATCACATAGTGGCGGTCGGCGACGGTCTGCGCGAAATGGAAGTTCTGTTCGACCAGCAGCACGGTGAAGCCGCGCTGCTTCAGCTCGCGGATGGTCCGCCCGATCTGCTGCACGATGACGGGCGCGAGCCCTTCCGAGGGCTCGTCCAGCAGCAGCAGCTTCGCGCCGGTCCGCAGGATGCGGGCGATGGCGAGCATCTGTTGCTCGCCCCCCGACAGCTTCGTGCCCTGGCTGCGCGCGCGTTCCTTGAGGTTCGGGAAGAGCTCGTAGATCTCGTCGATCGGCAGGCCGCCCGGGCGCACGACCGGCGGCAGCATCAGGTTCTCGGTCACGTCGAGGGAGGCGAAGATCCCGCGTTCCTCCGGGCAATAGGCGATGCCGGCGCGGGCGATGACGTCGGGCCGCGCGCCGATCAGCTCGCGCCCGGCATAGTGCAGCGAGCCCGAGCGCTTCGGCACCAGGCCCATGATCGAGCGCAGCGTCGTCGTCTTGCCGGCGCCGTTGCGGCCGAGCAGCGTGACGACCTCGCCCTCGCGGATATCGATGTTGACCCCGTGCAGGACGTGGCTCTCGCCGTACCAGGCCTCGAGGCCGCGTATGGCCATGAGGGGCGTGTTCCCGTCCTGCGCGGCGAGCGGAAGGTCGGCGAGGGTGTCAGCCATGGGCGGCCTCCGTCGCGGCGGGAGGGGCTTCGGTGCCGAGATAGGCGGCGACGACATCGGGGTTCCTGGCGACCGTGGCGTAGTCGCCCTCGGCCAGGACGCGGCCGCGGGCGAGCACCGTGATGGTGTCGCACAGGCCCGAGACGACGGTGAGGTTGTGCTCCACGAGCAGCACGGTGCGGCCGGCGGAGACGCGCCGGATCAGCGCGACGATCCGCCCCACATCGTCATGCGTCATCCCCGCCGTCGGTTCGTCGAGCAGCATCATCACCGGGTCGAGCGCCAGGGTGGTCGCGATCTCGAGCGCACGCTTGCGGCCGTAGGGAAGCTCCCCCGCGGTGAGATTCGCAAAGGCGGCGAGGCCCACATCCTCGAGCAGTTCGCGCGCCCGCGCGTCGTATTGCCGCAGCAGCCCTTCGGAGCGCCAGAAGTCGAAGGAGCCGCCGCGCTGGCGCTGCAGCGCCACCCGCACGTTCTCGAGGACGCTCAGATGCGGGAAGACGGCGGAGATCTGGAAGGAGCGCACCAGGCCGAGGCGCGCGACCTCCGCCGGCTTCATGCCGGTGATGTCGCGCCCGTCGTAGCGGATGCTCCCGCGCGTCGGCTGCAGGAACTTGGTCAACAGGTTGAAGCAGGTGGTCTTGCCGGCGCCGTTCGGGCCGATCAGACCATGGATCGTGCCGCGGCGAACCGACAGGTCGACGTCGCTGACCGCGACGAAGCCGCGGAACTCCTTCGTCAGACCCTTCGTTTCCAGGATGGCGTCAGTCACCCTTGAAGCGCTCCCTCACTCTATCGGCGGCCTGGGCGGCCACTCGTTGCTGTCGATCGCATCTACGCGAGGGTTCAGGGCGCGCGCAAGCGGGAGTCGCTGAAAACAAACGACTTCCGTCGCGAAACAATGCCTATGCACGAAAAAGGGGCAGCCGGTCGCCCGACTGCCCCCCCGAACCGGCCTGCCGGTGCCCCGCGTGTCAGGCCGCGGAAGTCAGGTCCTCCGGCGCCACCTGGCGCTCGGTGACCTTGGCGAGCTCGAGCATGAAGTCGACCACCTTCTCCTCGAACAGCGGGGCACGAAGGTTTTCCGCTGCCTGCGGGTTCTTGCGGAAGAATTCGAGGACCTGCTGCTCCTGCCCCGGATAGCGCGACGCCTCCTGGTAGACCGCCCGGGTCATCTCCTCCTGCCCGACCTGGACGTTGTTCGCCCGGCCGATCTCGGAAAGCATCAGGCCGAGGCGGATGCGCCGCTCGGCGATGCCGCGGTACTCGGTCTTCAGGGTCTCCTCGTCCTTGCCCTGGTCGTCCTCATCCAGGCGGCCGGCCTTGAGGTCGGCCTCCACGCGCTGCCAGATCTGGTTGAACTCGGCCTCGACCATGCCCTCCGGCACGGGGAAGGCGGCCTTGTCCGCGAGGCTGTCGAGCAGCGCGCGCTTCACGCGCAGGCGCGAGAGGGCATCGTATTCGCGCTGCAGGGAGCCGCGGATCGCCTCCTTCATCGCGCCGAGGTCGGCCATGCCGACGGCCTTGGCCAGCTCGTCGTCGATGGCGCGCGGCTTGCGGGTCTTGAGCGACTTCGCCGTGATGGTGAAGCGCGCATGCCTGCCGGCAAGCTCGGCCGAGCCGTAGTCGCCGGGGAAGACCACGTCGATGTCGCGGGCCTCGCCCGGGGCCATGCCTTCCATCTGCTCGGTGAAGCCGGGGATGAAGCCGGCGCCGCCGACCTCGATCGGCATGTCGTTCGCCGTGCCGCCGGCGAAGACCCGGGCCTCGGGCTCCTCGGCGCCGGCGAAGACACGGGCCGGGCCGACCCGCAGGGTCAGGTCGACCGCGGCGCCGGCGGCAACCGGCGCCTCGATCACCGGGCGGGCGGACGTGATCGCGGCGTTGTCCGACAGGGTCTGGGTCACGCGCTCCGCGCCGTTCAGCGCGGCGGAGACGCGGGTGGCGCCGACGGCGCCGTCCTTGCCGAGCTCATCGAAGCCGAGGCTCGCCGCGCCGGGCATCGCACCCGCGCTCACCTCGGCGTTCACCGACAGCGTCAGCGACGCGCCGGCCTTCGCCGCAACGCCGGCGGCGTCGCCGATCGCGAGCTTCAGCACACCCGCCTCGGCCGCGGTGCCCTTCACCACCAGGTCGAAATAGGGCAGGCCCTTCTCCGTGCCGATCGCCGCGACCTCGGCCGCGAGGCCGGCCGGGACCGAGAGGGTCCAGCCGGTCGGCAACTCGCCCGGGCTGCCGGGGCGTGCGCCGAGGCCGGCGCCGTTCTTCAGCAGGTCCGCCGGCAGGCGGCCGACGAAGTCGCAGACCAGCACCTCGCCCTTGGCCGCGGCGCGGGGCTCGGCGTCCTCGAGGGTGCCGTTGCGCTCGGCGATCGAGGCAAGCGCCGTGTCGATCGCCGCGTCGGTCGGCTCGGCCTTCAGGCGCTCGAGCTCGATGCCCGAGAAGTCGGGCATCGGCACCTCGGGCAGCACCTCGAAATCCATCCTGAACTCGAGGTCGGCGCCCTCGGCGAAGTTCACGATCTCGATCTTCGGCTGCAGCGCGGGCTTGAGGCCGCGATCGTCGATCACCTTGCGCGACGAATCGGAGACGGACTGCTCCAGCACCTCGCCGAGCACGGCGGAGCCGTAGCGGCGGCTGACCACCGACATCGGGACCTTGCCGGGACGGAAGCCGGGCATGGTCACGGTCTTGGCGATCTCGGCCAGGCGCTTGTCGCGCGTGGCGGCGATGTCCCCCGCGGAGACGGTGACGGAGTAGGCGCGCTTCAGCCCGTCATTCGCGAGCTCGGTGACCTGCATCGAGGGACGTCCATCCATTCCAAAGGCTAGAGAAACCCGGCGGCGCCTTGGTGCGGGCGAAGGGAGTCGAACCCCCACGGCTTGCGCCACCGGAACCTAAATCCGGCGTGTCTACCAGTTCCACCACGCCCGCCCGCGAGGCGCCGCGCGGCGGCAGGGGCCGGGGTTTAGCGCAGGACGGCAGGGTTTCCAAGCGCGGGCGGAGGCCGGAAGGGCCGCATGGCCCCGAAAAAGGCCCCCTCAGCCGCAGGCCGCCGCCCGGCCGAGCAGGAAATCCCTCTCCCGCGCATTGCGCGTCGCGGCGGCCGCTTCCCCGAAGGCCGCCCGCGCCTCGCCCATGCGGCCCATCCGGAACAGGCAATCCCCCTTCGCCGCCGGCAGCGGGGCATAGCCCCTGAGCGCGCCGGCCGCCTCGATCGCGAGGACCATGGAAAGCCCGGCCTCCGGGCCGAAGGCCATGCCATGCGCGACGGCCCGGTTCAGCCCGACCACGGGGGATGGCAGGACCAGCGCGAGCCGGTCATAGAGGTCCGCGATCCGGGCCCAGTCGGTCTCGTCGTAGGTGCGGGCGCGGGCGTGGCATGCCGCGAGCGCCGCCTGCAGCGCATAGGGGCCATCGGCACCGCCCAATGCCGACGCCCGTTCCAGCGCATGCAGGCCCCGCCGGATCCGCAGCCGGTCCCAGCCTGCCCGGTCCTGTGCCGGCAGCGGCAGCAGGGCGCCGTCGGGTCCGCTCCGCGCCGCCAGCCGCGATGCCTGGATCTCCATCAGGGCCAGCAGGCCCAGGACCTCGGGCTCCTCCGGCGCGAGGCCGGCCAGGATGCGGCCGAGCCGGCATGCCTCGGTGCAAAGGGCGGGCCGCACCAGGTCCTCGCCCGCCGTCGCCGCGTAGCCCTCGTTGAAGATCAGGTAGATGACCTCGAGCACCGAGGCGAGGCGCCCTGCCCGCTCCTCCCCGCGCGGCACCGCATAGGCAAGGCCGCTGCGGCCGAGGGTCCGCTTCGCCCGCACGATGCGCTGGGCGATCGTCGCCTCGTTCGAGAGGAAGGCACGCGCGATCTCCCCTGTCGTCAGCCCGCCGACCAGGCGCAGGGTCAGCGCCGCGCGCGCATCCGGGGCGAGCACGGGATGGCAGGCGGTGAAGATCAGGGCGAGGAGTTCGTCACCGTACTCGTCGTCCAGCCCGGCTTCGATCGCGTCGGCGCTTTCGTCCCGCGCGGCGTCGAGATCGCGGGCGATCTCGGCATGCTTGCGGGCCAGCATCCGCGCGCGGCGGCCGCGATCGATGGCGCGGCGTTTCGCCGCGGCCATCAGCCAGGCGCCCGGATTGTCCGGGACGCCGCCCCGCGGCCATTCCGCGAGCGCCGTCACCAGGGCGTCCTGCGTCAGCTCCTCGGCCAGGTCGACATCGCGGACGAAGCGGACCAGGCCCGCGGTCAGCCGGGCCCGCTCGATCCGGAAGACCGCCTCCACCGCCGCATGGATGTCCTGCGCTGCCACGCGCTCCGATTAGGGCGGCGGCGCCGGCCGAGGCAAGCGGCCGCGCGTCACCTCCCGCGGGTGTGGTCGCGCAGGCGGCCGATCTGCTCGCCGAGATCCGCCGCCATCGCCTCTCCGAAGTCGCCGGCCTCGACGACCTGGCGGATCTCGATCTCGCTCGGCCCGAACATGGGGTTCGGGCAGCGCTTCACCCATTCCACCGCCTCCGCCATGTCCTTGACCTCCCAGAGCCAGAAGCCTGCGACCAGTTCCCGCGTCTCGGCAAAGGGCCCGTCGATAACGGTGCGGCCAGGGCCGTCGAAGGCGACGCGCTTGCCCTGGCTGGATGGACGCAGCCCTTCCCCGGCCAGTAAGACTCCGGCTCTGGCCAGCTCGTCGTTGAACTTCCCCATTGCCGTGAGCAACTCGGCCGTGGGCATGGCGCCCGCCTCGCTGTCGTCCGTCGCCTTGACCATCACCATTACGCGCATCGTGCTTCTCCTCGTCCGGGGAAGGTCCCACCGACCTTCCTGCCGATGCGACGAACGAGGCCCGCCCGGATCGACAGCGGCGGCGAAAAATTCGCCGCTGCCGGCATGCCGCTCAGGCCCGGCCGAGCAGCGCCTCGGCGCAGGCGTCGAGGATCGCGTCGCTGTCGAGCCCGTATTCGCGGTAGAGGTCCGGGATGTCGCCAGCCTGGCCGAAGCGGTCCACGCCGAGCGGCACCACGCGCTGCCCGCGCACCGCGCCCATCCAGGCATGGGCGGCCGGGTGCCCGTCCAGCACCGCGACCAGCGCGGCCTCCGGCGCCAGCGGCGCCAGGATGCGCTCGATGTGCGACACCTGCCGCGCACCGCGCCGCGCCGCCCTGCGCGCCGCGAGCCATTCGGCGTGCATCCGGTCGGGGCTAGTGATGGCAAGGAGGCCGGCGGAAGGTTCCTCGGCGCGCAATTCCTCGAAGGCCGCCATGGCCTCGGGCGCCAGTGCCCCCTGGTAGGCGATGGCGATCCGCGCCCCCTGCCCCGGCGGCACGACCCAGTGCGCCCCGGCGATCACCGCCGCGGGATCGAGCGCGCGCTGCGGCTGCAGCAGCCCGCGCGTGGACAGCCGCAGCCAGACCGCCGAGCCGTCCGGCTTCTGCATGTGCTCGAAGGCATGGCGCAGCAGGATCGCCAGTTCATCGGCATGGGCCGGCTCGAAGGAGGCGAGCCGGTCTGCCGCCATGCCGATCAGCGGCGTGTTCACCGACTGGTGCTGCCCGCCTTCCGGCGCCAGCGTCAGGCCCGAGGGCGTCGAGACCAGCAGGAAGCGCGCATCCTGGTAGCAGGCGTAGATCAGCGCATCGAGGCCGCGGTTCACGAAGGGGTCGTAGACCGTGCCCACCGGCAGCAGCCGCGCGCCATAGAGCCGGTCCGCCAGCCCCAGCCCCGCGAGCACGAGGAAGAGGTTCTGCTCGGCGATGCCAAGCTCGACATGCTGGCCCTCGGGCGACATGCCCCAGCGCTGCGCGGAGGCGAGCTTCGCATCGCGGAAGACGTCGTTCTTCTTGTGCCGGTCGAAGATGCCGCGCCGGTTCACCCAGGGCCCGAGGTTGGTCGAGACCGTCACGTCGGGGCTGGTGGTGACGATGCGCTTCGCGAGGTCGGCGAATTCCCCCTGCCCGCGCCCGATCTCGGCGAGGATGTCGCCGAAGGCCGCCTGGGTCGCGATCTTCCGCCCCTCCCCCACCCGTGGCGGCGCGAAGGCCGCGGGCACGTGGATGGCCGGCGAGACCAGCGAGCGCCCGGCCGCCGTCAGGGGCTGCGCGAAGGGAACCGAGGCGATGAAGTCGCGCAGTTCCGCCTCGGGAATGCCCAGCCCCTCGAACAGGTCCCATTCGCGCCCCGGGCGGATGTTCATCGCCGCGCGGAAGCCCTCCATCTGCTCCTTCGTCATCAGCCCGGCATGGTTGTCCTTGTGCCCGGCGAAGGGCAGGCCCATGCCCTTGACGGTGTAGGCGATGAAGCAGGTGGGCTGGTCGCCATCGGCATCCTGGGCGCGGAAGGCCTCGGTCAGCGTCTCGATGTCGTGGCCGCCGAGATTGGTCATCAGCGCGCCGAGTTCCTCGTCGGTCAGCGGGTCGATGATGGCGCGGATGCCCTCGACCCGGCCGAGTTCGGCAAGGATCGCGCTGCGCCAGGCGGCGCCGCCCTGGAAGGTCAGCGCGGCGTAGAGTGAATTCGGGCAGTCGTCGATCCAGCGGCGCAGGTGCTCACCGTCCGGCCGCGCGAAGGCGGCTTCGAGCTTGCGGCCGTATTTGATGGTGACGACGTTCCAGCCCATGTCGCGGAACAGGCCCTCGATGCGGCCGAAGAGGCGGTCCGGCACCACGGAATCGAGGCTCTGGCGGTTGTAGTCCACCACCCACCAGACATTGCGGATGTCGTGCTTCCAGCCTTCGAGCAGGGCTTCGTAGATGTTGCCCTCGTCGAGTTCGGCATCGCCCACGACGGCGACGTGGCGGCCGGGCGGCACGCCCTCGGGGGCCAGGTCGTGCAGGTGGACATAGTCCTGGACCAGCGAGCCGAAGGAGGCGAGCGCGACGCCGAGCCCGACCGAGCCGGTGGAGAAGTCCACCTCCGGCCCGTCCTTCACGCGCGACGGGTAGGGCTGGATGCCGTGGAACTGGCGCAACGTCTCCAGCTTCTCGCGTTGTTGGCGGCCGAGCAGGTAGTTGATGGCGTGGAAGACGGGCCCGGCATGGGGCTTCACCGCCACGCGGTCGGCCGGACGCAGGATCGAGAAATAGAGCGCCGCGAGGATCGAGACCGAGGAGGCGCAGGAGGCCTGGTGCCCGCCGACCTTCAGGCCGTCGCGGTTCGGACGGACATGGTTGGCATGGTGGATCATCCAGGCCGAGAGCCAGAGCAGTTTGCGCTCCAGCGCATGAAGGAGCTCGACACGACGTGCCTCGCCGGGCGTGTCGTGTCGGCGTGCCTTGCCCTGCGCGGTCATGTCCCGGAACTCCCCCGTAGCCTCGTGTCACTGCTGCGCGACTATGGGCCTTCGCAGGGGGCGGGAGAAGGCCGGGCGGTCAGCGGCGGCGGCGCACCCGGACCGGGCGGACCAGGCCCCGCGAAAGCAGCAGCAGAGCGCCGAGGCTCGCTGAGAGGACCAGGAAGAACTGGGACATGGCGACCATGCGGGCCTCCCCATTCACAGGCTCCATCATTCGCACGCGCGGCTCCGGGGCACCGTGAGCGGGCTCACGGCCCGAGACCTGCCAACGATTTGTGCAGCGCAGCATTCCGCTTGCATCCACGGCGGCATCGGCGTGACGTTTTGTTCGAGGAGGCCGTCACGCGACGTCACAGGCCACCGGCCCCTGCCGGATTCAGAACTTGACCTCGAGTTCGGCGATCTCCTCGGGCGCGGCCAGGGCCTCGTGCGCCCATTCGACAGGCCAGCCCAGGCGAGGACGTGGCACATGCAGGCCGACGCCGTTGCGCCGATCGTCACGTCACACGTCATAGATCCGGAAGCGCGTGGCGGCGGGCGCGTGCATCGCGCCGGCAACGGAGGGCCGGGCGCCGAAGAGCCACGGCCCGCCGCTCCGCGCCAGGCAATCGGACCGGATGGCCTCGATCGCCTCGATGCCGGCAGGGGACCGGGCCAGACCGGGAAGTCCGGCCGGCGGGCCCTCAGGGTCATCGGCAGGGCCGAGCACAGCGCCGCGAAACCCGAATGGATCTCGCCGAGAGCGGCAGAGGGCCCGCGCCTGCCGGTCGTCGGGCGGTATCCCCGCGGCCGGGAAAGCCTCGTTCAGGTATTCGGCGATGGCGAGCACGTCCCAGATCCGCACGCCATCGTGCACGAGCCACGGGTAGCGGACGGAGGAGGAGCGCAGCAGCAGGTCCTCCCGCACGGCCGGGTCGTCCGCCGGCACGGCTTCCGTCACGAAGCCGATGCCGGACAGCCGCGCGAGGAGGACGCCGCGCAGCGACCAGGACGGGTAGTTGCGGTTGCAGTCGCTCGGCTGGAGCAGATCCCGATCAGGTGGAATGGCCTGATCGGGTGAAGATGCTCGCAGAAACAAAGGACCGGAGACGTTGCCGTGAGCCAGGACGAACGGGAACGGCTCTAGGCCAGGTCCCGCTCTTGCCGCATCCCCGGAGCGGATGCGATGCCCGCGAAAGCAGCGGCCTGGCGCCCCTGCCCGCGCAGGAGCACGGCGAGGGGCCTGGAGCAGATCCTGTCCGGATGAACCCATCCGGACAGGTGCAGATGTTCGCAAGAACAGAGCCTTGGGGGCGAACGCACGTTCACCGGAAATGCACCGGAAATGCTTCAGGCCTTCGCCTGGCGGCGGATGGCGGTCGAGGCGGCGCGCCGGCCTTCGCCGACATAGGCCTCGTGATGGTCCTCGATCCGGTCGGGGTCATAGAGGTAGTTCACCATCAGCCCATAGGACTGGCGCATGCCGTTGTCCGAGATGTCCGCACGCCAGTTCAGCCGCTCGATCCGGGCGCCGTTGGAGAGGTGGAAATGCGCCACGGGGTCGCGGGCGCGGCCGGCGCGCTTCGGCGCTTCCTCCTTCAGCAGGTAGCGGGCGCAGAGGCGGGTCAGCAGCGGCTCGAGGAGCTTCTGCGTCTGCTCCTCGCGCCAGGGCGGCCGGCGGGCGAGCAACCCGCCCAGGATCGCCGCCTCGTCCGGCTCGGGAGCGTCGGGCTCACCCTGCGGCAGCAGGGGCACGGCGGCACGCAGCGCCTTCATTTCCTCCTCGGTCAACGCGATCCCCCCGGCGGCGAGGGACGCCTCGAGCCAGCGTCGATAACCTGGAATGGGAGAAAGAGTGCAGAATTGCTTGATATTACGCATTTCATCCTGCAGCAGCCCGACCACCCGCTTGATCAGGAAGTTGCCGAAGGAAATGCCGTCCAGGCCCCGCTGGCAGTTGTTGATCGAGTAGAAGACCGCCGTATCGGCCTGCCGCGGGTCCAGCACCGGCGCCTTCTCGTCCAGCAGGCGCTGCACGCTGTCGGACAATCCCTGGGTCAGCGCCACCTCGACGAAGATCAGCGGCTCCTCGGGCATGCGCGGGTGGAAGAAGGCGTAGCAGCGACGATCGGAATCCAGCCGGTTCTTGAGGTCCCGCCAGGTGCGGATGCGATGCACCGCCTCGTACTGGACCAGCTTCTCGAGGATGACGGCCGGCGAATGCCAGTCGATGTGCCGCAGTTCGAGGAAGCCGACATCGAACCAGGCCGAGAGCAGCCCCTTGAGGTCGGTCTCGAGCGCCTGCAGCAGCTTGTCGCCGTCCCGGCGGGCAAGCAGGTCGGCGCGGAGGTCGACGAGGAACTTCACCCCGTCCGGTATCGCGGCAAAGGCGGTGAGCAGGCGGATGCGCGGCGGTTCGAGCGCGCGGCGCAGCCGGGCGGTCGCCACGGCACGCTCCGCGGCATCGGCCGCGCCCGCCACCTTCTCCATCGCCTGGGCGACGGCGGCGGGGTCCGAATCGAAGGCCGCGAGGGCGCGGAGGAAATCGGTCCGCCCGGCGGTATCGAGCGTGCGATAGGTATCGGCCAGGCCCGCAGCGCGCGCCCGGGCCGAGATCTCGCCGCCACGGGCCTCGAGGCAGTCGCGCAGGCGGGCATCGAGGTCCGGGTCGGCCTGCTCGCCGACCCGGACGACCGACGCCATGTCGCGCCAGAGCGTCGAGACCCGGCGAAGCGCCCGGTCGAGAAGGCCGTCCTGGATAGCAACGTCGGACATGCGGCACCCCCGGTCGTGTCGTGCTTGAAATCTAGCGACACATACCGTGAAGCGGAAGGGCGGCGTGGCGCACCGGAGATGACAGGGCCGCGAACCTCCCCCCAGAGGTTCGCGGCCCTCCCCGCGGTGGGGTCCCCTGGATTACGGCTTGCCGATGCCCAGGAGGGCAGCACGGACGCTGGAGACCACGCTCGCGGATTCCGCCGGCGCTTCCGCGCTCGGTGCGGCGACCGCCGCATGAGAGACGGCCTCGGCGGACGCGGCGGTCGGACCGGGCATGGGAATGGGCTGGGAGGCAGGCGCGGCCGGCATCGACATCGCCGGCGGCACCATGCGGAGGGGCGCCGTGCCTGCGGCGGCCGCGGCCGGCGCGCGCTCGGCCTCGCCGAGGCCCTCGATCCCGATCGAGACGGATGGTTGTTCGTCGTAGAGGGAAAGCAACTTCCGCACGCCCTCCAGGCGCTGGAAGAGCCGCGATGCGCGAAGCTCCGCGACGATGGAACGCTCTTCCTGGTGGAGCGCGACGATCAGATTGCTGCTCATTGAGGCCCCCTGCTCAAGGACGCGTTAAGTCTAGGTGCGGGAGAGTCATGAAATCAATGGCTTGCGTCAATTTCGAGAGTCTTGTTTTTCAGATCATGATATAGCGTCGAGACGAGGCCGCGATCTCCAACATCTTGTTCGCGCCCAGGTGGTTGTGTGTTTCGTCATGGGATTTGTCCGGGTATCGGACGGCCGGAACCGTACCTGAGGGCGCCTCGGGCGCAATCCCTGCACGTCCGGTTCTCCAAGGGTTCGTGCATGGAATGCGGCAGTCAGGGAATTATACGCTGTTTCTCAGATCATATCTTCCAATGCTCCTCTAACCATCTTTTCTGTTTGGGTTTCAGAGGCCGCCCCTGGCGAGTGCGATGGCAGCCGGCACGCATGGCGGCAGGTCCTCCGCGAGCAGGCCCGGCCCAGCGCGCCGGGCCGCCTCGCCATGGATCCATGCCCCCGCTGCGGCGGCCTCGAAGGCAGGCATCCCGGCCGACAGCAGGCCGGCGATCACGCCGGCCAGCACGTCGCCGGTCCCGCCCGTGGCCAGGCTCGGCGGCGCATTGGCATTGATGGCCACCCGCCCGTCGGGGGCGGCGATCACCGTGTCCGGCCCCTTGAGCAGGACCACGCCGCCGACGATCGCCGCCGCCCGGCGCACCGCCGCCGGTCGATCGCCGCCCGGCGGGCCGAAGATTCGGCTGAACTCGCCCTCGTGCGGGGTCAGGACCGTGGACCCCGCAAGCGCCTCCGGCCGGCCCGCCGCTGCAGCCAGAACGCCCGCATCCGCGACGACCAGGCGCCCGGCACCCCGGATGGCGGCCAGGGCTTCGAGCGTCGCCCGGACGGGCGGAAGACCCGGGCCCACCACCCAGGTGCCCCGCCGTGGGTCATCGAGCAGCGACGCAAGCGGCGCCTCGCTGACGATCAGGCCGGGATCGCCGGCGCGCAGCACGTCGCCGGTCGCGCGGTCCGGGGCGAGC